>PDRI01000076.1 GCA_002748055.1 Bacteroidota bacterium | reverse complement strand
TTTCTCTTCGGGCTGCTCTTCAGCAACAGCTACTTCGCTTAGTTGTTCTGCGGCTGCTTCAACCAGCTGTTCATCCGCAGCTTGTTCATTTACCTGCGCTTCAGCCTTCTGCTGCTCATCTGCAGCTTCATTGAGCGCATCTTTTTCTTTTTCTGACATTCGATAAATACTTTTAAACTAATAAGTTAGACATTATATATGCTTAAACAAGGCGCAAATTTACATAAATCCTTATTAAACAGCAAATAAGCCAGACCAATTATGCGGCAGAAATAGCCCGTCATATTCTTAAAAACATAGTTCACAATCTTCGTGAAAAAACTAACTTTACGCTTTGACTCAAAAAAAACGGATATGAAAATTGCTGTTGTTGGAACTGGTTATGTAGGATTGGTTTCGGGAACCTGTTTTGCAGAGACCGGCATCACGGTTACCTGTGTGGACATTGATAAAAACAAGATTGAGAATTTGAAAAAGGGCATCATCCCCATCTATGAACCGGGCCTTGAGAACATGTTGAAGCGCAATGTTGAAAAGGGTCTGCTCCATTTCAGCACAAGTCTTAAGGAAAGCATCATCGACTGTGAAGCGGTGTTTATAGCCGTGGGGACTCCCCCTGATGAAGATGGAAGTGCAGACCTTCAATACGTGCTTGCTGTGGCCGATGATATAGGAAAGTATATGCAGGACTACCTGGTAGTGGCCACCAAAAGCACGGTCCCCATAAAAACCGCAGAAAAGGTCAGGGCAAGGGTGGCATCAGCCTTGAAATCGCGCAATGCCAGGATCGATTTTGATGTAGCCTCCAACCCGGAGTTTTTGAAAGAAGGTGCAGCGATCAACGATTTCCTGAAACCCGACAGAATTGTCATCGGGACGGATTCGGAACGGGCCGAGAAAATCATGAGAAGGCTTTACAAACCCTTCCTTCTGAACGGGCATCCCATCGTTTTCATGGATATTACTTCGGCAGAAATGACGAAATATGCGGCCAATTCCATGCTGGCCACCAAGATCAGCTTCATGAACGACATCGCCAATCTGTGCGAAATCGTTGGTGCAGATGTCGATAAGGTTAGAAAAGGCATAGGCAGCGATACCCGCATCGGAAATAAATTCATCTATCCGGGAGCAGGTTATGGGGGCAGCTGTTTCCCAAAAGATGTAAAAGCCCTGATCAAAACGGGCGATGAGTTCGGACAGTCGCTGGAAATCCTGAAAGCAGTTGAACGGGTAAATGAAAAACAAAAGGAAGTGATTCCAAAGAAAGTGAAGGCCTATTTCGAGGGCAGGCTGAAAGGAAAGAAACTGGGACTCTGGGGGCTCTCATTCAAACCCCATACCGATGACATGAGGGAGGCGCCTTCGCTAAAGATCATTAATGACCTGACAACGGAAGGGGTAGAAATCAAGGCCTATGATCCGGTGGCCATGGATGAAGCAAAACGCCTTTTGGGAGACCGGATCGAGCTATGCAATGACAAATATGAAGCTCTTGTGGATGCCGATGGCCTCGTTGTGGTTACGGAATGGCCCGAATTCAGGGTACTCAACTACCGTATGCTGGAAAAACTGATGAGCAACAAAGTGATTTTTGACGGCCGTAACATTTACGACACAGAAGAATTGCTCGAATATGGCTTCACCTATTTCAGCATTGGCAAAGCCCCGGTTAGTCCCGCCAAATGAAAAGGATTCTAATTACCGGTGGTGCCGGATTCCTCGGTTCGCATCTCTGTGAAAGGCTGCTTGATGAGGGAAACGAGGTGCTTTGCATGGACAATTACTTTACAGGTGCGAAACGAAACATCGTACACCTGCTTAAGAACCCGTATTTTGAACTGATCCGGCACGACGTGACCTCGCCCTTCTATGTCGAAGTCGATGAAATCTATAACCTGGCCTGCCCGGCATCGCCCATCCATTACCAGTACAATCCCATAAAGACGGTTAAGACTTCGGTAATGGGTGCCATCAATATGCTTGGCCTGGCAAAGCGAATACGGGCCCCGATTCTGCAGGCTTCTACCAGTGAAGTCTATGGTGACCCTACCGTTCATCCTCAAAAGGAAGAATACTGGGGAAACGTCAATCCGATCGGCACCCGTTCATGTTATGACGAGGGGAAGCGATGCGCAGAGACCCTTTTCATGGATTACCACAAACAGAACAATGTCAAAATCAAAATTGTAAGGATTTTCAACACCTATGGCCCCCGGATGCATCCCAACGACGGACGGGTCGTATCTAATTTCATCGTTCAGGCCCTGAAAGGTGAAGACCTGACCATCTACGGGGATGGAACCCAGACACGCAGCTTTCAGTACGTTGATGACCTGATTGAGGGCATGATCAGGATGATGGATTCGGATGAGCACTTTCAGGGCCCCGTAAACCTCGGGAATCCTGCAGAGTTTACCATGCTTGAGCTCGCTCAAAAGGTCTTAAAACTGACCGGATCAAAGTCGAGGCTCGTCCATCTTCCCCTGCCCAAGGACGACCCTGCTCAACGAAAACCGGACATTTCCCTGGCCAGAGAAAAGCTGGATGGCTGGGAGCCCACCATCGAGCTTGAAGCAGGCCTTGAACGAACGATCCATTACTTCAAATCCCTGTTGAAAAAATGAAAGGCATCATTTTGGCCGGAGGCTCTGGCACCAGGCTCTACCCCATTACCAGGGCAGTATCCAAGCAGATCCTCCCCGTTTATGACAAGCCCATGATCTACTATCCCCTCTCCGTCCTGATGCTGGCCGGAATCAGGGACATCCTGATTATTTCCACTCCGGAGGACCTGCACCTGTATCAGACCCTCCTGGACGATGGTTCCCAGCTTGGCCTGCAACTCGCTTATACCATTCAACCCTCGCCAGACGGGCTGGCTCAGGCCTTTCTCATTGGGGAAGAATTCATTGCCGGAGAAGCCGTATGCCTGATACTGGGAGACAACATATTCTACGGCCACGGGCTGTCGCAAATGTTGCAAAAGGCTGCAACGCTGAACAGGGGGGCACAGGTATTCGGTTACTATGTAACCGATCCGGAACGTTATGGCGTGGCTGAATTCGATGGCAGTGGCAAGGTGCTCAGTCTGGAGGAAAAACCCGCAGAACCCAGATCAAATTACGCGGTAACCGGCCTGTATTTTTATGACAAGAGCGTATGTGAAAAGGCCGCCCGCTTAAAGCCCTCGGCCCGGGGCGAACTGGAAATCACCGACCTGAATCGCCTCTACCTGGAGGAAGATCAGCTGCATGTCAGTATTATGGGGAGAGGGATGGCCTGGCTGGATACCGGCACCCATGAGAGCCTGCTGCAGGCTGCCAACTACATGGCCACCATTGAACAAAGGCAGGGGCTGAAAATTGCCTGTATCGAGGAAATCGCCTACAAAATGGGCTATATTTCCAAAGAACAATTGCTCTTCCTTGCAAAGCAGCTGGAAAAAAGTGCCTATGGCCAATACCTGCTGGGCATTGCGGATGAACGTATTCTTCTTTCAGATATCTAACTGTGAAGCGAAAAACGACAGCTATTGAAGGCTTGCTGGTTTTTGAACCAGTCGTGTACAAAGACAAACGTGGTTTTTTCTTCGAAAGCTTCCGGGCATCGGAATTCGGGGAGGCCGGAATACTCAGGACTTTTGTCCAGGATAACCAGTCGCAGTCACAATACGGCGTCATTCGCGGCCTGCATTATCAACGCCCCCCACATGCCCAGGCCAAGCTGGTGAGGGTATTGGATGGCCTGATTTACGATGTGGCTGTTGACCTTCGGCCAGATTCCCGGAGCTATGGAAAATGGTATGGGATAGAACTGTCTTCGGAGAACCTGAAGCAGTTGTACATTCCGGCTGGTTTTGCCCATGGCTTTTCTGTCCTTTCAGACCGGGCCAGTGTTATGTATAAATGCGATGCTTATTATCATCCCGATGCGGAGGCCGGTATCCGCTACAACGATCCTTCCCTGAATATCGACTGGAGGCTCGATAGCAGGAATATGATTGTCTCCGACAAGGACTTATCTTTACCTTTGCTAAAAGACCTTTAGGGTGGCAACTACGAAAAGGGTATTCATTGCGGGCGCCAGCGGGCAACTGGGCAGGGAATTCAAAAACCTGAGCCCCCGGTATGGGGAAGTTTACAGCTTTGCCGACATTGAAGAGCTTGATCTGACAAACATGGATGCGCTCAGGGCCTATCTGAAGGAAAAGCCCGCAGACTACATTGTGAATTGTGCCGCCTATACCCATGTAGACCATGCCGAAGAAGAGCGGGAGAAAGCCATGCTTCTGAACCGGAACATTCCGGCCAACCTGAGGGAAGTCCTTCGGGACTGTCCGGGAACAAAACTGATTCATATTTCTACCGACTATGTCTTTGAAGGAACCCTGGCCAGGCCACTGAAAGAAGAAGACCCTGTAAGCCCGCTGAGCTTTTATGGAAAATCGAAGCTGGAGGGTGAGCGAATGCTTCACGATTGTGAAGATGCACTCATCATCAGGACATCCTGGCTCTATAGTATATTTGGCAGAAACTTTGTCAAGGGAATCATTAACCGGCTGGACAGGCATGAAGACCTCCGTATTGTTTACGACCAGGTGGGCACACCCACCTACGCCGGGGACCTTGCCAAAGCCATTATGAAAATAGTCTCCGATCTGGCCTCCGGCAGGAGCGTCTTTGTTCCGGGCATTTTTCACTACAGCAATGAAGGGGTATGCTCCTGGTACGACCTGGGTATGGAGATTGCCCAACATTTGAAAAGCAAAAGCCGGATTGAAGCGGTCCGAAGCAGGGAGTTTCCCACGCCCGCCAGACGACCCGCTTATACCGTCCTTGACAAAGCCAAGATCAAAGAGGTTTATGGTGTAGAGGTCCCCTATTGGCGCGACAGCCTGCACCACTGTTTAAAAAAATTATTGTAACCAATCAAAGTCTTAACAGATGGACAACAAGGAAATGATGAAGCAAGTGTACGACAGCGCACAGTCCTGGCTCGACAGCCCGATTGATGAAGCTTCGAAGCGTGAAATTCGTCGCATGATGGCGGAAGATGAAAAAGAGCTTGTCGAATGCTTTTATAAAAACCTGGAGTTTGGCACAGGCGGACTACGTGGCATTATGGGTGTCGGCACCAACCGGATGAACGTCTACACAGTAGGAATGGCCACCCAGGGGCTTTGCAATTACCTCCTTAAGCAATTTGCCGGCCGGGACGAAATCAGTGTTGCCATTGCGCACGACTGCAGGAACAATGCAGAACGTTTCGCCGAAATCACAGCCCAGATTTGCATTGCAAATGGAATCAGGGCCTATCTGTTCGATGCCCTCAGGCCTACGCCTGAACTAAGCTTTGCCATTCGGGAACTGGGCTGCCAGAGCGGGGTAGTTGTGACAGCGTCCCACAATCCCAAGGAATACAACGGTTACAAGGTTTACTGGGAAGATGGCGGACAGATTATCAACCCCCACGATGTAAATATCATTAAAGAAGTACAGGCCATTCAATCCATCTCGGAGGTGAAATTCGAGGGCGACAAATCGAAAATCATCAGCCTGGGTGAAGACATGGACAAGCGCTATATCGAAGAGGTTGTAAAACAAAGTATTAACCCCGAACTGATCGCCGCTAACGCGGATGTAAAGATCGTCTATACCCCCATTCACGGTACAGGTGTTCGACTCGTTCCCATGGCGCTTCGTCAGATGGGCTTCAAAGAAATCTACAATGTCCCGGAGCAGGATGTTGTCGATGGAAACTTCCCCACTGTTAAATCGCCCAATCCCGAGGAAAGTGCAGCCCTTAACCTGGCCTTGAAGCGGGCCGATGAAGTTGGAGCAGACCTGGTCATGGCCACAGATCCGGATGCCGACAGGGTGGGCATTGCCATTCGTGACAACGAAGGAAAACTCACCTTGCTAAACGGCAACCAGACTGCTGCATTGCTCTCCTACTATTTGCTTTCTCAGTGGTCCGGGAGGAAGAAGTTAACAGGTAAGGAGTACATGGTAAAGACCATCGTTACGACCGAACTGATTGCCGACATGGCCCGACACTACAAGGTCCCTTACTATGATGTCCTGACAGGATTCAAATTCATTGCCGACATGATCAGGCAAAATGAAGCCGACAAAGTGTTCATTGGCGGGGGTGAGGAAAGCTATGGCTTTATGGTTGGGGATTTTGTCAGGGACAAAGATGCCGTTTCTTCATGCAGCATAATTGCCGAGATGGCGGCCTGGGCGAAGCACCAGGGGAAAAACCTCTATGATGTTTTGCTCGACATGTACCTGAAATTCTCCTGCTATCAGGAAAGCCTTATCAACGTGGTGCGAAAAGGGAAATCGGGTGCAGAAGAAATCCAGCAAATGATGGCAGCATTCCGTTCAAATCCGCCGAAAGAACTCTGTGGTTCGGCTGTTCGGACCATACGTGATTACCTCTGTGGTGAAAGCCTCGACGTGAAAAGCGGACAAAAAAGCCCGATCGACCTGCCTTCATCCAATGTCCTGCAATTCCTTCTCGAAGATGGAAGTAAAATCTCGGTACGGCCTTCGGGTACCGAACCAAAAATTAAGTTCTATTTCAGCGTATACGAGAAGCTTGATGACCGGGCCTCCTACCCTGCGCTGAAGCAAAAATTAATGGACAAAATTGATGGCCTGAAAAACGCACTAAATCTTAAATGATGAAAAGTTACAGAAAGGAACTCTGGTTCGATATCCCCAAACGAAGGCAGCTTATAAACATTACTCCGGAGGTGGAGCAATGCCTGAGCGAGAGTGGCATCAGGGAGGGCATGGTCTTATGCAATGCCATGCACATTTCCGCCTCCGTGTTTATAAACGACGATGAATCGGGATTGCATCACGATTTTGAAGTCTGGCTGGAAAAACTAGCCCCGGAAAAGCCTTATGAGCAATACAGGCACAATGGTTTTGAAGACAATGCCGATGCCCATCTGAAAAGGACCATCATGGGCCGGGAGGTCGTTGTGGCCGTAAGCGATGGAAAACTGGACTTTGGCCCCTGGGAACAAATTTTCTATGGCGAGTTCGACGGTAAACGCCGAAAGCGTGTGCTGGTAAAGATTATTGGGGAATAAAATCCGGCGAGAAGTTTAGCAGATACAGCTTTTCCGAAGCCCTGGTGAAGGCCGTGTACAGCCATCGCAGGTATGCTGTATCCAACATGTCCCTGCTGAAGTGAGCCTGGTCAAAGAAGACAGCTTTCCACTGCCCGCCCTGAGCTTTATGGCAGGTCAGGGCATAGGCGTACTTTACTTGCAGCGCATTGAAATAGGGGTCCTCTGCCAGCTTTTGCGAAAGCTGGCGCCGGTTTCCCGCTTCAGGGTAGTCTTCGGCGATGGCCCGGAACAATTCCTTCTGCGCTTCCCTCCCCAGCGAAGGCCCTTCTAGTTCAATGACATTAAGGAGCAGTCTGACTTCCATCTCCAGATCGTGGTAATCGGGGAAGCGCACCGTTGCGGTGGCTAAGCGATAGCCATATACTTCCTCAATGCGAATAAGCCGTTCAACCTTCAGAATGTCTCCGTTTGCAATAAAATCGATCTTTTTCTGGTCATCTTTCCAGAAATAGTTGTTTTTAACAACCATCAGAAGGTCTCCTGCGCAAAGTT
>PDRI01000075.1 GCA_002748055.1 Bacteroidota bacterium | reverse complement strand
ACTACCGCATAGTCCTGCTGTAGGATTTCATACAGGGGGCGGCTAAAGTCCTCTGTTCCGGTTAGCCCTATACGCGGATGAAAGAATGAAACAAAGTAGACAAAGGCACCCTCTTTGTTTCCTCGCAGGCGCTCCATTTTTAATACCTTGGATTCTTCGCTGATACTCAGGAATTCAGCCACCCCTTTTTGCGGATGAACCCACGAGAGTTCGATGTCATAATTGACCACATCGACACCCTTTGATTTCATTTCCTGGGTGAAGCTCATCCAGTTTTTGGCCTTGCTGTCCACAGGTCGTGTCACAATGGTGCCAACGCCCTTTTTTCTGAACAGGAGTCCCTCATAAACCAGTTTGTTCGTTGCCTGCCTCAATGTATTTCGTGAGATTCCCAACTTGTTGGCCATCTCGGTTTCATTCGGAAGTAATTTCCCGTTCTGGTATTCCGGCAGCGTAATCAGTTTTCTCAACAGATCTTCCACCTGCAGATACAAAGGTACCGAGCTTCCGTGGTCGATGGATAGTTTCATAGTTTTCTACTTAACTCGAAAAGCGCATTATTGTTCAAATGTATATACATATTCTGGTAATCCAAAACAAGGGCTCTACCAGCTGGTTCTGGTCGGGCAGCCGGGCAGTCAGGAATTCGTATCAGAAAGGTCCCGGCTTATCATTGCATTGTTGCACCTCCGTTTGTATAAGAGTAAAGCGTTCGCAGGGGCCAAACAGCCTTATTGGTTTTACCAATTCCAATGAAACAATCAGGGGCCCTGCCTCTTGGAAGGCCGGGCCCCTGGAAAATCTGCGAGCGGGAAACGGGGATCGAACCCGCGACCCTCAGCTTGGGAAGCTGATGCTCTACCACTGAGCTACTCCCGCAGAGGGCATAAAAGTAGTGAATTATTCGGAGTTTGCTTCCATCTTTCAGGATTTGTGTCGTTCGACATAGGCCAGGACCATGCGAATGGTGTTGTAGCTGTATTTTCCCTCTAGTGCATGGTAGATTCCGTTGATCCCCTTATGCGGGCTGCTCATGGCAGCGCTTAACTCTTCGATTGCTTCCTTCGAAACGAAATCCGCGATATCCAGTTCTCCTTCCCCAATGCCTCGGGCCAGATGTGTCTCAATGGTGGATAGGGCGAGTCCCCGGAGTTTTGCGATTTCAGCAGCATGCTTACCTTCCTTCGCAAGTGCATAGCTTTCGCGGTAGGTCTGGCCCTTGGGCTTTTTCTGTTTTCGTGATTTTTTTGCCCTTGCAGAGGGTTTCCCGACGTTTTTGCCGGTGCCGGTCGCTCTCTTCCTTTTACCGAGCTTCGGGTTTTCGTCGGCCGAGCGTTGAGCAGCCTCGTAGAGGGCCATCCTTCGCTCATGCCGCCTGTGTTCCATGTCTTCGATACCCGCAATGCGGCGTCCGGTGAGGATGCTCTCGGTCAGAGCAGCGGCCTTCTCAATCGAATCCAGGGCCTTCATCAGCGAGGTGTCGATCTCGGAGAGGGCATTGCGGTAGGTTTTGCTGCGCGTGAAGCGCTCAACTTCGGCATGGTGCTTAAGCAGGATGCCGAGGTTTTTTTCCATGAAGGCACGGTAATAGGCGCTGCCGCGTTCGATGCGCTCGATGAGCAGTTGGCCCTGCTGTTGGTGCAGCAGGGTGCGGAGTTGCTTTCGGAAGGTCGCGGTGTTGTTCCGTTCTGTTTTGAAGTTTGCCTGCAATTTGCCTATGGCCTGTCGCATGGAATCATCATCAAAAACCAGCTTTCCGGAAGTCGTTTGCTGAAAGTAATCCAGTTGACGCTCTATTCCGGAAAAATCGAAGCTCGTATCCAGAATCCGCTCGAGGAAGAGATACTGGTGGTGCTCCAGGTGGCGGGACAAGCCGGATTGGTCTTCCCATTGTTTCGAGAAGGAGAGTACGTTCTGGTCAGTGGAAATAGCGCCGGGAGTAATACGGGTGCGCAGAATCAGGCCCTCGAGGCTGCGCAGCCGGCTGAGGGCAACATAAACCTGGCCGGGGGCAAAGGCCTGACCCACATCAATGATGGCCCGGTCGAACGTGAGCCCCTGGCTCTTATGGACCGTAACTGCCCAGGCCAGCTTAACGGGATACTGTTCGAAGGTGCCGCGAACCTCTTCTTCCAGCTCCCTGGTCTCTTCTTTCAAAACATATTCTTTGTTCGACCATTCCTCTTTTCGAAGCACCAGCTCGGTTTCGCCATCGTCCATTGAAACGCTTATAAACTCGTCCTGGATAGCACTTACCCGGGCAAGCTTTCCATTGTAGTAGGCCTTGTCCTCGCTTGTATCGTTCCGGACAAACATCACCTGGGCCCCTTCCTTTAGTTCAATCGTATCGGGCATAGGGTAAAGCTTTTCGGGAAAATCACCATGGGTTTCGGCCCGAAAGCGATGGAGGGTTCCGGGCAGGGCTGCCAGTTCGCGGGCATTGATGGCATCGGCCTTGTAATTGTGGGTGGTAATGGTAATGGTGCCTCGCTCAGTTTCGGCCTGGCTGTCGGCCTGGTAGTGCTTGTTTAAGGCCGCAATATCGTGTGCAGTAGCCGTGTTGCTTCGCAGCCTGTTCAGAATGGAAATGAAGCTGCTGTCCTTTTGTCGGAATATCTTTTGCAGCTCGATGCAAACCATGCCGTCGCGCTTCAGTGCCAGGGCTTCAAAGAAATGCATGCTCCTGTAGTAATTTTGCAGAACGGCCCACTCATCGTCTCTGACGATGGGAGGAAGTTGATAGAGGTCACCGATCATCAGGACCTGGGCTCCGCCAAAGCTGCGTGAGTGATTGGCTTTGGCACTTCGCATCCGGTAATCGATGGCATCGAGCAGGTCGGCCCTCAGCATGCTTACTTCATCGATAATGAGCAGGTCGGTGGCCCGAAGGACCTGTTTCCGAACGCTGTTAAGCGGGTGACTTCGGCTCAGGGTATGCTGGGTATAGAAATGGGTCGAGGTCCCGAAATGGCCGGCAGGATCGCGAACAGGGACGAAGCTGCCAAACGGGAAGAGGAACTGGGAGTGAATGGTAACACCGCCGGCATTGAGTGCCGCGATGCCGGTTGGGGCTACGATCACAAACTGTTTGTGGGTACTTGCAGCCAGCTCACGTAAAAAGGTTGTTTTACCGGTTCCGGCCTTCCCCGTGAGAAAGAGATGGCTGGAGGTGCTGTTAATAAAGCGTTCTGCAAAGGCAAGCAGATCCTCAGGCGGGGTGGTTTCGGGATTTTTGCGATTCATATCTTATGAATACCTTTGACAAATTATAAAGTAAAGATAATACCGGACGCTAAATAATGTCGTTTTGAGGTCTGCGATCATTGCTGTAGGGGATGAAATTCTTATCGGACAGGTGACCGACACCAATTCGGTGTGGATTGCAGCTGCGCTGAATGAGCTGGGTGTGCAGGTTGGAGAAATGGTTTCGATCTCCGACAGGCCCGAACAGATCAGGGCTACCCTGAATCGGTTTATCGCTAACTACGATTTCCTGATCATGACGGGTGGGCTGGGTCCGACAAAGGACGATCTGACCAAACAAACCCTGGCGGACTATTTTGGATCGAAGATGGTGACCGACGAAAGGGTGCTTGAACGAATCACAGCGCTTTTCAGAAAGAGGGGATGGGAGTTGATTGAATCGAACAGGCAACAGGCCGATGTACCCGATGCCTGTGAGGTCTTAATGAACAGGCATGGCACCGCACCCGGTATGTGGTTTGAGCAAAAGGCCTCCGTGCTTGTTTCCCTGCCTGGTGTACCTTACGAAATGAAGGGCATTATGGAGGAAGAGGTGATCCCCCGCATCAGGGAAAGGATCGATGAGCCCCGGGTAATGCACCGGACCGTGATGACCCAGGGCGTTCCTGAGTCTTACCTGGCCGAGACACTGAAAGAGTGGGAGGCCGGGCTTCCCGAGGGCACCAGGTTGGCCTACCTGCCCAGGCCGGGCATCGTTCGCCTTCGGCTTTCGGTTTATGACCAAAGGGCAAAAGATGCTCAAGATATACTGAAGGTAAGTATTGATAAGCTTTTGGAAATCATACCAGAACATGTATTCGGATACGATGATGTCCGGCTTGAGAAAGCCCTGGGCGACCTTCTGCTCGAGCAGAAACTGAGTGTTTCAACTGCCGAAAGCTGCACAGGTGGGAACGTGGCCCGGCTTATCAGCTCGGTTCCGGGAGCTTCCGCCTACTTTCAGGGGGCAGTAGTGGCTTACCAGAACGAAATCAAGTCGACGCTGCTCAAGGTCGATGAAGACCTGATCGCTAAAGAGGGGGCCGTGAGCAGGGCAGTTGTGGAGCAGATGGCCCGTGGGGCCATGGATTGTTTTGGGAGCGATTGTAGCATTGCCCTGTCGGGAATCGCCGGTCCGGGAGGCGGCTCGGAAGAGAAACCGGTGGGAACCGTCTGGATTGCAGTGGCATACGGAGAGAAGTGCTTTTCAAAAGTATTCAGATTTATTGGAACCAGGGAGCGCATAATTGACCAGGCCAGTTTTTCGGCCATGCAGAGCCTGCGTAGGTTGGTCCTCGGCTTTCCGGGCTAAATCGCTTTTATTCACATCTTTTTTGCCCCGTTTGTTTGAATATTTCATAAATATTGACGTACTTTGCGCCTCGTTAGAAGAATTGATCTGAAATTCAATAGGAAAAATGTCGAAAATTTGTCAGATAACAGGAAAAAAGATGATGGTCGGGAATAATGTATCCCACTCGAAGAGAAGGACTAAGCGGACTTTCCAGCCCAACCTTTTCGACAAGAAGTTTTATCTTCCCGAGGAAGATCGTTATGTTTCCCTTCGCGTATCTGCCCAGGGGATTCGTACCATCAATAAGAACGGACTGAAAGCAACGCTGGACGATGCCGTTAAGAAAGGATTTCTGAAATCTTATTAATTCAACGTAGGAAATGGCTAAGAAAGGTAAAGGAAACAGGGTCCAGGTAATTCTGGAGTGCACCGAGCACAAAGAAAGTGGTATGCCCGGGACTTCTCGTTATATCTCAACCAAGAACAGGAAGAATACGCCTGAGCGGATGGAACTGAAGAAGTACAACCCGATTTTGAGAAAAGTAACCCTTCATCGTGAAATTAAATAAGATCTGAGAAATGGCTAAGAAAGTAGTTGCATCGCTGCAGACGGGTGAAGGCCGGAATTTCACCAAGTGCATCAAGATGGTGCGTTCACCAAAGACCGGCGCTTATGTTTTTGAAGAGGAAGTTGTACATAACGACAACCTGAATGATTTTTTCAGCAAGTAATCGTCTGATATCATATTCATTAATAAAGCTTTCTTGAAAAAGAGAGCTTTTTTTATATCTGTACATCATGGGCATATTCTCTTCCGATAAGAAAAAGAATCTGGATAAGGGCCTGGAAAAAACCAAGGAAAGTGTATTCAGGAAGCTGTCCCGGGCAGTGGTAGGGAAGTCTCGAGTGGATGATGAGGTCCTGGATAATCTGGAGGAGGTGTTGATCTCTTCCGATGTTGGTGTGGAAACCACCCTGCGTATTATTGAAAGGATCGAGAATCGGGTTTCGAAAGATAAGTTCCTGAATACCAATGAACTTAATGCAATCCTGAAAGAGGAGATCGCCGCACTCCTGGAAGAGAATGCCGCCGGACTGGTAAGAGGTTTTGAGGATGAGCTGCCTGCAAAGCCTTATGTAATCATGGTCGTAGGTGTAAATGGGGTGGGGAAGACCACCACCATTGGAAAGCTGGCGCATCATTTCAGTTCAGCCGGGAAGCAGGTGATCCTGGGGGCAGCCGATACCTTCCGGGCTGCTGCAGTCGACCAATTGAACATCTGGGCCAATCGTGTGAATGTCGATATCGTAAAACAGGAGATGGGTTCCGATCCGGCTTCTGTGGCCTATGATACGCTTGCTTCGGCTGTGTCCGGAGGACATGATGTGGTTATCATCGATACCGCCGGCCGTTTGCACAACAAAGTGAACCTGATGAACGAGCTCTCAAAGATCAAGCGCGTAATGCAAAAGCTTGTGCCTGAGGCTCCCCACGAGATTTTGCTGGTGCTGGATGGCTCAACAGGACAAAATGCCTTTGAACAGGCGCGTCAGTTTACCAAAGCAACGGAAGTTAACTCATTGGCTCTTACCAAGCTTGATGGAACAGCCAAGGGCGGGGTTGTGCTTGGTATTTCGGACCAGTTTGGAATCCCGGTCAAATACATCGGGATAGGAGAGCGGGTGGAAGACCTGCAGGTTTTCGACCGTAAGGAATTTGTTGACAGCCTTTTCAGTCAATAATGACCATCAATATTATTACCCTTGGATGCTCGAAGAACCTTGTCGATTCGGAGCATCTGCTTGCTCAATACCAGGCTGCCGGTCATCACGTGATGCACGATAGCTATGACAAGCCGGCTGATATCGTTATCCTGAATACCTGTGGCTTCATTCTCGATGCCAAGGAAGAATCGGTGGAAACCATTATGGCCTGTCTTGAAGAGAAAAAGAAAGGCCGTCTGAAGAAACTCTATGTTATGGGATGCCTCTCGGAGCGTTACCGTGATGAGCTTGAGCTCGAGCTTCCTTCTGTAGATGCCTATTTCGGTGTTTGGGACCTGGAGAAGGTTCTGGACCAGAGCAGCTGTGACTACAAACCTGAACTGGAAACCGACAGGGTCTTGGGCACCCCTGAACACTACGCCTACCTGAAGATTGCGGAGGGCTGCAACCGAAGCTGTTCCTTTTGTGCCATTCCGGGTATTCGGGGGCCTCAAAGGAGCATCCCGGTGGAGACCCTGCTCGAGGAAGCTGCAAAGCTGGTGGAGGCGGGTACAAAGGAGTTGATCCTGATCGCCCAGGATCTGACTTCTTATGGCAAAGACTTGAATCGCAAGCAATTGCTGCCCGATTTACTGAGGGAACTGGTGAAGATTGAGGGGCTTGAATGGATCCGCCTTCAATATGCCTATCCCCTGGGCTTCCCCAGGGAGGTGATTGACCTGATGGCTTCTGAGGAGAAGATTTGCAACTATCTCGATATTCCCGTACAGCACATCAATGACGAGGTACTTTCTGCCATGGGCAGAAGGCACAGCAGGCAAAAACTGGAGAGTCTTTTGAATGCTTTCAGAGAAAAGGTGCCGGATGTTTGTATCCGTACAACCCTGTTAACGGGCTTTCCGGGTGAGTCAGAAGCGGCCTATAAGGAGCTTTGCGAATACATAGAGGAATTCCGTTTCGACCGCCTCGGGGTTTTCGCCTATTCACATGAAGAAGATACGCCGGCCTATCTCCAGTACAGGGACGAAATACCCGAGCACATAAAACGGGAACGGGCCTCTAAAATCATGGAGATTCAGCAGGAAATCTCATTTAATCTGAACCAGGAGAAAATCGGCAAGACCTTTAAAGTGTTAATCGACAAGCTGGAAGGGGATTATTATGTGGGCCGTACCCAATACGATTCACCTGAAGTGGACAATGAGGTATTGATCTTCAATGAGCAGGAACTGTCGATTGGATCCTTTTATGAGGTCTGCATCGACCAGGCCGAAGCGTTCGATCTCTACGGCCGGGTGGTCTGAGTTCTGTTCGGGAGAGCTGCCCGGGTTTATTCGGGCAGTTCAGGCTTTCCACCGGGAAGTGCAGCATCCTTCTTTTGGATCGTCACAAGGATCTCTTCTTTTTCCTTGTCGAAATCCA
>PDRI01000074.1 GCA_002748055.1 Bacteroidota bacterium | reverse complement strand
CCTTTCGGCATGGCTCCGTAGGTATGAGAGAGGCTGTTGTAGTAGTCAATAGCTTTGATAACTGCGGGATCGTCAAAAAAGACTTCCGCGTCACCAGCACCAACAATGTTTTGACCCTCTGCCATGGCAAGAGGCTGGAACAGCCAGTACGGCCAGCCGGAAGGCCACTCAATCCCCCAGCGTGTAACATTCTCTCCGTCACGAACAGTCAAGGCCTCTACAGCCGCAGCAAGATCATCCAGATTTGAAGGAGGAGTGATACCCGCTTCCTTTAAAAGACTGGCGTTGTAATAGAGGATTACCGCACTGCGCTGGAACGGGAGACTCCAGGTTTCATCGTTGTAATAGGAGTTATCCATGAAAGCCTGAATAAAGCGGCTCTCATAGCCGGCTCCCTGCTCCTTGATGTAATCAGTCATGGGTTCGATGTACTGCGCGTTTGCCAAATCAAAAAGGTCGGTGGCAAGCATCACCGCCAGGGCTGGTGCGTCTCCACCGCCGTCAATTGTGGTTTGAACCATCGTTTTGACGTCTTTGTATCCGCCGGCATAGACGGTCTCAACCGTTACTCCGGGGTGTTCTGATTCAAACTGAGCGGCAAAACCGTTCAGGATTTCCGACACCGGAGCATCTACCGCGATGGGATACGCCACCTTGATGGTAACATCCTCGGTTTGAGCTTCCGTGTTTCCTGACCCGAAGAGAGCCCCACCCGCAATCATCATTACGAGTACAGCTACCGCCATTTTCTTAGACATACGAACCTCCTTGCCCGTCGGGACCCCAGTTTCTCCGGGTGTCCTCTAATTCCTGTAATTCTTTTCTGACAACATCACCCATCTCCACCTCTATCGCCAGCAGAAGCAGATTTGCGAATGTCATCGGATTTGCCATGGAGTTTTTAAACCCGAGTTCTCCCCGGGGAACGTGAATAAAGGTATGGCTTTCCGCCACATAGTCCGGGTGAATCGTGTCTGCCGCCAGCATGGACCAGGCACCACGTTTCCGCGCAAAGCGCAGCAAAGGATAGAGGTAATCATCGTTGTCACTGTAGTGAAAAACGATTAAAACACTGTTTTCCTCAAGGGGATGAAGCTCATCCACGTAGTGAGACATATCCTGAGAAAGAAGAATCGAAGGTTTCCGGTAACGCTTCAGTCTCTGAGCAATGTAGTGGGCCGGATAAAAACCGGTGCTTACCCCGGAAACATAAACTGACGGAGCATCGGCAACACGTCTGATAAAAGTTGAAAGAAAATCAGCAGGCAGAGAGGAACGCATCCGATCCAGGCTCCGCATATCCACGTCATAAGCGTGTTCTACAAGCTCCTCTACAGAAGATACGTGTTTCTGGACATCTTGGGCAGCACGGTAAGAATCAATATGGGTGGAGAAAAAGGATTCCACACTCTCCTGAAAAGTACGAAAGTCGTCGTATCCCAGTTTACGGAAAAAGCTGATTATCACTGGTTTGCTGATACCGGAGAACTCCGCCAAATCACGTTGAGAGGAGAAAGCAGCATGCTCCGGGTTGGCATTGACGTATTGGAGAAAATCCGTCTCTGCCCGGGAGAGCTCATCACGGTAGCGGTTAACTCTGTCAGACCACTCGGTATCCATCAACTTTCCCTTGTGGTAAACAATTATACATGATATTTACCAAATTCCAAGAATTAAATCGGCTAATACTCAATATTAGTCATATTTCTTATATTTTTTAACCGAATCATGGTCGGCGCCTCTGCGGCAGTCTTAGGGCTTTGAGGTTCTGGGTGAAGCCGTACCTAGTGCCACGGAGCCTGGGGATGCGGCGAAATACTGCCTTTCGGGCGGTTCTAAGGGCCTTTATGAGCTGTTTTAGGCTCCGGTTTTGACACTTCCCCGCATTTTTGATGTGATTCCCCAGGCTGCGAGGCACTGGGGTTCCGTACCACCGGGTATTGAGTTGAAAAGTTATTCCTTCTCTGATTACATTCCTAAGCGATGAAATACCAGGAAGAACGGACACAGACAGCGGCTTACATGCGCCGGCTTTATGAACGGCATCTGACTACCTGTTCCGGAGGCAATATCAGCTGCCGGGTTGGAGAGAACGATGTTCTTCTTACTGCCTCGGCGATTGACAAGGCCTATCTTCAGGCTGAACATATCGCCATTCTTTCCATGGACGGAGAGAACAGGACTCCGGAGCTGAAAACCAGCACTGAATCGGCAATGCATCTGGCGGTATTGAAAGCAAGGCCGGATGTAAGGGCCGTTGTTCACGCCCACCCGGTCCACGCGAGCCTCTTTACCGCTTCTGACAAAACTATTCGTACCGACATCCTTGCTGAAGCCCGCTACATGCTCGGTGAACCGGTAATGGCTCCCTACGCCCGTATGGGAACCGACTCGCTGGCCGAGATTGTGGGAAAAACTTTTCAGGATAAAACGGTGAATGTAGTACTGCTGGAGAACCACGGCATTGTCACAGTCGGCGGGAACCTTCATCAGGCTTACGACAGAATGGAGGTTCTTGAAGCGGCCGCTCACATGACACTTCTGGGATCAATGCTCGGCGGTGTCAAAGTTCTTACCCCCGAGCGCCGGGATGAGATTGACGCCATGCACGGTTAGGTTCCCGCCGGGGATTTATTGCCTTGGCCGCCGGAGCTCTTGGCGCCGCTCATCCTTTGGGTAGGGCGGTACCCAAATCCTTTTTAGGGACGGCTCGGTCAGCAGCAAACATGTTACAGATCACCAACATCCAGGATAGTTTACAATGCCCACTCCTTATGTAGCTGCTATTCTCCGATTGGCGGAATACAATTATCTGCGTATAAGACGTCAGAAATACATTAAACTAATGGAGAGGGAAACTATGGATTACAGTTACGCCGCCTTTCAGAAAAGCGCCGATTTTATTCTGGGTAAGATTGATTTCACTCCGGAAGTAGCCATTGTTCTTGGCAGCTGTTTGGGACCACTCGCCGGAGAAATTGAGCATCCGGTTGAGATTGACTATAAAGACATTCCCAATTTTCTGGTATCTACAGTGGATTCCCATGCGGGAAAACTCATTCTTGGTGAACTCTGCGGAAAGAAAGTTGTATGTATGTCCGGCCGCTTCCACTACTACGAAGGCTATGACTTTGAGCAGCTCGTGGCGCCTATTCGGGTGTTTAAGTTACTCGGTGTGAAAGCTGTCATACTCACGAACGCTGCCGGCGCCATCAACACTTCCTATCAACCTGGCGACATCATGATAATTACCGATCACATCAAGTTTATGGGAGCCAGCCCGCTTCGTGGTCCGAACATTCCCGAATTCGGACCCCGTTTTTTTGACGTCGGCAACATGTACACCAAAGAGTTGGCGGCAATTGCAAGGGATGCTTCCAATGAAACGGAATTGAAGGTACATGAAGGAATCTACTTTTACTGGTCGGGACCACAGTTTGAAACCCATGCCGAGATTCGGGCCATGCGGCTTCTTGGAGGAGATGCGGTGGGAATGTCCACAGTCACGGAGGCTCTTACCGCCGCCCACTGCTCCATGCCGCTGCTGGCAATGTCACTTATAACAAATATGGCTGCAGGTGTGCTCGATCAGCCCCTTAGCGCATCAGAGGTGGACGAAATTGCCGGGAAATCATCCAGGCAATTCGTGGCTTACTGCAAAGCCATCCTTAGAAGGATGTGAAAACGATGACGACACTACTGAAAAACGCCGATATTCTCACTTTGAATGGAGACGAGGTGGTTCATATTTCCAGGGGCTTTCTCGGAATAGACGGTAAACACATCAAGTATGTGGGAAAATCAGTTCCCCATGATTCTTATGATGTGGAAAAAGATATGTCCGGTAAGCTGCTGATGCCGGGACTGATAAACAGTCATGGTCACAGCCCGATGACTCTGCTTCGGGGGCTGGGTAGTGAGCTGCCCCTGGAAAGATGGCTCAAAGAAGCTATGTGGCCCATTGAAGCGAAGCTGGATACCGAGACAGTCCGGATAGGAACCAGACTCGCTCTTGCCGAAATGATTAGTACCGGGACCACATGTTTTTCCGACATGTACTACATGAGTGAAGGGAGCGCAGAGGAAGTCTGCAGCGCGAAACTCAAATCCAACCTTACTCGCGCGTTATTGGCCTTCGACCCTGACGAGTCCCTGGCGGACAATAGCCGGTATCAGGAGTTTAAAAGCCTCTACGACAATTACGATGGTTATGATGACGGCCGTATACGGATTGATTTCTCCCTTCATGCCGAATACACAACTACCGAACGAGTCACCCGGGAAATTGCAGGGGAATGTAACGACGTTGGCGGTCATATGCATATTCATCTGTCGGAAACCGCCAAGGAGCACAATGACTGCAAAAATAAATATGGTAAAACCCCTGCTCGCTGGTTTGCCGATGCCGGAGTCTTTGACAGCTCCTGCCAGGCAGCCCATTGTGTTGTCGTAGAAGACCAGGACATAGATCTCTTGGCTGAAAAAGGTGTTACCGTTATTCATAATCCGAGCAGCAATTTAAAGCTGGGTTCCGGATTTGCGCCTATCAGGAAAATGATGGATAAGGGCATCAATATCACCATCGGAACCGACGGCGCGGCCAGTAATAACAACCTCAATCTTTTCGAGGAAGTTCATTTGGCCTCTCTCATTCACAAAGGATACTGCAACGATCCAACCATCATTCGTCCTGAAGAGCTTTTCAAAATTGCCACTGTCAACGGGGCGAAGATGATGCGGCGGGATGACATTGGAAGTCTCGAAGCCGGTAAACGGGCAGACATTATTGCAATAGATCTGGACCGTCCTCATCTAACCCCCAACTTCGACAGCCTGGCTCTCTTCGCTTACAGCATTCAGGGAAGCGATGTTGTTATGACCATGACCGACGGGGAGATAATTTATGAGAACGGAGTCTATCACACTATAGACATGAATGAACTCAAAGCCGACGTCAGCCGGGCACTCAAGAGGCTGTACGATTAAGGAACAAAGACATGAAACGTTCAGATAAAGACCTTGCTTTCATGCTTCAATACGAGAACGTTGCCTGGTACGAGAACGGCAAAGTCCGGATCCTGGACAGACGGGTGTATCCCACTACCGTGGCATTTGTAACCTGTCACAGTCATCAGGAAGTGACTCAGGCTATCACCGATATGGTAACCCAGAGTGCCGGACCCTATACTGCCGCCGCTATGGGCATGGCCCTGGCGGCTTATGAATGCCGGGAGAAGCCCGCCGAAGAACAGAAGGACTATCTGACCAAGGCTGCCCACACCATCGCCCATGCCCGGCCAACCACAGTCGAGAGGATGAAGTTGATTACTTCCGCCAGCCTGGAGGCCGGGAAAAAGGCGATAGACGCGGGGACTGATGTCTCAGAAGCGATTGTTCTTGATACCATTGAAAGGAACAACAAACGCTACGACAAAATTCGCACCATGGCCGAGTATCTGGTGGATCTGTTTCCCAAAAACGGCCATATCATGACCCAGTGTTTTGGTGAAACCATTGTTGGAATGATGCTTAAAGTGGCCAGGGAACGAGGCAACAACATCAAGGTGTTCTGCCCCGAGACCCGTCCATACTTCCAGGGGGCGCGGCTTACTGCCACCGTCTGCAGTGAGATGGGATTCGAAACAACTGTTATTACCGACAATATGCCAGCTGTAACAATGCAGACCAAAAAGATAGACGTTTTCACATCAGCCGCAGATGCTATCTGTCTTGACGGCCATGTGGTGAACAAGATAGGAACCTTCCAGATTGCGATTGTTGCCAATTACATGGGCATACCCTATTTCGCCACCGGGGCTCCGGATAAAGGGCATCCTGTTGTTGACACTATCAAAATCGAGCAACGGGATCCTGAATTTCCCTTGCAGGCCATGGGTGTCCGCACCGCCGCCGAAGGGGTGAAAGGCTACTACCCTTCCTTCGACATCACCCCCCCCCACCTGGTAAGCGGCGTTGTTACCGATCTGGGTATTTACTCACCCTTCGATTTGAATCGGTATTATGAAAGTGGAGCCGAAGGCGAGTATTAAAGCCGGGACTTTGCCGCATCCCCAGGCTGCAGGGCACTCTGCTAAGGTTTCCCCTTGGTGCCTTGGAGCCTGAAAACGGCGTGAAAAGGCCGACATGGAGAAGCTGAGAGCTGTATTTTCTTGTTTCCCCAGGCTGTCGGGCACCAGGCAAGGTCTCAGGCCGTCTAGCTCGAATTTCTCACCAGCATTTTGACGGCCTGAAATCAAGCCAGTGGCGGCCTGATTTCAGGAAGGGCAAACCCATACCGGTTCAAAGACTCTTCACGAGGAATGATTTGGCAATAAAAATGCTGGAATGCGGCATAAAATCGACATGCCATTACATACCTTTAGCGCCGAGACCATTCGGCGCCAAATGTCCCAATAGGGGAAACTCTCCGGGTAGTGAATCGGACCACCGCAGCTACCTTCATTACTTTCAAGCGTAAAGTAGAGGGCATTGATTTTTGGTGTGGGTGTGACCTTCCCCCTAAAAACTAGTCCACAGAGACTTAGAGGTTCTGACCGAAAAATGAAGTGAGGTCAGAATGAAGAAGAAGTATTCGGAAGAGAAGATTGTGCAGATTCTGAACGAGGTCGTAGCCGGTGCGAAGGTTTTGGAAACCTGCCGGAAGTACGGCATCAGCGAGGCGACATACTACAACTGGAAAGCGAAGTATTCAGGTATGGGCGTCAGTGATATTAAGCGATTGAAAGAGCTGGAATCGGAGAATCAGAAACTGAAGCGACTGGTAGCTGATCAGGCTCTTGATATTCTTGCTCTCAACGATCTGGTAAAAAACTTCTCAAGCCCGAAGTAAGACAAGGTGCCGTCAGGCCGCTGATGGATTCCTTCGGGCTATCAGAAAGAAGAGCATGCCGACTTGCTCAGGTGAATCGCAGCACCTATCGGTATGAATCCCGTATCGAGGATGATATAGATCTTCGCGAAAGGATTAAATTCTTAGCTCAGAGACACCCTCGATTCGGATGCCCTCGTATTTTTAATCTAGTACGCCGAGAACGGTCGGATGTGAATCATAAGAAAGTCGAGAGGATATATCGGGAGGAAGAGCTATCCCTCAGAAAGAAACGTCGCAAGAAAGTTCGCAGTGAAGCCCGCGAGAAACCTAAAGAGCCTACGGCACCAAATCAACAGTGGGCTATGGATTTCGTGTCGGATAAAATTGCAGGAGGCGGCAAGTTCAGAACATTCAATGTCATCGATATCTTCACTCGGGAGGCTCTAGCGATTCATGTTGCGACGTCGATACCAGGATCTGTCGTTGCCGGTGTATTGGATCGAGTTGGAGAGCGTCACGGATTCCCTGATCTGATTATCTGCGACAATGGTCCAGAGTTCACAGGCCGCATTATGGATCAGTGGTGCTATGCCCACGGGATCCAACTGAGCTTTATCAACAAAGGGAAACCGACTGAGAATGGTTATATCGAAAGCTTCAATGGCAAGTTCAGAGACGAATGCCTTGACCTGAACTGGTTCATTTCTTTGGACCAAGCAGAACGAATCATCGAAGAATGGCGGTTGGAATATAATGAAATCCGACCACATAGTTCACTGGGTGGAATATCTCCCCTGGAATTTATCCAGCTTTTAGGAGAAGATAAAAAAACGGCTGAACCTCTAAACGTAAGTGGATGAATCCGGGGGGAAGGTCA
>PDRI01000083.1 GCA_002748055.1 Bacteroidota bacterium | reverse complement strand
TTAGTTCAGGCCGCGCGCTCTTAGAAGGGGCTCAATGGTTGGCTCGTGTCCCCTGAAGTTCACATACATCTTCATTTCATCCTCCGCACCTCCCATTTCAAGGATGTTCCGGCGGAAGGAAAGGGCCTTCTCTGCATCGAAAAGAGAGGTCTCCAGGAAGGCGTCAAAGGCATCTTTGTCCAGCACCTCGGCCCAGACATAGCTGTAGTATCCCGCTGAATACCCGCCTGCAAAAATGTGCTGAAAGTAGGTGGAACGATAACGCGGAATGATTTCATCAATAAGGCCGAGCTTTTTCATTGAAGCCTCCTCGAAGCCGTTTACATCCAGGTCTTTGGCGTCTTCAAGCGTGTGATAGTCCATGTCCAGTACCGATGCAGCAATGTACTCAACCGTGGCAAAACCCTGGTTGAATTTCCCTGCGGCCTCTACGCTTGCGATCAATTCATCCGAAATAGCCTCTCCGGTTTCGTAATGCTTTGCATAGCTCTTCAGCACCTCCGGATGGGCTGCCCAGTTTTCCATAATCTGGGAGGGGAGTTCGACAAAATCGGTGGTAACAGCCGTTCCGGAAGTGGTCAGATAGTTGGCCTGTGTCAGCATTGAGTGCAGGGCATGTCCAAACTCATGAAAGAAGGTCAGGGCCTCGTCGAAGCTGATCAGAGCAGGCTTTCCGCCCGTAGGCCTGGTAAAGTTCATTACGATGAGGTGAACCGGGGCAATGTGCCTGCCATTTTCGCTGTGGGCCTGACGGATGGAGGTGCTCCAGGCGCCCCCTCTTTTACCGGGACGGGGATGGAAATCCATATAGATGATACCCAGATGAGAACCGTCGGCTTCTTTCAATTCATAAGCCTTTACTTCCTCATGATAAGTGGGGAGATCTTCACGCAACTCAAAACCGAGCCCGTATAGTTTATTCACAACATCGAAAAGCCCTTCTTTTACGGTCTCAAGACTGAAGTAGCTGCGCAGTTTTTCTTCGTCGAGGGCATATTTCTCCCGGCGGATTTTATCGGCATAGTACCACCAGTCCCAGGATGCCAGCTTGAAGTTTCCACCTTCGGCATCAATCATGGCCTGCATCATGGCCGCTTCTTCTTTGGCCTTTTTCAGGGCAGGCTCCCAGATCTGCTCCAGCAGGGAATATACGGTCTCGGCATCGCCGGCCATGCGGTCGGCAAGGACATAGTCGGCATGGCTTGCATAGCCCAGTAGATTGGCGCGCTCGATACGCAATTCCACGATCTCTTTGATGATTTCTTTGTTGTCCTTTTCATTGTCGTTGTCGCCACACATGATCACAGCCCGGTAGATCTCTTCCCGCAGCGAACGGTTTTCGGCATAGGTCAGAAAGGGAATCCAGCTGGGTTTGTGCAGGGTGAAAACCCATTTGCCTTCCATCCCCATCTGCGCGGCTGCATCGGCTGCAGCAGAACGCACAGATTCGGGAATACCGGCCAAATCAGCTTCATTGTCAATGACCAATTTGTAATTGTTCGTTTCGGCCAGAGTGTTGTTCCCAAATTGCAGGCTCAGCATGGAAAGATGCTGGTCGATCTCACGTATCCGCTTTTTACCCTCTTCATCGAGGTTGGCGCCACCCCTTACAAATTTCTTATAGATTTTCTCAAGAACCTGCAACTGTTCCTTTCCGAGACCGGCATCCTGTCGGTTTTCATAGACCTCTTTTACCCGAAGGAAGAGGCCTTCGTTCAGCATCATGTTGCTGTAGTGGGCCGAGGTGAGGGGAATGAGTTCCTCGGCAATGGAGTCCAGCGCCGGATTCGTTTCGGCCGATAGCAGTCGGTAGAACACACCCCCGGTTTTTCTCAGGATTTCACCGCTGAGGTCGAAGGCGGCAATGGTATTCTCGAAATCGGGTGGGGCCGGGTTATTGACAATGGCTTTAATTTCAGCTTCCTGTTCAGCAATTCCAGCCTTAAAAGCGGGAACGAAATGCTCATTCTTAATCTCGTCGAAAGGGGGAACGCCGAAAGCTGTGTTGTAGTTCTCCAGAAAAGGATTCATTTGCTGTTTTTCTTTGGTTGTACAGGCTGCCACCATAGCGATGGCTGCCACGGCAATGACAATCGTATTTTTCACAATCGTATTTTTAATTCCGGCCGCAAGATAGGCCAAAAAATCAGTATTTTTTGTCGCAGATTGGGCTGTAGTCGATCTTCCCTCTGGAAAGCTGCAGCATTCCGGCCTTTTCCATCTGCTTTAACAGACGAGAAATCACCTCCCGGGTGCTGTTCAGGGCATTGGCAATGTCCTGGTGGGACCCCTGAAAGATCATTGATCCTGTGGAACGAAAGCGCTTAAGAAAAAACTTTTCGAGGCGTTCATCCATTTGGTAAAAGGCTATGGAATCAATGGTTTGCAGCAGCTCGTTAAAGCGAAACTGCATGGAACGCATGACGTATTCCTTCCAGGTCTGGTACTCACTCATCCACTTGTCGAGCCGTTCGACCGGAATCAGGATGGCACTTGTATTCTCATCGCAGACGGCTTTCACCTTGCTGAGGGTACGGTCCATGCAACAGGTGAGGGTAATGGTGCAGACCTCACCGGGCCTGAGGTAGTAGAGCAGGATCTCCCGGCCCGCTTCTTCCGACCGACATACCCTGATGATGCCGGAAAGTACAATGGGAAAGGAGCGGATGTATTGTTCCTCCCGGATCAATTCTTCATCCGCTGAAAACTCCCGCAATACACCAGATTCGCTGATAGCTTTTCTCAGACCCGCTTCGAAGAAGGGGAAATGCTTTCTGACCAGTTCTTCCACAATGGAGGATTTTGCTCAAAGTTAGCAAGAATCGTAAAACACTTATTCCCTGCTCTCCTGAAGGAGTTGTTGAATGCTTTTGATGGATTCGCTTAGCGAGGCCTCCGGTTCGATGACATTGTATATGCCCCAGAAGCCCGGGTCGAAATCAAAGAACTGGTCGGCCAGAACAGTGTTGGCCCTGACCCGCTCGCCGGCCTCAATCCTGCGCTTTTCTCCGGGCTTTACATCGGTTATAGCCATTTCAATAGCAATACCATAGCGGGCGCCGATCCATTGTCTTCGTCTGCGGACCTTCATTTCCAGTTGTGCGCGAACCTGACTGATGTGATAGCGGCTGCCTGCCAGACGGTAGTCGACGTGGTAGCGCGCAAATACGGGACGGATGTGAAGATGGGCCGAGCGGCTGACCAGAAAGAATTCGGGATGCCTGTGAAGCAGGTTGGGATTGAATTCAAAATCGGCAGCAACAATGGCCAGTCTGGCCTGATCGATATAGAGTTTACCCTGGAACAGCAGGTCGGAGATCTGTTCTTTCTGTTTAAAATGAATCACATAGACCAGCTTATCCCCGTAAGTCATCAGATCGGTAAATTCCAGGTCGTAGCGATCCAGGAGTCCCTCTTCAAGGAAATCGGGCAGGTTTTTGATGATGTCGAGATTCAGGGAAGTATAAATGCCCGACCGGAGTTTGATAACGACGGTATCGGCCTGGCTGTAATCGGTAATTTTTCGTCCCTTATGGATGCGAACCCTGTCCGGCCGGGTTTCATTGTAGGCTCCTTTAGCCACATCAAGGACTGCTTCGGAGTATACCATGCAGTGGTCGTTTCTTCGGACCGATTCACGGTAAAATGCGGTCATGGACGAGGCCTCGTTCAGGTAATTCTGAGGCAGCCTGAGCAGGGCTTCTTCCAGGATATGGGCAGGATCGGTATAGCGGATGATGACCTCCTGTATCGGGATGGCTTTCTTTTTCAGGCGTATCAGCATCGCTTCCCCAAGCGGATAAGCTACCGGAATCAGCATTGTTTCGTAACCCATGAAGGAAACCATCAGCATTGGATCGGGCAGGGAAGCCGGCAGTTTGAAGGAGAAGTGGCCTGTCTGGTTGCTGATTGAACCCAGGCTGCTTCCGTGCAGTGTGATGCTTGCAAATGGCAGCCCTTTTCCGCTTCTGGCATCAACGACCCTTCCATGCAGCATCGGCCGTTCAATTTCTCCTGATAAAGGAGTAGGAGCTTGTGTGTTTCGCTTGAAAATGACGATGTTTCGGTCCACAACCCTGTAGGAAAAATCCAGGCCAATCATTTGCTTGAGAACTTCGTTCAAGGGAAGATCCTCCACATCAAGACTTATCCGGCTTTTCCCCGAGATCAGCGCCGAATTATAGGTGAAGTAGTAGCCGGTTTGGAGGGTTAGCTGGTCGAGGAGGTTGTTAATGCTCCGGTTACGGGCCGAAAGCGTCACCTTTATATCGGGAACGGTTTCCTGTGAAAAGAGCGAGTTGGACAGCAGGAGGCAGAAAAAAAGAGAAGCGCACAGGATGGGCCTGTGAGACGGTCTTGCTCGTTTCGCTTCCTTTTTCAGCATTTAGGGATGCAGGTTTTTCAGGGTATATCCTTCGGGCAGTTTTTCTACCTGCAGGCCGAAAGCGGCCGAGACGGTTTCGAGTATGGCTTCAATGGTCTGGCCACTGTATGTGGTGGTAATCCTGAACTCCTCAATAGAGGGGTGAAGGGGCCTGATCTCGACGTGGTAGGCCCGCTGAAGGGTTTCGATGACCTCTTTCAACTCCGTATCTACAAAGCGGAATTCCTTGGTTTTCCACGAGAGGTAGTTGGGGTCTTTCGTTTCGGCCCGGATCAGCTCATCGCGAGAAGCCCTTGCAAATTCTCCCCTCGTCAGCACAAGCTCCTTTTTCCCCGATTTCGAATCGATCTTTACTGTACCCGATTCCACCAGCACTTCCACTCCCTTTTTTTCGTTCTTAACGTTGAAGGAGGTGCCCAGTACAGTGAGCCTGACACGGCCACTGTTTAGGGTAAAGGGATTCGAGGGATCCGACATCACCCTGAAAAAGGCTTCCCCCTCCAGCTCCATTTGACGATTTCGTACGAAGTCGGAAGGATAGGCGATCCTGGCATCCTGGTTGAGTATTACACGGCTGCCATCGGGAAGATCGAGGGTGCGGATGCCTTCGGTCGCTGTCAGCTCATTCATGCCCCTTGTCCTTTCCGTTGGTCCAAAGTACAGTGCAGCTATGCCTGCGGCGAGGAAAAGGACGAGCCCTGCAGCAATGCTCCGCCAGGGAACTGAGACGGATTTGTAGCCAGCCATCTTTTCTTCGAGCAGGCCATCCTCTTCCAGCCTTGCGTATAGCTTACTCCATGCAGCATCTGAGGATGCCTGCAAGCTCGTTTTGCCTGTTGGTGTTTCTGTGTTCGCCATTGCTTAATTGTTGCTTTGATCAAGGCCATAGGCCTTGAGTCCGGTTTTTAAAGCTTTTAGTGCTTTACTCATGTTGGCCTCTACTGTTTTTACAGAAATCGCGAGTTGCTCGGCTATTTCTTTGTATTTAAGTCCTTCCTGCCGGTTTAGCCTGTAGATTTCCCGCGTGCGTTCCGGAAGGCTCTGAAGGGCCCTCTCAACGACTCCGGCTATTTCCTTTTCCATGAAGATCGTTTCCGGACTTCCTGTTCCGTGATCGCCGGTTTCGGGCAGGCAGCAGTCGCTACGCAGGACCTCCCGGCCCGATTTTCGCAGAACCATCATTGAATTGTTGTAAACGGCTCTGTAGAGGTAAGTGTTCCAGCTGCGGGTGATGCGAAGTGCTTCTTTGTTTTTCCAGATATTGTAAAACACGTCCTGGACCACCTCTTCTGCTATCTCCTGCTTTTTCACCATGGTGAGGGCGTAGCGCATCAGGGCCTGGTAAAAACGATGGAAGAGGCCTTCAAAACTCCGGATGTCTCCCTTCCGGATCTGTCTGCTGATATGCTGGTCCTTTAGTTGCATGGCGATAGAAGCGTGGTCCCTGGAAGACTTCGGGAAGGGTTGAAGTTAGTCTTTTCCCGCGACTGCACATGGGCTATATAGCTCGATTTTCCGCTTATTCGTTGCGTTTCAGGAATTTCCTGTTGAGCCTGCGGATGGCGCTCTGGATGGATTGGTCAGGCTCTATCACGTTGTATCCATCCCAGAAATCGCGGTCGAAGAAGACATAGACTTTTTCATTCAGGATGTCGCTCGATTTGAAGCGCTCACGTGCGGCAAATTTCTCAATACCCTCATAGGTCCGGTCGGTAATAGCCAGCTCCGACATCGTTGAATAGTTGGTGTTGAACAGCTTTTTCTTCCAGTTGACCTTGAACTTTACTTCTGCTCTGGCATAGGAGAAATACCAGCGATCGTTTTCAATCGTGTATTTGACATGGTAAGCTGCACGTTCAGGGATAATTGTCATGCCCATCGGTTTACGTCGGATAAACAGACGCGCGGCCTCTTCCTTGTTTTCAACGTTGAGTTCGAATTCGGCTTCAGTGATGGCCAGGTTGTCCATTTCGATATATAAGCGGCCGTGAAAATAGGCGTCGTCCACATAGGCTTTCTGTTTGAAGGCTATTACGTAGTGAAGCTTTTCATCGATGGACATAATCTCATTAATCTGAAAATCATAAATATTGTTGAATTCGGTCGAAAGCAGGATGTAGGGGTTTTTTACCACATCCAGCAGAATGGTTGTGTTCGGTCCTCCCTGTATCTTGAACAGGACGGTGTCCATCCGCTCAACATCGGCACTCTTACGCCCCTTGAAAAGCTTGATTTGATCGATTTGAAACTCGTTGGTGTAGGTCCCTTTAAAAATGTCAATAACCGCCTCAGAGATGGATACATAGTTGCGCCTCCGTTGTATGGTTTCTCTGTAAAAACCCCTCATCATCATGGGGTCGTTGCTGTAGTTCCGTTTGATGTTGGACAGGACATCTTCCATCAGTTTGGAGGCGTCATGTGGCCGGATGGTAATTTCCCTGATTTGTACAGAGCTGGGACTTAACTTTACCGTCAGGTTTCGATTATCTTTGAAACGGTCGAGATCGACCAGGAGGTTGCTAAAGCCGATGTAGGAAAACTTTAGTTGCGCCAATCCTGCATCTTTTGGAAGCTTAATGGAGAAATCTCCGTCGATATTGGTGACTGTAGCTACGCTGCTTCCAATCGCCTCTACGGTAGCAAAGGGCAGGGATCGGCCCGTCTTGGCATCGCTTACCTTTCCTCTGTAAGTGATAAACTGCGTGCTGTCGCCAGGCAGTTCCTGAGCTGTTGCTGGCTTTGTTGAAAGGGTGAACAGAGCAAGCAAAAGCAGGCTCAGCATCATTCCCGGAAAGCTGTCTGTTGTTTTCATCTTGGTTCAGCTATGAAGTGTTTATGCTTTATAGATGCAAGTATAATAGAATACCCTATCCGGCAAGGCTCATTTTAGCCCTGGCATAAAATTTGCGCTTGTCTTCAGTGAATCAAACCAGAACCATCATGTCCTGTAAAACCTTTGCATTCCTGTTTCTTCCTGTACTGCTTTTATCCTCCTGCGGATCAAGCGTTCGGATCTATAGTGACCTGGAGGAAGGGATCGATTTCACTAAGTATCGGACCTACAATTTTCTGGATTTCACAGATGGTAATCAACGAACCATCTCAGCCGGGGAGCTGGAGTCTTTGCGTGTGGCCATGGCCCGGGAGCTGGAGCATCATGGGCTTGTTTTCAGCCCCGTGCATGCCGATGTAGCAGTCAAAGTGGTTGTCTACCACAGGCGGACCCCTCCTCGCTATTATTACGCGGGTGGATATATGGAGAGGGCAGTTGCGGTGGATATCTACGATAACCGTCTGCGGAAGCATGTCTGGCATTGTGCCGCAGTGGATGACCTTGAATACAATCCCCAAAAGAGGGAGGCAGAATTCAGTCAGGTTGCGGCCAGTATTTTTGAGCACTATCCGCAAGCCCGCGC
>PDRI01000082.1 GCA_002748055.1 Bacteroidota bacterium | reverse complement strand
TTGCTTTTGCCTCCGGCCTGCAGGGCTTCTGTAAAGGCATTTTTGTCGAGGGCCGGTTTGTTGTGCAAAAGGGAAGCCCGTTCGATCAGGTTTTTCAGTTCCCGCACATTACCGGGCCAGGCTTGCTGCAGGAGCCAGGCCCGGCCGTTTTCTGAAATTGTTTTTTCTTTCAGGTCGTACTTGTCTGCCACCCGTGCCAGAAAGGCCTCTGCCAGGTCGGGGATGTCGATAGGCCTTTCACGAAGCGGGGGCACCTCCAGGTGAATCAGATTGATCCGGTAATAGAGGTCCTCCCGGAACAGCCCTGCGCTTACCATCTCCGGCAGATTGCGGTTGGTGGCGCAGATCACCCTGATGTCGACATTGATTGTTTCGCTGCTGCCCAGGGCTTCGAAGGACTGTTCCTGGAGAACCCGCAGGAGCTTCACCTGACTGGTCAAATCCAGCTCTCCGATTTCGTCCAGGAAAATCGTTCCTCCGTCGGCCATGGCAAACCTCCCCTGGCGGTCGCTATGGGCATCTGTGAAGGCTCCCTTTTTGTGTCCGAACATTTCCGACTCGAAAAGGGACAGGGGCAGACCGCCCAGGTTGACCTTGATAAAGGGTTTGTGTTTTCGGTGGCTGTTGCGGTGGATGGCAGCGGCTACTTCCTCTTTCCCCGTACCGCTCTCTCCGGTAATCAGTACAGGAGCATTGGTGGCGGCAATTCTGGAGATGCGTTTCAGAACGCTTAGCAGTCCGGGATCGTGGCCCACAATATTGGAGAAATCGAAACCTGCATCGAGTTCTTCCCGCCTGGGGTCTTCTGAAGTCTCGTTCTGCCGGCCCAGATCAATGGCTGTTTCAATGGTATTCAGGAGCATGCGGTTGTTCCAGGGCTTGGTAAGGAAGTCATGGGCCCCAGCCTTAATGCCCTTTACAGCAAGCTCTACCGAGCCCCAGGCTGTAATCAGAACGATGGGGGCGGAATCCTGGAAGACCCTGATCTTTTTGATCAGGTCCAGGCCCTCTGTTCCGGAATTCTCAAAGGAATAGTTCATGTCGAGCAGGACGAGGTCAAAGGTTTTTTCCCTGACCTGGTTCAGGATTTCCTCCGGTGTGGAAGCCAGCTCGACCCGATAGCCATGCTTCGAGAGCAGGAAATTCAGTGAACTCCTCACCGCGTGATCGTCATCCGCTACCAGTATCCTGCATTTGTTTTGCATCGGCCTTAAAAGTAAGAAAGATATTATTCATATTTCAGGGCTACAGCAGGTTGAATCGACGAGGCGATGCGGGCCGGCAGCAGTGTGCAGAGCAGCACCAGGAAAATCATCACCACGGCGGCCATCACCTGCGAAATGATAAAGAGCTCCCCCTTTACCGGTGATATCCTGAGTCCTTCCGATTGTGCCAGAATGAGGATGATGGGCAGCATGCCTGCCAGGGCCAGGATGAGGTTCTCCAGAAGCAGCTCCCGAATAAGCCGGCGGCGGTGGTTTCCGATGGCCATTTTAATTCCCAGCTCATGGATTCGCAGATTGGTATTGTACCAGAGAATTCCGATCAGACCCAGGACAATGTTCAAAACCACAAAGGCCAGTACCAGGAGCACGCCGAGCCTCCGCGTACGCTCCATCGCGTTTAAGGATATCTGTTGGTTTTCCAGGGTATTGATAGACCAGATAGCCCAGTCCTTGCTGTCGAGCACCGAGAAGACCTCATTGCTGGCGACCTCCATGAATTCCGAAAGCCTTCCGTCCTTTACCCGGATCATAAAGTCCACCCAGTAATCGTAGTCTGCATCAGTGGGTTCTCTGAAGTGGAACACGCTGGGATAGGGACGTTCGATATCGCTTCGCTTAAAGGGATTGACCACCCCGATAACCTCATAACTGTCTTCGCTGAAGCGCTTCCCCAGGGCCTCCCCGTCGAAATACGCTTCCTCAATGTCCCTGTCGATAACAGCCGGTTTCACTTGTTTGCCCCTGTCATGCTCGTTGAACCATCTGCCCTTAAGCATTTCGATTTTCATCACCTCTCCGTATTCCAGGTCGGTGTTCCTGTTTGCTGCCGAAAACTCCTCATCGCCAAAGGAATAACCATTCAGGCTAAGGTTGTAGATAAAGGGTTCTGCGTTGGTTGAGGCCGATGCGGCCTGCACCAGGGGATGAAGCCCCAGGGCCTTCTTCAGCTCCTGAATCTGGCCGATGTCATGCACCGAGCCTTCCTCCCATCCGATTGGTTCAATGCTGATCTTTACCACACTGTCGTGGTGATAGCAGTTAGGGATCATCCTTACTGCTGCAAGTTCGGTATAGAAAATGGATGCATTGGACAAGACCAGATAGATCAGAAAGAATTCGATCAGAATCAGGATGTTCTTCGAGCGCTGGTTCCAGATGGTTTTAAGAAAAAGCTTGCTCATCATTCTCCTCCTTTTAGTGTTTGAACAGGTCTCAGCGCAGACATTCTCAGGGCAGGCAGAGCCCCCGACAAGAGTGCAAAGAGCAGACAGCAGCCCAGGGCGGCTACAAAAATGACAACGTTGAAAGAATAGCTGATTTCCGCAGAGCGGAAGGTATCAATGGGGATGTGAATCTGCGAGCCGAAGCTCAAAACGGCCAGATAGGCCAGAAGCATGCCCAGTGCACCCCCGGTGAGCGTGAGCATGATGTTCTCAAAAACAAACTGCCGGCGAATAATGGCAGCTGTTGCTCCGAAGGTTTTTCGCACGCCGATCTCTTCGGCCCGTTCACGCATCCTTGAGAAATTGAGGGCCATCAGGTTGATCGCCGGGAGCAAAAGGATGCCCAGGAATTTCCCCAGAAAGAGCAATAGGGGGCCGGTTCTCCCCCTATAGTCTTCGGGATCGCCATAGCCTATCAGCAAGCGTTCGAGATTTGAGTTGGGGCCGGACATGAAGAGCCGCTTTTCTGCATCAGCAGCATCCAGGCGCCGGATTACTTCCTGTGCCTCTGCCACGATGGTCGCTTTGTCCTTCTTTGTCCGGGCTTTAAAGACCATGGAGTAGCTGCCGGTTTGTAGCGCCTCCTGCTTTGAAGGCACCAGGGTATGGGGCAGGAAGATGCCCGCCTGGGTGTTCAGGGCCGAAGGAGGCGCATCCTGAACTACCCCGAGTACCGTGAGTTGCATTCCATTGTACTCGATGCTCCGGCCGCAAACCTTTTCCTCATTCCCGAAAAACAGCTCCTTCAGGGAGGCATCGATCACCGCATAGTCGCTTCGATTGGTCACCTCTTCCTGGTTAAAGCCCCGTCCTTCGATAAATTCAAAGTCATAGATTTCCCAGAAATGACCATCGGTCAGCATGCAGATGTCCTTGTGGCGCTCTCCCCGGAAGATGAACTCCCAGGACAAATCAGCCATTAAGCTCGCAGATTCAGGGCTTTTCAGTTTGCTTAAATACTTGGCGCATAGTATTTTACTCAGTCCGCCCGTGATGTAGTAATCTTGCCCGTCCCTTTCTCCTGTGATTTTCAGCCGCCAGGCATAAAGCAGGTGATCGGATTCCTTCTCGGGTCCTGTACCGTTTATTATGCTCTCGAAGGTCATGGATATGATCATCACAAACATAATGGTCAGACTAATACCGAATACACTCAGGAAGGTAAACAGCCTGTTTTGCCGTGTCACCCTGATGAATATTTTGAAGTAGTTTTTCAGCATAGCTTTTGCGTTTTAGTTGACCAACCGGCCATCATAAATCCGGATGATTCGGCCCGTTTCCCCGGCCAGGCTTTCATCGTGTGTTACCATGGCAATGGTGGTTCCTTGTTCATTCAGCCGCTGCAGGATCTCCATAATTTCCCTTCCCATCCTGCTGTCGAGGTTGCCCGTAGGCTCATCGGCCAGCAGGAGTTCAGGCCTGCCAACAATGGCCCTTGCGATGGCCACCCGCTGGCATTGTCCGCCCGACATCTGCGAGGGGTAGTGGCGCTTCCGGTTTGCCAGTCCCACCAGGGCCAGGGCTTCTGTCACCCTTTCCTTCCGTTCTTTGCCTGCCATCTTTCTGTAGATCAGGGGCAATTCCACATTGTCGAAGCTGTCGAGTTCCCTGATCAGGTGGAAACTTTGAAAGATGAATCCCACCTTCCGGTTTCGCAGGGAGGCGATGTGCCGGTCGTGGTAGCTGCTGATCTCTTCTCCGTCCAGGATGACTTTCCCCGCGCTTGGTTCATCGAGTATCCCCATGATATTGAGAAGGGTACTCTTTCCGCAGCCCGAGGGCCCCATGATGGATACGAATTCGCCTTCATCAATGGCCAGACTGACCTTTTCCAGGGCCAGGGTCTCTACCTCTCTGGTCCGGTAAACCTTTGAAATCTCTTCTAAACTGATCATTTTCCTGTGCTAGTATTTGATTTTGAGTTCTTCTCTTTTAAATTTTTCTGAGAGATCATCCAGGATCATCTCGTCCCCTTCCTCCAGGCCTTCAAGGATTTCAACCAAATCGAAGTTGGCCTCGCCAAAAAGGACCTTCCTGCGATGGGCTTTGGTCTCGTGGATCACATACATGTCTTTATAGCCGCTGCCATGGTAGTAGGATCCATTGGGAATTCGAAGCGCCTGGGCTTTGTAGGCTACGACCACCCTTATTTCGAGTTGCTGATTGGGTCGGATTCGGCTGATATCGCCGTCCTCGATCCGTATCACAAAATTCAGCATGCCATTTTCCACTTCCGGGGAGATGCTTTCGATGCTGCCCTCCAGTGTCTGCTCCTTGTCTTTGATGATCACGAACTGGCCACTTGCGAGCTGTCCCGTCCATGCATTGCTTACGGTCCCCCGCAGCTTATATCTGGCATAGTCGGCTACGCGTGCAATCTCCTGCCCCTTCTGGACCGTTACGCCCGGATTGTCATTGATCATGCCCAGGTCACCTTCAAAAGGAGACCGGACGAAAGCCTGTTCAAGCAACAGGCGGGCCTCGTTGATAAGGGCGTGTTGAATGCTTATTTCGGTGATCGTTTCCTGCAATGAGGATTGTCGCTTTCGTTGGTCATTTTCATGCTTCAGGATCGCCTTTTCCCTTTCCAGTTGCGCAATTCTCAGGCTGGTCTCCGCCTTGACGACCGATTCTTTTGCGGCCCCTCCGATGTGGTTCATCTGGCGCTCATTCTCAAAGTCCGATTGGAGGCCCTCAATGTTCAGGTCCATGATCTGCCGGTCTATTTTAAAGTCTTCCCGTGCCTCGAGCAACTCCGTTTCCTGCCGGCTCTTGCGTATCTCCATCAGCTTCAGCTCATTTTCCAGCCTTGAAAGCTGGTTGAAGATGGCCTCATTGTCCAGTACCATGAGGGTGTCATCGGGCTTAACTTTGTCGCCCGGATGGTGATTCACACGCAGAATCCTGGAAGCAAAGGGGGCCCCGATCACTTCTTCGTAGTTCGGGATTACCACCCCTTTTCCGGAGATGGTCACAGTCATATCGCCTTCCTCTGCCCGGGCTGTTCTGAGCATCTCATACCTGACTGAGGGGGTGAAGATGCCCCTAAGCAAGATCACCAGCACCAGGGGGATGGCTAATACAGCGAACACCCTTGCAATTCTTTTGATGCTTGTGCTGCGTTTGTCCTTTTTTGTTAGTGGTCTGTCCATTTATTTGCAATTGAGCCCTGTGTGTCAATCACTGTGCCATTGTTTTCAATGCACAGAAATACAAGAAGATAGAAGGAATAAGCTGTGTATTGAAATGGAACAACTGTATCGTTGTCATACACTTTTGGAAAAAGGCTTCTTGGTGTCCGAAAAAGCAAGTATGCCTGGTGTAAACGGGTCTTTTCTGTATGCTGACGATGATTCCTTCTGCAGCTTATGATCAAACAAGTCCTGCTTACAGATTAAATGATTGGCAGCTTAGTGTTTATCTTTCTATCTTTGGCTGTCCAAAAGCATTGGAATGAGAAAAGCCCTGACACCGCTGTGCTTCCTTTGTCTCTTGTTCAGCCTGCCTGGCTGTGGAGAAGAATACGGGGATGTCCATTTTCGCCAGGAGATGAGGGATTTTGTGATTGGGCTCAGCGAATATGCCAGGGACCGGAACCCCGGGTTCATAGTGATTCCCCAAAACGGACAGGAACTGATCACCCCCAACGGGGAGGCTGATGCTGCACCCGTGCAAGCCTACGTTGCCGCGATCAGTGGCATGGGCCGTGAGGATCTGTTTTTCGGTTATCACAAGGACAATGAACAAACCCCCGCGGCCGAAAGGGACTACATGCTGGATCTTTGCAGGGTCTTTCGTGAGAATGCGCTTACAGTATTGGTGACAGATTACTGTTCCGGGCACTGGAAGATCGATTCCTCCTACGTATGGAACAAACGGGAGGGCTTTATCTCTTTTGCAGCAGACCAGCGCGATTTGAATCGTATTCCGGCTTATCCGGAAAGGCCTTTTGGGGAGAATGAACGGGACATCAGGAAGCTCTCAGAGGCTGAAAACTTCCTTTATCTCATCAACAGTGGGGACTTCAGCAGCAAGGCCGGTTTCATCAGTGCGGTTGCAGCTACCAACTACGACGTGGTCATCATGGACCTCTTTCACAACAAGGAGGCTTTTACAAAGGACGAACTGTCGCAGATGAAGCTGAAGGCAAACGGAGGAAGCAGGCTGTTAATCTGCTATATGAGCATCGGAGAGGCCGAGGATTATCGCTACTACTGGAACCCTTCATGGAAGAGGGGCGATCCGGACTGGCTGGCCCGGGAAAATCCCGATTGGAGAGGGAACTTTAAGGTGGAATACTGGGATCCGGAGTGGCAGCAGCTGATATACGGAAACAGCGATTCTTATCTCTACAGGATTCTGGAAGCAGGTTTCGATGGGGTCTATCTCGACATTATTGATGCCTTCGAGTATTTCGAATAGCCGGCAAGGCTTCAGAGATTTCTTTTCATTTAACGCAACCCTTCTGATTTCTCAGCCATCCTCTGTGTGTAACAATGGGATATGATATCCTGCCAATTTGCATAATTTTGTTACAGGAGGGAAACAAGATTGGCAGAATCACTGGAGATACTACTGAAAGGCTGTAGGAAAGGAAGACGGAGTAGCCAGGAGGCGCTTTATCAGCGTTTTTCGGCTGCTATGTACGGTCTCTGCCTGCAATATGCCTCCAGTGAAGAGGATGCTCAGGACATCATGCAGGAAGGGTTCATCAAGGTCTTTAAGAAGCTCGACCAGGTGAAGAATCCGGCAGCCCTTCCCGGCTGGATTCGCAGGGTAATGATCAATACGGCACTGGAAAAATACCGGAGCCAGGTGGTGATCGACAGGGTGGATGAGATCCGTGAGGCTGATAAAGAGGGGGGGGAGAATACCGCTTTAGGGGATCTTGCCTGCGAGGAACTGCTTGTATTGATTCAGGACCTGAGTCCGAAATACAGAATGGTGTTTAACCTCTATGCGATAGAAGGCTACAACCACCAGGAGATTAGTGAAGAACTGGGGATTTCGGTGGGAACCTCCAAGTCGAACCTCTCAAGGGCAAGGGGAATACTACAGGAGAGAGTAAAGGAAATTTATGGATCAGCGATGGTAAGATGACTACAAACACAAATAACGACAAAGGCTTCCTGCGCGAAAAAATGCAGGGTTTTCAGGTGAGCCCGCCCCCATCGGTCTGGGAAGGGGTCTCGGCCGGTCTGGGTGGAGCAGGCCGTGGAAGGGCGCTGATTGTCTTTTTATCGGCTGCAGCTTCGATTGCCCTGGCACTTGGTCTGGGGCTTTGGTACTTTAGTGCAGCGTCCGGGCCGGGTTCTCAGCTCGCTTTGGAGAGCCGGGAAGCCCCCATGGGAAATCCGGGTTCGGATTCAGGACCCC
>PDRI01000081.1 GCA_002748055.1 Bacteroidota bacterium | reverse complement strand
CAGTTTGGAAGTCAGAAAGTTCATAACGTAGTTCCGAACCGTTGGCCCTTCGGGGCCCATGTCCTTCGAACCCAGTTTGGTTTTGGTCTGTGATTCGAAGACGGGCTCTTCGACCTTTAAACTAATGGCTGCGATAACGGAAGTACGGATGTCGGAGGCATCGAATTCCTTCTTGTAAAAATCGCGGATGGTTTTGGCAAGTGCCTCCCGAAAGGCTACCAGGTGGGTGCCGCCCTGGGTGGTGTGCTGGCCGTTCACAAAGCTGTAGTATTCTTCTCCGTACTGGCTGCCGTGGGTGATGGCCACCTCAATGTCGCCATTCTTCAGATGGATAATGGGGTAGAGCCCCTCCCCACTCATGTTTTCATGAAGGAGGTCGAGCAGGCCGTTTTTCGACATGAAACGCCTGCCCTTGTAGAGGATGCTGAGACCGGTATTCAGGTAGGTATAGTTCCGAAGCATGCTCTCGATGTACTCATCAATGAAGCGGAACTTACCAAACATCTCCTTGTCGGGCTCAAAGATGATGCGAGTGCCGTCCTTTTCAGTGGTGTTTTGCCGGGGATGGCTCTTGAGCAGAACCCCTTCGCTGAAGTCGGCGGCTTTTAATTTGCCTTCGCGGTGCGATTGAATGCGAAAGCTTGATGAAAGTGCGTTTACAGCCTTGATCCCGACGCCATTCAGCCCCACCGACTTCTTAAAAACCTTGGAGTCGTACTTGGCACCGGTGTTCATTTTTGAGGCTACATCGACGACTTTTCCAAGGGGAACGCCCCGGCCATAGTCGCGGATGCTGACACGGTTTTCATCGATTTCTACCTCGATGGTCTTGCCGAAGCCCATCATGAATTCGTCGATGCAGTTGTCCAGGACTTCTTTCAAAAGGATGTAGATTCCGTCGTCGGGCGAGGAGCCGTCTCCGAGTTTGCCGATGTACATGCCCGGACGTTTCCGGACGTGCTCGTTCCAATCGAGTGTACGAATGCTTTCTTCTGAGTAATTTGCGGTCATTGATCGTCTCTGCTAAACGGCCCAAAGATAAGGAAAATCGGAGCTCAAGCTATGGTCATTTTTCAACACAACCGACTTCAAGGATGTTACACGAAGCCTATGAATCAGCTCCATTCCCGGGCTTCAACGCGCATCTCCACCTGCGTGCCCCTTCGGTAGTTTCCGCTTTGGTCGAAGCGCCAGGTCCAGTGTGCCGATCGCCGGCCTGCGGGCAAAGGAACGTGTACCAGGGGAAGGCTTTTTCGTTTCCCTTCCCTGCCCTTTTGCCGTTCTTCCACATCCGTGATCAGGCAGCCTGCTTTTTGTTGCAGCCAATCGAGGTGAAAGGCCTGGATTTTTTGTCTGAAAGCAAGGGGGAGTTCCCGGCCTCCCAGGATCTGATTCCGGGCGTAGGCAGCCAACAGTATGTCGAGCTGGTTCAGGAGGTTCAGCGAAACCAGGGCGTCTGTTTCGGGCAGGCCTGCGGGGGCTGAAAACACCAGACTCTCTGTAAGAGACACAGCTGTGGGACGCTCCTTCGACCGGGCCAGCTGCTGCAGTTGCTCGACGATTCCACCCGAGAGGTCGCACTGGATCAGTTCAACACCGGGCATTTTTTCGCAGCGTTTGCGGATCTGCACAGGATGCCTGATGTCGGCCAGGACCAGCTTGTCGAAGCGTTTTCTCAGGGCTTCCAGAGGCACATCGAGCAGCCAGCCACTGCCCAGTATGGCAAGCGATCGGAGGCCTGGATCCGGGAAGGCCCCGGAGATGAAATCGCGGCAGGCTTTCAGGTGGCTTTCCCAGTTTTCGCGCTCCCGAAGATAGCGACGCATGATGCCTTCCTGGTCGCGCACATAGCCCATCCTCCGAAGGGTAGCAGCCAGGCTCTTTCCCCGCTTTCTTTCCCTGTTCATTCCTTTTCAAGTTCCCTGATGCCCTGCTCCATTTTTTCCCTGATCATGGCCATCAGCTTTTTGATGTCTGTCCGGCATATCGCTTCAGCCGGGATCTCATCCAGTACCTGTATGCGGATATGGCAGCGGCCTTTTAACACCCATGAGCCCCTGTCAAAGGCGCGTTCCGATCCTGTATGCACGATGGGAATGATGCCGCATTGCATGCGCTTTGCCAGGACAAAGGCCCCCTCTTTGAAGGGACGCATCTGGAGGTCTTTCGAGCGGGTACCTTCCGGGAAGAGGAGGATGGAGGAACCCTTGCGCATTTCGGCCTCGGCCTGTTCCATAAACTGTGCGCCTGCCCGGAGCGATTCCCGTGTGATGCGAATGGAGTTGGTCAGCGACAGCACCATGCCCACGAAAGGCAGTTTGAAATTCTCGGCCTTGGAGGTCCATTTGAAAGGCCTGCGGATTTTGTAAAGGGCCAGGATGTCGACCAGGGAACGATGGTTAGCGATCATGACCACCGGTCTTTTGCGCGGAATTTTTTCCCGGCCTTTCAGGCTGAGTTGCCAGAAGGGAATGAGACTCTGATAGTGCCAGGCCCAGAAGGTCCCCATATAGTGCGCGGCCAGGCGCCTCCGGTCCCACCAGCATGTTGAGGCCCAAACCAGCAGAAAGAAGGGGGTGATGATGACCGAGGTCAGGCCCATGGTGATCCAGGCCAGAATGGAATAGGTTTTCAGGAAGAAGCTGCGCATGGTGCCCTAATTTTGTGCGAATTTACATCACTTTTGGCTTATCTCAAATCAAAGCCTTTCAACATGGGATTGAGATCTGTTTGGCCGGATTAGCCGGGAACCAGGCTGGATAGGATTTAGGCCGGAATCCCTTGTATTTCTTACCAGAGGGAGGGATTTATGAAGAGGAGACGGATTTTCATGAAACAAGTCTTGCTTTATTGCGTAGAACATAGCGGAAAGTGAAAAACCCGACCGGATCCTGAAGGGATGGTTTAGTACGAAGATTCTGCTGACAGCAACTGGAGATTTTGCCGCTTTTATATTAACTTTGCGCGAAATACGCGCGCACGAGATTGGAGGCTAAAATGCGGAGATCTCAGTATTCGTACCCAGGCCTGGTTTTTTGCATGGTATTTGCACTTTTCGCAAGGGCAGGTGCAACATACTGCCAGAAATGGGAGTTTTAGAAAATGAGAATGACTTATATGGGGAAAAGCTCTACGATACAAGCCGGAGTGCTTCACTATGACAATCCTTATCCGGGCATCCGGCCTTTCTCGGGTGCGGAAGACCGTTGTTTTTTTGGTCGTGAGAAAGAGGTTGCCGATTTGAGTGCTATGCTTGAGAAGAGGCGCTTCTTGTCTGTTTTTGGGGCCTCTGGTTCCGGAAAGACCTCTCTGATCTCTTCGGGCCTGATTCCAGCACTCATTGAAAAGAGTGACAAAGGCCTGGTTCCCATACGAATCACCCCGGGTCAGCATCCCCTGGAGAGGCTCATCAGGGGGCTCATGCAGGTTTTCCCCAGGAAGATTTATGAAGCGGATGTACAGGCCTATGTTTCCGGGGGTGGCTCTCTGATTGATGTGCTGCTTGAGAAAGGGCTTGGAAGCCACAACTACCTTTTGGTGGTGGACCAGTTCGAAGAGCTCTTCAGACAAGGAGCCATGGGACAGTCGAATATCCAGTCGAAGGATGCCGCCCGTTTTGTCAGGGAAATACAGAGCCTGCTTAGAGAAAATCGCCTCCAGATTTCGATCGTCATTGCCATCCGATCGGATTTCAGAAATGACTGCAGGGTTTACAAGGGCTTGTACAAGCTTATTGAAGAGGCAGGATATGTTCTTCCCTCCATGGATAAGAAGGCCCTTAGATCAGTGGTCAGAGGGCCTGTTGAACAAGCCGGAGGGATCCTTGAAGAGGGCTTTGAGGACCTTATTCTCGATGAGTTGGGTGATGCTGAGCATTTTTTACCCCTGCTTCAGTTTGCCCTGATGAGAACCTGGGACTATTGGAAGCAGAGGGGAAAGGCCGGTCTTCCGGTTTCCCGGGCCGATTATGAAGCCATTGGTCCGGTTCGTTCTGCTGTTTCCAGAGCAATGGAAGAGGCCTATGAGAGTCTGGACAAGCAGGGTAAGTTGATCTGTGAAAAACTGTTCAAGGCCCTTACCGCCAAGAGTGAAGCCCATGCAGGTTACAAGCGTGGGGCCACCCTTGGAACCCTTGCCAAAATTGCCCAGGTGGATCTTGAAACGATGACCGATGTGGTCGAGGCCTTCAGGAAGAGGGGAAGAAGCTTTCTGATACCTGGTGCGGAAATAAGGCTGCATGCGGAAAGCTGGATTGAGCTGTCTCATGAAGCGCTCATTCCGCTTTGGGATCGTCTCCATACATGGGTTGAAGAAGAGTATGCCTCGGTGAGGATTTATCTGAAGCTTTCCGAAGCATCTGCGCTTTACCAACAGGGCAGGGCAGAACTCCTGAACAATGCTGAACTGCAACAGGCACTGGAATGGCGGAACACACATAATCCGGGCTCAGCCTGGGGGGTGCAGTATGATACAGCCTTTGAAAGGGCTATGGTTTTCTTAAAGACCAGCGAGGACCAGTACGTTTGGGAGGAAGAACAGGAAGACTTTCTGAAACGCAGAAACGCATTGCTGAAGAAGGGCGTTATCTACGGGGTGGGAGCTGTGGTCCTGTTGTTCGCCTTTTTATTCATTTTTGGGTCCCGTGGAGATGGGGGGGATGAGCCCTCGGTGAATGCAGATCCCGTTGTGAAGCAGGCCCCTGCATACACTGAAGACCCTCAGGCTATAGCGCCCGGCGATACGGAAGATCCTGAAGTTAATGAATCCGGCCAGGTCCTGGATCAGGGCTTATCCGGGGCTGCTTCGCAGGGGGAATCTGCTTCGACTATACAAAGGAACCCGCTTGCTGATCATACTGCTCCGGCTGTTACCCGGCCTGTGCCTGAAGATGTTCAACCGGCTGAAGCAGCCCTAAATGCCGATCGCCAGGCTGTACTCGACCTGGCCAAATCTGCTGCGGTACAAAGCCAGGGTATAGAGCGAAATCCGGATCTGCAGGGCTTGTTGGCTTATCAGTCCTACCTCCTGAATCAGGAATACAAGGGAAACACCTACGATAGGGATATCTATCTAGGGCTTTATGCTGCGATGAAGAAATTAGTCTCACCGGCTTATAATATTTATCCAAATCTGCGGCATTCGATTAAGGATATTTGCTGGTTGAGAAGAACGGGAAGCTTGCTGGTGGTCAGTGGGGATGGTTCGGTTAAGATTCTTGCCGGAAATGTAGCGAACAGAGCTTCTCAGATCGACCTCGATAATACGGGTCAGAGCAATGAGTGCCTGGCAGTAAGTCCGGACGAAAAGCTTGCCGTTGTGGGCACCAGTGGGGGAGGTTTGTTGTTTCTGGAACTCGAGAACAAGGGGAGGATTGTAGATGCCCGAAAAGACAATGGGGCTACGGTGCTTTTTGTCCGAAATCTCGGGAATTCGGGTGCCTTCATTACGGCGGGCACCGAAAACAAAATTATGCGCTGGGACTATGCCAGCCATAGTGCCGAAGTACTGCTTAATACTCCGGCACGCCCCTCTGCGCTTGCAGTTTCACTGAACGGAAAGAAAGTGGCCTATGCCACACGGGATGGGAAGGTGTATGAGTTCGATGCCTCGAATCCTGACCAGGCGACTGAAATAGCCGATTTCGGGAATAATCAGGCATGGTCGCTTGAATACAGTCCGGGCGGGCAATACCTGGCTGCGGGCCTGAGGGATGGGAAGGTTTCTGTGATGCAGGGGAATGGCAGAAAGGTGCTGGCGAATCTGGAGGGGCCCAAAGCCCGTGTGACAGGCTTGGCTTACAGCTCCGATGGCCTCTTTCTTGTTGCAGGTTCCCATGATGGCAATACCTACCTCTGGAACACCAAAAATCTGGAAGCCAGGCCACTTGTATTTGAAGAAAACAATGGATTTGTATTGGCCGTTTGTTTCAGCCCCGATGGCCGCTATTTTTATAGTGGAAGTGTTGATTTCCCAAGGATGGTGGGTCGGCCAAGTTCTGCCGCCATCATGGTTGGGGATTTCTGTGCACTTTTGGGCAGAAACCTGACACCTGAAGAGTGGAGAACTTATTTTGGAGCAGGCCTTCCCTATCGGAAAACCTGTAATGGATTGAATTAACTAAAATGCTGTATATGCCTATACGCTTTCGCTTACTTTTTGCCCTCATCCTTGGGGGCTATGCTGTATTGAATGCCCAACAGGAGGTGGGTTGTAAGCAACTGTATCTGGATGCTAAAGAAGCTTACAAAGCGGGAATGATCGATATGGTTCCCGAGTTGCTTTTACCCTGCATGGAAAATGGCCTGGAAGACAATGATAAGATAGAGGCCTATAAACTCCTTATTAGTTCTTATCTGTTTGACTATTTTCCGGATAAGGCTGCTGAGCAGATGGACCATTTTCTCCGGGACTTTCCTGACTATAATGTACAAGCTACCGATGAAGCCGGATTTGTTCAATTGCTGAATAAAAAGAGGACGCTGCTGGTTTTACAGCAGGAGCAACAAATCACAGAGAAGGATCCGGAACCCGTTCCGGAACCGGTGCAAGTGATCAACGAACCTGATCCCGAACCTGATCCTGCTTCCGATGAGCCGGAGATTGATCCCGAGGAAGCTGAGCGTCAACGTCTGGAGCAGATTCGTCTGGAGCAGATTCGACATCAGCAGGAACTGGCAGAACGGGAACGTACAAGGAAAAACAGAGAGCCGAGGAGGGCTGGTGGCTCAGGCGGTACTTATTCAGCAACGGCCCCCCTGCTGGGTGTTTCACTTGGGATGAATGCCACCCTGCCACAAATACTTGAACCTTATAGTACGGGGAATCCAAATCTGGTTGAGAGCAGCTATGGGATGGCTGCTCCGGGTGTAAGTTTTGGTGTTTTCTATGGTCACCCCCTAAGTGAACGCATAGAGCTCAGCGGAGGTTTAAGCCTTAGAAGAAACAACTTCTCCTATAGTTCAACGCCCTTTTCTTTTACCAGCTACAGTTGTACCGAGCATCAGATGCGCCTTGGCGTTCCGCTTTGGGTCGGGTTGTATCTGAACGAGGGGTCAATCAGAACCTATCTTAAACTGGGTGTGGAGATGGATTACCTCCTGAGCTCGAGTGTAACAGCCAGCAGGAGTTATGAAAGCAGTGCTTTTTCCGGTCCGGAGGACGTCGAGCTGGAGAAAGCCGATATCAAAGCGGCCCGCAATCCCTTTAACCTCATGGGGAATCTTGCCCTTGGTGTGAAGTTGCCTCTTGAACGTACGCTGGTCTTTGTTGAGGTCGGTTATTCTGCGGGATTTATGATGGCCAATGACCCGGATTCCCGCTACCAGTCGGGCGATTTGAATTGGCTCATCTATCACGTCGACAGCGATTTTCGAATCAATCAGCTTAGCCTGATGGCAGGCCTGGCTTGGAAACTTAATCGGGAGGGAGAATGATGCGTTATATTTATCCAATTGTCCTCGTATTACTGCTTGTACTCAGTTCTTGTGAAAAGGAGGTTTCAGAGGCACAGGCAGATCAATTCCTTAAATTTTATGGCCAGCAGTATAGTGATGAGGCCAGGGATATTGAGGTTCTGGAAGACGGGTCTTATGCCATTTGTGGAGTGGACTCCGTACCCGGAGTCGGAAAAAGGATGATGCTTCTCATTACGGATGAGTATGGAAACCTTAAACCGGGCTTTCCCAAATACTTCACGGAGGATGACCTGCCTTCCGGGGCCAACGCCCTTCTTGCTAAGCGTGGAGGACAGGGCGGTTTCCTGCTTTGCGGCTATATTGAGCGGCCACGTGCAGGATCAACCAGCCAGAGGGATCTTTTCCTGGTTCGCATTTCGAGCAGTGGCAAGGAATTGTGGAAGAAAAGCTATGGCTCGGCAGAGGATGAAACCATCCTTCACGCGGCCGAAGGCCTGAGCTCCGGATTCATGCTGGCTGGTTACCAGGTGAAGGACGGGAAGAAAGATATCATGGTGATGGGTGTGAA
>PDRI01000031.1 GCA_002748055.1 Bacteroidota bacterium | reverse complement strand
AAGGAAAAACCCAGAGTAAGCCGGCCAAACATTTTCGCACAGCACTTGGACAGGTTGTCAACTTCTTTTACACCATGCAGGGTGAAGCCGCCGGTGCACAGGCTTTCTCCAGCTTTGACACCTATCTGGCCCCCTTTATTCGCTACGACGAACTCAGCTACGACCAGGTAAAGCAGTGCTTACAGGAGTTCTTTTTCAACATGAACATCCCCACCCGGGTGGGCTTCCAGACTCCATTTACCAATGTGACCCTGGACCTGGAGGTGCCCTCTTATCTAAAAGAGCAGGCCGTGATCATTGGTGGGAAACCCCAGGACCTGAACTACGGCGATTTTCAACCCGAATTGAACATCTTCAACAAGGCTTTTGCCGAGGTTATGTTAGAGGGCGATTCAAACGGAAGTGTGTTCTCCTTTCCCATACCGACCTATAACATCACGCCCGATTTCAACTGGGACAATCCCGACTTTGATCCCATCTGGCAAATGGCCGCTAAATACGGGATTCCGTATTTCTCAAACTTTGTTAATTCCGACATGAAGCCCGACGACGTACGCAGTATGTGCTGCCGCCTGAGGCTTGACAAGCGGGAACTGCAAAAAAGAGGAGGAGGCTTATTTGGTTCCAATCCACTCACGGGTTCCGTTGGTGTGGTCACCATCAACCTGCCTAAACTTGGTTACGAAGCCGAATCGGAAGAAGACCTGTTCAATCGCCTGTCGTGGCTGATGGAGATGGCCAAAAACAGCCTCGAACTCAAACGGAAAGTGATTGAAAGGCTCACCGAACAGGGCTTCTACCCCTATTCTAAATTCTACCTTCGTCATCTGTACGAAAAGAACAATGCCTACTGGAACAACCATTTTTCCACCATTGGCATTGTCGGCATGAACGAGTGCACCCTGAATTTCCTGGGTCAGGGTATAACAGATGCAGCAGGGCATGAATTTGCGAACAGGATCATGGACTTTATGCGCGACAAAATGGAAGAGTACCAGGAGGAAACAGGCCATATTTACAATCTGGAGGCTACCCCGGCCGAAGGTACAGCCTATCGCCTGGCCCGCATCGATAAAATGCAATATCCCGACATCATTGTTGCCAATGAAACAGCCTATCAGCAAGGTGCACAGCCCTATTACACAAACTCGACCCAGCTGCCTGTGAACTACACCGATGATCTTTTCGAAGCACTTAGCCTACAGGACACTCTTCAGGCCAAGTACACCGGGGGCACTGTATTCCATACATTTTTGGGCGAGAGCCAGTTGCCCATTGAATCGGTCAAGCAGCTCGTGAAAAAAGTAACGGCTAATTTCCGCCTGCCCTATCTCACGCTCTCCCCCACCTTCAGTGTATGCCCCGACCATGGTTACATCTATGGGGAGCACTTTCAGTGTCCCAAATGCAAAGAAGCCAACAAAACCCAGGATTGCACCGTGTTCTCGCGTATTGTCGGCTATCTGAGGCCGGTATCCCAGTGGAACGCCGGTAAACAGGAGGAGTACAAACGCAGGGCTCTTTTCGACAAAGGAGGCATTGACAAAAGTGAGGCCAAAAAAGCCAGGCCAAAAGCTGCAGAAGTAGAGGAAGGCGTTGGAAAGTTGCAGCTTAGCTAGGAGATGCCCGGTGCTGAATCTGTTCCGATTGGAGGCTTCCTGAAGCAGAGCCTGATCGACTACCCGGGACATATTTCTGCGGTTGTATTCACCTGTGGTTGTAATTTCAGATGCAGCTACTGTCACAACGCCCGGCTAATCGACATCAATGCCAGAGCAGAAGAAGAAGGCCTGAATCAGCAGAGCGTCATGGATTGGATCAAAGCCAACCGGCACCTGCTCGACGCTGTGGTGATTAGCGGAGGAGAACCATGCCTGCATGCTTCTCTGCCTGCCTTTATCGGACAGATCAAAAATATGGGACTGAAGGTAAAGCTGGACAGCAACGGAAGCAATCCGGCTATGCTCGACCAACTCATCCAGGCCAGACAGCTCGACTATGTGGCCATGGATGTAAAAGCGCCCCTGAATTTAATGCGCTACAGACAGGTCGTTGGGAATGCACTTTCGGCCCCCCTCTTTGACAAGGTTTTGAAATCGATCGGAATTTTAATGCGAAAGGACGTCGACTACGAATTCCGTACAACGATGGATAAAAGCCTGCAAATGGAAGACCTCCTCGCCATTGCGAGTGCTGTTTCGGGCAGGTATTTCATTCAGAACCGCCTGGAGGGGGGAAGACAGACCGGAAGGCTTATCGCACCAAGCGATGTAGCCTCTCTAAACAAAATCCTTGATCAGGAAGATGTTCATATCAGTCTCAGATAGTGGCCTCCCAAAACAAGTAGAGCAAAAAATGCCCCTGGAAACGTACTTTCCAGGGGCATTTTTTCGGTCGGGTACCGCGCATTAAAGACTGTCCCCAAAGTCCTGTTTGAATTTCTGTGCCAGCTTTTGTTGCCAGTCTGAGGTCGGCTTGAGTTTTCCAAAGAAAAAGCGAAGCACCTTTGGTTCATCATAAAACTCGAGCCCTCCGATCAACTCCCGGTTCTCATATAGCCAGGCTATGCGATCGATGGCATACTTCACCTGTGAAAGGGTAAATACCCGGCGTGGAAGGGCCAGGCGCAAAAGCTCCACTGCAGCCAGGTGATCGTTACCATCGGCTTTTCGCTCCTCCGAGACCGTTCCCCGCTCCATACCCCGCACCCCACTCACGATATACAATGCTGCAGCCAGTGCCCCTGCACGGTATTCCTCCCGGGGAACGTGAGAAAGGAACTGCATGGCATCAATATGTGCACCGAGTCCACCGGCCGGGGTAACCACGGGTATACCCAGCCTGACCAACTCATTCACCATGTATTCGATAAAAATCGGCCCCTGATTGATCATCTCCTCGTCCATCGTTTCTTCCAGGCCGATGGTCATGGCTTCCATCTCCCGGGTCGACATTCCCCCATAGGTGGAAAAGCCTTCATAAAGTGGCAGCATTTCGAGCAACTGTTTATAGGCCTTTTCATCATTCAGAACAATACCTCCCCCTCTTGCATGACCAAGCTTTCGTGCCGAGAAGTAAATAAGATCTGCGCTGTCTGAAATAGCCCTTGTAATCTCTCTGATGGAAAGATCCTTGTATTTTTCGTCCCTTTGCTTTATAAAATGCAGGTTATCGGCCAACAGACTTGCATCGATAATAAAGGGGATGCCGTATTCGCGGGCAATCCTGCCTGTTTCAATATAGTTATCAAGGGCCACCGGTTGTCCTCCGATCAGGTTTGTACCGGCCTCTATGCGGATGAAAGCGATCTTGTCCGCACCTTCCTTCCTGATCAGTTCCTCCAGCAAAGGAAGATTCATGTTTCCTTTAAAAGGGTGTGAACTATTTATTTCCAGGGCTTCGGGTAAATGCAACTCCAACACCTCACCTCCATTGATCATGACATGGGCCTTGGTGGTGGTGAAATGATAGTTCATGGGCACATAACTACCCTCTTTAACATATAAACGGGAAAGGAGGTTTTCACATGCACGCCCCTGATGAACAGGCAGAAAGTATTCCTTCCCAAAAAGCTCTTTCAGCTTATCCTCCAAGCGGGTAAAGGTGGCCGATCCGGCATAGCTGTCATCGGCGGCAAGCATTGAGGCTGTCTGTCGATCACTCATCGCATTCGCACCGCTATCGGTAAGCATATCCAGATAAATGTCCTTATTGAACAGTAGAAAGGTATTGTTTCCGGCCTCTTCAATCGCTTCCAGTCTTCTCTCAATGGGAACGAGATTCAGACGTTGGACCATGCGCACTTTATGCATCTCCAGAGGAAGCTCCTCACCCAGGTGGTACTTGATATTTGCCATATTTAAATTATGTAATTAATTACGTGTAATTACTTATTGTTTGCAATAAATCCGTAAATATACCTATTTATTTCACAGTCCATAAGTTCTGGTAACATCATATTGATATTTCGGGCATTTTTCAATGCACCCTCCCTTTCCGGCTCTCGAAGCCAACAAAAAAAGCCGCGCACCCATCGGATGCGCGGCTTCCCAAAAAACATCAACAAGAGAAACTAGTTCTTGACAACCCTGAACTGCTTCACTTTGCCTTCGAACTTGAGCTGGAATACATACAGTCCGCTCTGGCATTCGCTCAGGTCAATCAGTGCATTTTCCGCTACATTCAGCTTCCGCATCACGGTCTTACCGGTCATGTCTATCACAACAAGCTCTTCGGCTATTGAACTCAGCTGAAGATGTACGATTCCACTGGTGGGATTCGGATAGAATCCCCTGAATACTTCCCTGTCGGAGATTCCGGTGGTACGCTTCACAGTCACTACTGCAGTTTCTGTGGTCGTGTTTCCTGTCTCATCGGCCACAGTAACATCCACATTAACCGTACCAACATCATCGAGTGTAAAGTCGGTCTTACTCAAGGTTGTTGAAACAATCCCACAATTGTCGGAGGATTCGCTTACAACATCCTCAGCTGTGAGGGTCCCCTCATCATTTTCATCCAAATCCAGTGTGGCATCCTTGACAAGCAGTGTCGGATTCGTGGCATCGGGGGTCACCGTGAGTGTACCGTTCGCATAGACAAAACTGTAGTTATCGTCCTGTCCGCCACTTACCACAATGTCATAGTCACCATCGGCACTGCCTGCATCGGCCTCGCAGCTTACCGTGGGTGCTGTATCAATAACAGAAACATCTTCATCGTTAACGAAGCCTGCATAACTCAGGGTAAAGTCGGGGTTGTCGGCACATTCCTCCCGGCTCTTATCATCGGCCAGTACAGTTAGTTCGGCCTGGGTAATGCTGGCTGTAAGACCAGTCGGGGCTGTGAACACATAATTGGTTTCATCATCGCCGGTGATGCCCATTTGAACAGCCACATCAAGGTCTGCACCAACGCCCGCCTGGGCAAACACACCTTCCGTGGCCCCCGTCAGGTTTACATCATCATCACCAACTACGCCATCAAGAACCGCACCACTTATAACGGCGTCTGTGGTTCCGTCATAGGCCTTATCCGCAGCCTCAGCACCAGTTACTGTGAGGGCTTTTTTCCTAACAAACAAGGTCTGACTCACATCGGCAGCAGCAAGATACTGATCGTCGCCAGCCTGAGAGGCCGTAATCGTTGTAGTACCGGCTCCAACAATGGTAACTGTACTTCCGCTTATTGTAACAACAGTGTCATTAGATGCGAGGTAGCTCACAGGAAGCCCGGAACTGGCAGTAGCTGTGAGTGCGAAATCAGCATCTCCATAAACAACCGTATCGAGTGCAGCAAAGCTAATGGTCTGTGTTCCCTGCAGGGTACTGGCCGACAAGGTCAGACCGAAATTACTCGTTCCTGCCTTATTATAGGACCTGACCTTGTAAAAATATTCCGTACCCGGTTCCAGATTTTCCACAACATAAGTGGTGTAGGATCCGGTCCACTTCCCATTCTGGTCCCATCCATCCGGGAATGAAGTATAGTTGTCATCCAGGGCTACAGTTATCACGTAACCATCGGCTTCGGCTACAGGGTTCCAATGCGCTGTAAAACTGTTCATGGTAATGTTGGTCGCCTCTGTGGGAACCGGTGGATCGGGAACCAATAACTCCTCTCCGTAGACCGCAATCTCTGCGAATTTGGCAAGGGCATCCTTCGCTGTCATGTATATTCTGACATGGTCCGCAGGATCTGTTTCTGAAATAGTAAAAGCAAATTCCCCATCTTCAGTCACCGTCTGAGCATCTGCTGTAGTCCAGCTATTACCGTCCTGACTGACCTGAAACTGGAATGCTTTTGGCAATTCAGTATCAACATTCAGAAGCAAACTATAGCCATCAATTTTGTAAAACTTCCCAAGTGCAATTTCAATCCATGCAGGGGCGTTTCCCGGAATAGAGGCAGCAGTAGCCACATCTTCATCGACTGCCAGGCCCGGTTCAAAACCGACAATTGAATCACTGGCAACCACAAGTTTATTAACGGCTACATTGGGGTTTTCACCACTATACTGCCCGAAGACAGCAAAGGAAAAGACTAAAGATAAAAGCAGCATTGAGCTGAATCGTAATTTGTTTTTCATAGGTCGGATTTTTATTAGGTTCTTACTTGGCTCTTTTACGCGGTAAACGCGACAAATGTTTCAAAAGGCCAATTTACAAAAGCAGTCCGAGAAAAACCATGCTATCCGTCAACAATTCAAATCGACAGTAAAGCCTGGCGAAAAAATGTACATTTGTGAAACTGAAAAACGATGAAACTCATCTCCTGGAACGTAAACGGCATACGTGCCGTAGCGAAAAAAGCATTCTTCCCAAACCTGCAGTCCATGAATCCCGACATCCTCTGCCTGCAGGAAACCAAGGCCCGGGACCACCAGGTCGCAGAGCTGCTTTCCAAGCTGGAGGGCTTCCACCTCCACGTGAATTCCGCCGAAAGACCCGGCTATTCTGGTACGGCTGTACTTAGCAAAAGTGAGGTTCTGAATGAAAGCAAAGGCATGGGCATCAAGGAATTTGACCATGAAGGCCGTGTACTCAGGCTTGAATACCCCGACTTTCAGCTGGTGAATGTCTATGTTCCCAATTCAGGAAGCGAGCTCAAACGGCTCGCTTACCGGCAGGACTGGGACAAGGCCTTTTTCAGACACCTGAAGGAATTGGAAAAGACCAAGCCGGTTGTGGTCTGTGGCGACTTCAATGTAGCCCACCACGAGATTGATCTGGCCAGACCCAAACCCAATTATAACAAATCGGCCGGCTACATGCAGGAAGAAATCGATGGCATGGACCGGTATATTGAAGGGGGGCTTACAGACAGCTTCCGTCATCTCCATCCCACACAGAAGGGGGCTTACTCCTGGTGGAGTTACCGAGCCGGAGCCCGGGCCCGGAACGTAGGCTGGAGAATTGACTATTTCCTTCTGAGCAAGTCCCTTTTGCCCGTACTTGAAGAAGCCTGCATTTACAGTGAGGTCATGGGCAGCGACCATTGTCCGGTTGGAATCACGCTCAGCTAGCACCTTCGGCCAAAAAGAATAATCCCTAATTTGAAGGGAAATACCCATTGGAATGAGAACGACTTCACCCGCATTTGCGATTGCCATAGGCTTTGCCCTTGGATTCACTGCCTGCCAAAAACCAATAGTCGAACAAGAAGACATGGGGGCAAGCCATATCAAAGTGAACCAGCTTGGCTACTATCCCGGTAGCATCAAGGAAGTTCTGGTCACCGACATGGATGTCGAAAAATTCTGTGTGCTCAACTTCCAGGGCAGAAGGGTGTACAGAGGAAGGCTCCATTGGAAAGGCCGGTGGGAAGCATCGGGCGAAGATGTGCTTCAGGGCGACTTTAGCCGGGTAAAAAGGCCGGGACGCTATACCATTCTGCTGGAAAACGGACTGGGATCCCTGCCCTTCGAAATCAGAGAAAAGGTCTATGAGCCTGCGCTAAATGCCAGTATCAAAAGCTACTATTTTCAGCGCGCCTCCATGCCCATTGAGGTGCAGTACGGGGATATCTTTGAACGTGCCGGCGGTCATTTCGACATGGAATGCCCCTTCCATCCCTCCAGCGGACATGAGGAAGGCTGTCTCCGTTCACCCGGTGGCTGGTACGACGCCGGAGACTATGGGAAATACACCGTAAATGCCGCTATGGCACTGGGACAAATGCTGAGTCTGCTTGAGATTTACCCGGAGGCCATCCCGGATGGAAGGCTGAATATACCCGAGAGCGGAAACGGTCGCAGCGACCTGCTCGATGAACTGCGCTACGAACTCGACTGGCTCGTCACCTTGCAGGATATGGATGGCGGGGTTTTTCACAAGCTGAGCTCGCTTGAGTTCTGCGACTTTGTCATGCCCGAAGATGATTCGCTTACACGCTACATCATTGGAAAGGGAACCTTCGCGACCCTCAGCTACGCAGCGGTCCTGGCGCAGGCTGCCAGGGTATTTGAAACCAGCGATCCGGAATGGGCCCGGGCCCTTGTACTCTCGGCCCGAAGTGCCTGGAACTGGGCACGCCGACATCCGGATGTGATCTACCTCAATCCCCCTGATGTGACCACCGGGGAATATGGTGATGATGACTTCGATGATGACTTTTACCGGGCAGCTGCCGAACTCTTTCTCACCACGGGAGAGGAAGAATACCTGAACTTTATTCGGGAGAATCCGCTGCCCTACGAGCATCTGATAAGCACGCCCTGGAAATTCTATGCCCGGAACATGGGATTCCACAGCCTCCTGATCAATCGCGACAGGCTGCCCGGGGAAATGGCCCAGGAGCTCTGCACCAAACACCTGGCCCTTGCAGATACCCTCCTGCAGGCCATCAAAGACAGCCCCTATGGCATCAGCCTGGACCATTTTGAATGGGGCTCGAACAGTGACCTTCTCAACCAGGCCCAGATCCTTTGCATTGCCCACCACCTGAGTGCGGAAAAAAGCTACCTCAATGGCGCCCTGCGAAACACCGATTACATCTTCGGGAAGAATGCCTGTGGCTATTCCTTTCTGACAGGTTTCGGGTCGAAGCAGGTTATGAATCCCCATCACCGGCCCAGCGGGGCCGACCACAATGTTGCTCCCGTGCCCGGCCTTGTAACAGGGGGACCGAACAAGGCCCAACAGGACCGGCAATACCTGGACTACCAATCGGAGCTACCTGCCAAGGCCTTTGAGGATGTCCAGGCCAGTTTTGCATCGAATGAGGTTTGCCTGAACCGGAACGCCTCAGCGGTCTTCGTCCTGGCTTATCTGGAGGCCTGTCACTAAGCATTATTTAGCTATCTTGCGCAAAATGCCTGCCTGTGGAAACCTCTTCCTGCCCGCTGTCCGGATCCCGGGTGGAATACCCGGAGATTTAACCAGAGAATTGGCTTCCCGGACTCATCCTTAAAGCAGTAAACAATGGCTCGAAAACAAGGCTTCCCTTCATACTTCGGACTCAGGATTTATTTTCCCTCCTCTCTGCTCTATTTCTTCCTGGTGATGCCTTTTCTGGGGTTCCTGGCTATCCAGAATATTCCCAAAATAGCCGCCAGGAAGCAGCCAAAGAGTGACTTTGTCGGAGGTACGAACAATGGCCTGCAGGAAGCAGACAGCCTGCCTGCTTCAACACTTGAGCTCGACAAAGCATCCGCTGACAGTAGCTTTGCGGAAGAGTCCGGGACGATCGAGGACGAAACAACAGAAAGTACCGGCATCAATCCCCTGGGCGATGAAGGTCCCTTTGTTGTCTATTTTAGCCTGCTCGCTCTGCTCAGCGTGGCCGCTTATCTGGTCGGATGGATCTATAACCATCGCTTCAAACGCTATTTTAAATGGAAGCGCCAGGGCAGAGAAATCAGCGACAAGCATCATCACTGGTGTAAAAAGCATCTGCTTAAGACCCCGATCATCAACGCCCTGATCCTGACCACTCCTGCTTTGGTAGGTGCGGTTTTCGCCCTGGTCTATATCCTCAGTGGAAAAGGACAGGGTGACGCACTTGAACATAAACTGTTCCGGCAGTTTTTCTACCTGGTTGTCGTATCCACCCTGCTCCAATTCCTCTTTGTGTTCTACTGGCAGAAACACCGGGTTCAACTGCGCTATCTGGACATTATTTATTCGCCCGGGGAGCTGCAGGGCAATATCTTCGGCAGAAAGCGGGGAAGCATTAAGGACAGGCTCATCCTGGCCAGTGGAATGACCACCTTTCTGCCCCTGCTCATTGTGATCGTCTATCTGGTGCTGAGCCTCAGCCCTGTAAAGGAGCTGGGAATCACTGAACTCTCCGATCAACAGCGGGAAATCCTGATCGGGCAATGGAGCAATCTGGGAAAAGCAGACGGCATCGAGAGCATGAAAACCTACAACCGGCTCAGCTATGTAAACGTTATCGACGCTGTTATTATGCTGTCTGGAATCGGCACCGGCATCCTGGTCTCCCTGGTTTACATCCTCGCCTTCATCCGCTGGACCAATGAGGGAGTGACAAGACCGGTTAGAGAACTGCAGACTGTCATCCGAAACACAAAAGGGGATGATACCGAAGCATATTGTGTGGTACGCACCAATGACGAAATTGGTGAACTGGCCGAAGGCTATAACCAGATGACCAGGAAAATCCATTCCTATGTGGAAAACATATCGGCCATGAACCGCGACCTTGAAAAGAAGGTCAAAGAACGAACAAATGAGGTTGTGCTGCAAAAGGAAGAGATTGAGGCCCAGCTCGACCTGACCAGGTTGCAGAAGGACACCATTGTGAATCAGAATGAACAGATCCTCGACAGCATCCGCTACGCCGAACGCATACAGATGGCCATGCTCCCACCGCTGGAAGGCCTGAAAAACGCCTTTAGTGAGCACTTCGTTCTCTTCAAACCAAGGGATATTGTTAGTGGTGACTACTACTGGGTAGCCACAGAAGGGGCACGAACCCTGGTTGCGGTAGCCGACTGCACGGGACACGGCGTACCCGGAGCCCTGCTAAGCATGCTGGGTATTTCCTCCATGAACGAAATCATCAATCGGCACAAAGGGCTGTCTGCTAATGAAATCCTGACCCTCCTCCGGTCGCTGGTCATCGCCTCTCTGCACCAGACTGGCCATGGATACGAAGCCCGCGATGGCATCGAAATTGCCCTGATCATTGCCGATCCGGAAAAAGGGGAACTTCAGTTTGCAGGTGCCAACAGGCCCTTGTACCTTTTCGAAGCAGATCAGGACAAGGAAGACGCTTTTCATCACTTCCGGGCCGACCGCATGCCAATAGGCATATATGAACAGGAAGCAACGGACTTCCGCCTGCAGAAAACGAAACTGAACAAAGGCGACCAGATCTACCTCTTCTCGGACGGCTATGTCGACCAGCTGGGCGGACCCGACAGAAAAACCTTCCGTGCCGGCAGATTCAGAAAAGTCCTCAGCAGCATGCAAACAGATTCCATGGCCGAACAAAAGAAGATGCTGGAACGACACTTTCTCGAATGGAAAGGCACTATTGAACAGATCGACGACGTCCTGGTGATGGGGCTCAAAGTCTGAGCAACTAATCCTCGGTCACTATAAAGCTGAAAGGCAGTTTCGACATACGCGACATTTCTTCGCCCACCTCAAGCATATCCTCATCGTCCTCTTCGTAGTACCAGTGGACACCCGGCTCAAGACCGGCCTCATTTAACTGGGAGATCAACTTGAAAATATCGAGTATGAACTTGGAAGAAGTCGAGTTGAAATACTCAAAACTGAAATGAAATTCCATGCCCTTCGCAGGCTTGTCTGAGGCCTTTAGCTCTGCGGTATAGGACTCCAGCCATTCCAGTACGGGAAGGTAAAACTTCCTGACATTCTCCGGACGGGATTCTCCGCTGAAACTAAATTTCCCTTCAACTGGATCAAGGACAATGCCCGGGGTGTTGGGTGTAGCTTCAATAACTAGTTTTTCCATGGGTTTATCCCTTGATTATGATTTGCATACTAAAAAATGAATGGTCTTCGTCAATCGACTCGAAGCGATAGTTGATATCATGATCCGTGCGCATGGCCATGGTAATCAGACCCAGTCCGGCTCCCCTGTCGGATGCTTTGGTCTCGCGGGTAATCACATCCTCGTAAAGCGACTTGAGAGCCTCCAGATCAAGCTGATTTACCCGGTCAAGCTTAAACTGCAACTCATCGATCTGGTCATTCAGGATCATGTTTCCAGCCACAATGCTGAAGCGATCTCCATCCCTTTCCACCGCCACCTGAGGCATTCCAATATCCTGTGATTCAAGCTCTTCGCTCCTGGCGGCATACTTAAAGATATTGTCCATCGACTCGGCCAGCGCGCTATACAGGCGCTTCCGAACAGGTTTGGGCATCTCGTAAAAAACGGGGTTATCACGCAGCTGATTCAGGACCATGTCCATGGTCTCAAAATTGATAACACCCCGGTATTGTATGACTTTAGCCGTATCTGGCATATGGTTCAGAAGTTGAGCCCCGTTGAAAAGCCAAAATAACTAAAAAAAACTATCTTACATAACCTTTATCAAAACCCCGAAACTCAAAGTTCCATGAGTGAAGTTATTCTGAGAGCGCTGATGCAGCTTTTCGCTTTAATCGTAGATGTAGATGAGGTTCAGCAAATCTCCGAAAAAGAACGTTCCATCATCCGGAACTTCCTCTCAAGACTCATTAGCAATGAGCTGATAGAGAAATATATGGAGTCGTTCGAACACTACCTCCGACTCTATCACCAGGACAATCTGGCCAAAGGCAGCATTAAACGAAGGAAACGGACTTCGCTTACCGCAGTGCGGATTCTGGGTATTTGTGAAAAAATCAATCTGGAACTGGAACAGCGCCAAAAGGTATATGTAATCATTCAACTGGTCGAGTACATTGCCTACGGCATTGAAATTCGGGATACCGAACTTGACTTCCTCGAAACCGTTGCTGCTTCCTTCAATATACCGGATGAGGAATTCAGGGACATTCTGAACTTCATCGCCTTTTCGCTGAGTGAGGTGCCACGCAAGGACCATGTCCTGATCGTGAACAATGAAAAAGAGGCAGGACCGGAAGGCATTCATCATATTCGAAAGGAAAAGCTCGATGGAAGGCTCTCTTTCCTGCATATACCCAGTGTCAATGCACACATCATGCGTTACAATGGCAAGGGAGACCTCTACCTGAACGGCCAGCACCTCCATCCGGGAATGGCCTATGCGTTTGAACACGGAGCCTCGCTGCGGGGTTCGGTCATCAGCCCCATCTATTACACGGATGTGGCCGGCGTTTTCTCCACCGCTGCCATTGCCAAAAAGATCAACTTTCGGGCCAGGGATGTTGTCTTTCGCTTTAAGAACAGCAAGAACGGGATCCAGGAATTCAACCTGGAGGAGGAGTCGGGACGGCTGATCGGCATCATGGGGGGCAGCGGAGTTGGGAAATCAACCTTGCTGAATGTACTCAATGGCAAGCTCAAACCGGCTAGCGGCGAAATCCTGATCAACGGGCACAATATTTACAATAAAGAAGAACGAAAAGCAATTCAGGGTGTAATCGGCTTCATTCCACAGGACGACCTCCTGATGGACGACCTGACGGTGTACCAAAACCTCTGGTTCAACGCCCGCCTGTGTATGGGGGGAAGCAGTGAGGAAGAGATGGAAGCCAGGGTAACAGAAGTACTCAAGTCCCTTGGGCTATGGGATATCCGAGATCTGAAAGTGGGGGACCCCCTCAGCAAAGTCATCAGTGGCGGGCAACGAAAACGGGTCAACATAGGCCTGGAACTAATCAGGGAACCCTCGGTTCTTTTTGTTGATGAACCCACCTCGGGCCTGTCCTCCGTCGACTCCGAGGTTGTAATGAACCTCCTGAGGGAACAGGTTTACAAGGGAAAGCTGGTCATTGTAAACATCCATCAACCTTCCTCGAACCTGTATAAGATGTTCGACCGGATTGTCTTCCTTGATACAGGGGGCTATCAGATTTATTCGGGGAATCCCTCCGAAGCCGTGGTCTATTTCAAGACCAGAAGCAACCATGCCAATGCGACGGAGGACCAGTGTCCCCGTTGTGGGAATGTCGATCCCGACCAGGTCCTGCAAATCATCGAGGCCAAGATGGTAAATGAACGCGGACGGCTCTCCCGAAATCGCCGTGTGAATGCCAAGGAGTGGTTCGAGCTTTTCAAAAAGTACGGGAACCCACAGCATCCGTCGGCAAGCATGAAACCCAGCCCTCTGCCCGAGAACCACTTCCGGATTCCCAGGCGCTGGGCCCAGATGAAGATTTACCTGCTAAGGGATTTCCTCACCAAAATAAGCAATACCCAGTACGTGCTTATCAGTATGCTGGAAGCCCCTTTACTGGCTGTCATCCTGGGAATATTCACCAAGTATTTCAGCGGCACGCGCGACGATCCTGGCGCCTATGTCTTCAGGAACAACGAAAACCTCCCCTCCTACCTGTTGATGAGTGTAGTGGTCTTCCTCTTCATTGGGCTAACGATCAGTTCGGAAGAAATCATTAAGGACCGTAAGCTGCTACAGAGGGAATCCTTTCTGAACCTGAGTCGCTTCAGCTATCTGAATGCCAAAATCCTGATCATGTTTGCGATCTCGGCCATCCAGACCATTAGTTATGTCCTGATTGGCAATCAGATTTTTGAGATTCAGGGAATGACCTACAATTACTGGTGTATTCTATTTGCAACGGCCTGTTTCGCAAATATTCTGGGCCTCAATATTTCAAGTGCTTTCAATTCGGTCATTACGGTTTACATCATGATCCCTTTTCTGCTCATTCCTCAGATTCTGTTCAGCGGGGTACTGGTAAAATTCGACAAGCTGCATAAGAGCATGACCCACGACGAATATGTGCCCCTGATTGGCGAGATGCTAACCTCCCGATGGGCTTTTGAAGCCCTGGCAGTTGACCAGTATAAAAGAAATCCTTACGAACGAAACTTTTTTGATATCGACCAGGAAATCAGTAATCTACGCTATCTGTCAAGCTTTTACATCCCCACGCTCAAAGAAAAAATCAATGCCTGTGAAAGCAGCCTTAGCAAACAAAAAAGAGAAAAGGTTGCTGCACTCTTCGGCTATTTCTCCGAGCTGGGTATCGAGCCAGACGATTCCACAGCTGCCGGGATGCATGCCAGCCTCGACCGCCTGAATGAAGATCTCCGGAAGCAGACCCAGGCCCTCAATATCAAACGTACAGAAGTGCAGGAGGCCTTGGTGAAAGAACTGGGAGGGCTGAAAGCCTTCTCGGCTCTTCGGGACGACAACGACAACAAGCAGCTCTCCAATATGCTGTTAAACCGGAACGTTCTGGAAAAGACCGTGGAACGTGGCGATAAGCTGGTCCGGCAATTCGAACCCATTTACATGATTCCCCGCTCCAGGTATGGAAGGGCACATTTCTATGCACCTGAAAAACATCTTGGCAAGCTCCGAATCGACACCCGGCTTTTTAATCTGAGCGTCATCTGGCTGAGCACCTTCCTGCTCTACCTTGCACTCTATTTCGATATTCTGCGAAAGGCCATTGCTTTCACAGCCCAGGCAATGGGGAAAGGAGCCATGCTTGCCCGAAGGATTAACCAAAACAATGGAAGGCGCTAAGTCGCTGTATGGCTTTTCCTATATTTGTTAGCAGAACCAATCTGTTTTTCAATGCCACGCGTATTCAAAGCTGTAGATCTATCGAAGGAAGAAAAGGAAGCCAAAAAGGACTACTTCGACCGGCATACCCCCTTCATCCTCTGCGATGGCCTGGCTCAGGAAGGTGAAAAGTTTAAGGTCAAAGTAAGGATAGGCAAGCAATACCCGCATCCCGATGATCCGGATCACTTTATCAACTATGTGCAGCTGTGGAACCGGGAAACATTTCTGGCCGAGGCTCACTTCGCATCCGGCGCACTTGGTCACCAAAACGGACAGGTCGAGGTGGACTTCTACATCGTACCCGGGCCGGTTACCATGAAGCTCTCGGCAATGGCTGTATGCACCAAACACGGACTCTGGCAGAGTGAATCGGTGGAAGTTCCGATCCGAAAAAAACAAGGCCCGAACGGAAACCGGAATTAGTCCAGCTCTTCCGGATCTTCAAACAAGTCTTCAGTTTCCTCAATGTCGTCATAACCCGAAGTGCCAATAAAGGAAACAAAAGAGATTTTCCATTCTCCCTCAATTTTCTCCATAAAACGAACCTGAATGCTGTTGATCTCGGTCAAATCATCATCATACCTGGAGGTCCATTTCTGATCACAAACCACAAAAGCACTGTTCGGATAAATCTTCATCCTGAAATTGCTTTTTTCCACCGTGATATGAAGCTCGGGATTCAGGTCATCCTCGGTATCATCTCCGGAAAGATGCCGGGATACCTCCTCCCAACCCTGAAGAAAAATATAGTTGTCGGCCCCGGCGGTCAGTCGCATATTCATCGAGTCCTGAACATGGGTATTGAAAACCGCTTCAAAATCCCTTGCGAGATAAGAATCGGTTTCGTGATTAATCACCTCGATAATGGCGGCCCGTTCTTTCTCATAGTCGACTGGCTGCTCACATCCGGCAAGGGCAAGGACAAGGAGCAGAAACAATGGGGCAAAATTTCTCATAGCTAAGTTCTTTAGTGTAACGATTCGGGGCATTTGCCCGAATCCCTTTCGTGCAAATTACAATAAAGCAGGGTGAAAGTCAATAATTTGTACTTTTGCAAACATGATTAAGATAAGCAAACACAAGGGAAGCCCCGAAGAATCGGGCGAGATTATACTGAGTCTCAGAACAAATGATCTCGGGAAACTGAATTGCGAAGATCGTGTCCGGGCTTATGCCCGCAAACGCGCCAAAAGCCAAAAAGAACTGGCCATTCTGGAACAGATCGAACGATGGAGAGCGGTGGCCTTTCTTGATGACGAAGGCACAGACGGCGAGGCACTGGAAAAGGCACGTCGTGCCGGAGCTTCGTTGCTTCCCGTGCTGAACGAACACGGAATAGAGACCCTGGTGCTTTCGGGGCCGGATATCGACAGCCAGCTGGCCCTGGCCTTTACAGAAGGCCTGGCGCTTGCAGCCTACCAGTTTCTGAAATACAAAACCCGGGAGGCCCTTCCTAACAGCCTGAAAGAGATCAGGATCGATATAAGCGGAGCCGGTGAAGCTGAGGTTGCCGAATTGGAGCACCTGACACAGGCCGTCTATCTAAGCCGAAATCTGGTCAATGAACCCCTTTCCTACCTGACTGCCACACGCCTGTCGGAGGAAATAAGACAGATGGGCGCAGAGGCTGGGTTCAGCGTAGAAGTCTTCAACAAAAAGCAGATACAGAGCCTCAAGATGGGAGGTCTGCTTGCGGTAAACAAAGGAAGTGTCGATCCCCCGACCTTCAGCATTCTGGAATGGAAACCCGACAATGCCGGCAACAAAAAACCCATTGTTCTTGTGGGCAAGGGAGTGGTCTACGATACGGGAGGGCTCAGCCTGAAGCCCACCCCCGATTCGATGGACTACATGAAATGCGACATGGGAGGTGCCGCAGCCGTAGCCGGGGCTTTCTACGCCATTGCCAGAAATAAGCTGCCACTCTGGGTGATTGGGCTTGTTCCGGCCACCGACAACCGTCCCGACGGAAATGCCTATGTGCCGGGTGATGTCATTACCATGCACGACCAGAGCACGGTGGAAGTGCTCAATACCGATGCTGAAGGACGGATGATCCTGGCCGATGCCCTGAGCTATGCAAAGCAATATGAGCCCGAACTCACCATAGACCTGGCGACCCTTACCGGGTCGGCCCATATGGCCATTGACAAGTACGGGCTGGTAGGCATGGGAAATGCCAGCCGGGACATCATGGAAGCGCTGAAGGCTTCCGGAGAACGTTGTTCCGAACGCATTGCCGAGTTTCCCTTCTGGGACGACTACAAGGAGCAACTAAAATCGGAGCTGGCCGATCTGAAAAATATTGGCACCCGAAACGGTGGTGCCATAACCGCCGGTAAATTCCTCGAACACTTCACCAATTATCCCTATATTCACCTCGATATTGCAGGCCCGGCCTTTAACAAAATGCCTTTTAATTACCGCGGTAAAGGGGGCAGCGGAGTGGGTGTAAGACTGATCTACAGCTTCCTGAAAGACCTGAGCCAAAAATAGAAACAGATGCAGGAAAAACTCAAAATCGGCATTTCCCAGGGCGACATCAATGGGATCAGCTACGAAGTCATTATTAAAACATTGATGGACCAAAGGATACAGGAAATATGCACCCCTGTCATCTTTGGCTCGCCCAAGGTCCTGGCCTATCACCGAAAAACCCTGGATCTGGAAGGTTTCAGCCCCACCAGCATTCTGTCGGCCGCCGAGGCCAGAAGCAATAAATGCTATGTGATCAATTGCATCGACGAGCATATCAGGGTTGAACTGGGAAAGGCCACACGGACCGGTGGACAGGCCTCCTTCCAGGCTTTACAAGCAGCGACCGATGCACTTGAGAAAGGCCATATCGATGCCCTGGTCACCGGGCCAATCAACAAACACAACATCCAGCAGGCAGCGTTTAATTACAGTGGTCACACCGAATACCTTCAGGCCCGCTTCAGGGCCAGCGAGGTGATGATGCTCATGGTAAGCGAGCTCTTAAAAGTGGGGCTGGTGGCTGCCCATGTGCCCATTTCCAGGCTGAGTTCATTCATCACCACCGGACTTATAGAAGAAAAAATTGAAATCCTCTCGGCCTCCCTGACCCGGGACTTTTCCATTCGCAACCCCAGAATTGCCGTGCTTGGCCTCAACCCCCATGCAGGGGATCAGGGCCTGCTGGGAAGCGAGGAAGAGGAGATCATTGTCCCGGCCATTGCCAAATCCAGGTCGAAGAATATCAACGTATTTGGGCCTTACCCGGCCGATGGTTTCTTTGGTGCCGGCAAATTCAGCAAGTTCGATGCCGTACTGGCTATGTACCACGACCAGGGGCTGGCCCCCTTCAAGGCGCTGAGCATGGATAACGGGGTCAACTATACGGCCGGACTGCCGGTGGTGAGAACCAGCCCGGCACACGGAACGGCCTTTGAACTGGCTGGCAAGAATGAAGCGGAGGAGGCCTCTTTCAGAAATGCCCTCTATCTGGCCATTGACATTGTCAAGAATCGCAGGCGTCATGAAGAAATGACAGCCAATCCGCTCAAAACAGGGAAGGGCAAAAGGCAGGTAAAGGACGAATCGCCCGAAGATCTGGGAAGTGCTTCCTGATTAGTAGGCATTGCAGGCCTGCAGGTTCGGAGGCATATAGACGAACTGGAACTCCTGGTCGCCAACGGGAAAACAGAACATGTAATACATGGGGTCATCCTCGGGCGGAAAGAACACAAAACCACTCTTCGCCTTGCCCGGGGGAATGCTGGTCGGCCGGAAGATTTCTTTGGCGACGATCCCTTGTTCTGCCTCGATCGCTTCCATGTCGGCCGATATCCTGGCATCGTTCAACAGAAACTGCGCGGCCGACTCCACGGTCCCCAGTACGGCATCAACGGCAAAGAAGGGATCATCGCCCTGCGCAATAGATGCACTGGTGCTGGCAATGATACCCACGCCGGTTTGAAGCACACCGAAAACAAAGTTCAGACTCTTGTCAGCCAAGCTTTCTTCCACCTGGTCGTTGTAGCTGTTCAGAACCCTCTCCGGATGCAGGGCCATGCGGGGAGGAAAGCGTGAACTGTCGGCTTCGGGTTCGGTCAGAAGAACATAGTAAAAGGCAGACGGATCTATCCTGCAGGTATCTGGCCCTTCATTAACAATCACCAGATCGAAAACCATGCGTCCATCGAAATAGCCATCAAAGCCCAGTTCAAGTCTGAGGCCTTCGCCGGAGAGATCGACATATTCACGCCCCATCTCACGATGGCTCTCTGCAGACACCGGACGCAACTGGGCCCCTAAATCGGCTGGGCCGAAAAGAAAACAGAAGAAAAAGAGCAGGCCGGGGTATAGCTTTTTCATAGGTCAATCTTTTCCCGGGTAGAAGCAAAAACCTTGCCGAAAATAAAGCCCTATCCGATCAGGGCCTTATAAGCAGCAGCATCCAGCAATTCATCGATCTGGGCCGGATCAGATGGCCTGATCCGAACCATCCAACCTTCACCAAAGGGATCTGAATTTACCAGCTCAGGGTTGTCTTCCAGTGCAGGATTCACTGCAATAATCTCCCCATCTACCGGCATATACATGTCCGAAACTGTCTTCACGGCTTCAACGGTTCCAAAGGTTTCACCCTTTGCCAGCTGCTCTCCTTCAGTTTCAATCTCAATGAAGACTACATCTCCGAGTTCACCCTGGGCAAAGTCGCTCACGCCAACTATAATCTCGTCACCTTCAACACGAATCCATTCGTGTTCGCTGGTGTATTTCAGTTCGTCGGGTACATTCATATAGCTCCTGTTTTTAAAGATATTCAAACCAAATGTACGGCTTTTGAACGAATCCTGAAGCTGATATGCATCATAAAAATGCCGGCCAGATCAAAGGGTGAAGGTCATGCTGAAACCAACATTGTAGTTGGCATTTTTGTAGCTGTTCGAGATATAGGGGTTGGTCAGACGCTGATCGTAAAAAACCCTGACAATAAACTTGTCGCTCAACTTGTAATCGGCCGAAGCCTTGATACTTAAAATACGCTGTCCGGCAGTAATTTCACTGCCCGAGAGGTCCTCCAGTTTCCGAATCACGGTCCGGTTGTTCCTGGTCGAAAAATCGAGCCTTACATTCAGGTCGCTGTTGAACTCGCGCTGATTGATGTAAAGAGGCACTTCATTGAAGCGATAGCCTGCGCCAAAAATAATTTCGACACTGTTGACTTCATTCACCTGCGTATTGGCCATATTCAGTGCCACTGTCCGCGATCGCTTGTACTCGATCCGGGTTGTCAGGCTGTTCTTCCAATCCATATTCAGGTCGATGAGCGGAGAAAAATTCTCATTAATGCTCACTGTATTGATGTCGTTCTCTACAATGAAGTTCCCCTGCAAATCGGTGGCAATCGGCACCCCGCTGATGGAATCGACAATGAAATAAGGATTGTTGATGAAGGAACCCACACTGTAGGTCGACCGGTAGGAATGGTTCATTACGATGGAGTTCACATACTTCTTCAGCGGCTCGATCTTGCCGAGGCCATCGAAACGGATCTGCCAGTTAGGCATCATCTCCAACAACGATTTTATGGCCCCGAAACTCACCGTATTCGGGTCCTTCCCGCCATAGGCCGCAAGGAAGGCGGGAATGAGGACCTCCTGGGAGGTGGACCCGTAGCCCTCGTAGAAGCCGGCTGTATCCTGGGCAAGTACCTGACCGGTACGCCTGAAATAGTCATCGGCCAGCCGCCTGGAAATCTGCTTTCGGTATTCATTCTTCAGGCGGTTAAAAGAAAGGGACGATTCCACCTCCTCCCCGACACGCTCAAAGGCAGAACCAATGGAGAGATAGCTCATGCTGAAGTTTCCGCTATAGACCCTTCCACGTGCTGTATCCGCAGGAAGTGTACCATCCGGATTGGCCGTATAGTACTCCGACAGATTGGAAGCATACATTCGATTGGCTGTTAAATCGATCTTTAGCCCGTTAAAGGGCTCCAGACTGGCCCTAACCGTAAGCCGCTCTGTATTGTTCATCGTAAAGGCATCGTTCAGTGCCCGGTCGGTGCTCAGCAACCCGGCCTGAAAAGCCCGCTCAGCATAAGATGAATTCTGCCAGCCGCTAAGGAAGGACCAGCCCGGATTCAACTGTCCGTTGTACATCTGCGTACCAAAGTAATCGATACCGGGCAGATAGCCGGGCAATAAACTCCCTCCACTCTTCGAGTAGGTAACATTCAGCGTGCGGGCCATCATCAGGGCCCGCACCGTAGATTCGGCAATGAAAATGAGCGGATTTTCGCCCTTTTCAATGGTTCCGGTAACCACGATCCGGGCACCCCGGATGGCCTTGTCGGAAACGATGCTGATGCGATTGTCGCTCAGGATTTCCATGCTGACCTTTACGGGCTGTTGATTCTCGTCAAAGACCTCTACCTTAATATCCTCTGTCTTCAGATTATGTGGCACATAGCGCTTACGCCCTTCCCGCAGGAAGACATTCTCCTTGGTATAGACCCTGGTTTTGCTTCGTTTTTCCGTCTCCCTTTCACGGCTCCGGGCATTCCTGTACTTTTCGTTGATGCCTTTCAGAAATCCCACCTTATTATAGAGGTTCACGAAATTCATCTGCCCGTTCAACTGGGCCGTATTGGAGTTCTTAATGGTGTTCCCCAGGTTGATGCTTTCATCCTGGAGAATGGGCCCCACATCCCAGCCGTAGGTACCCCCATAACGCACATTGGCGCTCATCCAGTCGAACAGCGGAATCTTATTCACCGGAATCGTATAGGAAGCATTGAACTGGTGGAAGTAGCGGGTGCTTCTTCCCCCCGACAGAATAGCTGCCCATAGGGAGTCCCGGTAAATCTCATAGGCATCGATATCGTCGCGATGCCACCTGCCCTCCGGCTCATCAATACGCGCAATATTGGTCGATGAAAAATCGAAACGCAGGTTCCTGGTCAGATCAAACTTGAAGTCGAAATGGCGGTTCCACTCGAAATCCTTCTTGAAGTTTGGCTCGACAATGTAGTCGGGATTGTTGATATTTCTGACCTGCTTCTCGAGGTAGTACCTGTCCATGTCGGTACGGAAGGAAATGCGCGAAGGGGTAACATTAAAGTTGAAGTCCTTGACCAGCCTGAGCCAGTCGTTGCTGAGCCACTTCACCTTCTTAAAAGGCTGTACATTCTTCGGTCGGGTGTTGAAGTTGTAACTCAGATTTGCCCTGGTTTTACGGGTATTGTAGTACTCGATGTTCGGACTGCTGGAGCGCATCTCATTCAGGCTGAAGGAAGCCGACCAGTTCGACAGGCTGTAAAAGTGCTTTTTCTTCCCGGAGGGATTCACCCTCAGATTGGTCAGGGCAAGGGCGCGTCTTTCAACCACCTCCTGGGAATAGTTTAGAATAGAGTCCCGTTCGGCCTTTGAATTTGCTGCGGCCAGACTCTCGGTCAGCAAAATATCGGGGTTTAGCGGATCGTACTCAGGGTTCACCATGGATTTCGAATAGCTGGTAAACACAGGAATGCTAACTCCCAGTTCCTCCTTGAAGAACTTCCCCATCTGGGCTGTGGAAGACACATCATACTGAATATACTGTTCCTGCTGCCGCTCGGTAACGCTCTGTTCGATGCTGCCAAACCCGGCCGAACTGGTGTTTCCGGCGAGGGTTACATTGGCAAAATCGGCCAGTTTCAGGGTGGCGCGGCCCTGGGCAGCCCAGCCCCCTTTCTCATCGAAATCGGTCAATCGCAACTCATTCAACCAGATTTCGCCCGACTTGGCCAGGCCATCATCATTTCCGAAAGGATTGTCTCCGGCCTTGGGATTCCTGACCCCGATCATAATCACACGCACACTGCTCAGCGTCGGATTTCCGGAAACGGTAATCTTGTTTCCCTTTTTATCGATTTCCCAGAATGCGGAGCTCAGCGACACCTCGCTTTCGGGCTGACTCATCGCTTCGTTCCTGGCCAGCTTCACTTTTGTGAACTGGTCGAGGTCCACCTCAAACTGGTTTGATCTGGGCCAAACAACAGCCCGGTCACTTTCAAGGTCGTTGTCGTATTTACCGGGCTGCGTAAGCTTCAGGGGAACCTCATACTCATAGAAATTGCTCTGATAGTCGGTCCCCAGGCGGATAAAGGCCGTAAGCTCATCGTCCTCCAGGTTAATATCGGGAATGGCTTCGGCATGTGCCTCCATACGAATCTTCCCGTACTGCCGCATATCCAGCTCGGTGGTCTTATAGGCAGCTCGCGCATCACCATCGTCCAACTCATTAACTTTCAGAACAATCGACTGCTCATTCAACTGCCTGAGCTGGGGCTGGGTGGGATCGATCATCCGGTTAAATCCGGGGGGCAGAACGTAATTCACAGGGGTCTTCCCGGCATTCTCCTCAATGTTTACCGCCGAGATATCGAGCACCCCTTCCGCAGGCTCTTCCCCTGTCCAGCTTTCACCACCCTGGGTAAATGGCAGGGCATAACGCCGCCACTCGCCCCGTACCAGATTCAGTTCGGCAAAACGCAGTACCGTCATATCCTCAAAGTCCGTCAGGAACATCCGCATAAAACGAATGCTGTTGAAATCGGAAATATCACCCACCACTTCCTCATAATCGTGGATGGGGATTCTGAACTGGTACCAGGTAACATTGTCTTTCTGATCGTTCCGGTAGGTAACCCGGTCGACGACCTTGTCGACGATGTAATTCTGTCCTACCTCCATGTCCGAAGGCTTTAAACTGACACGGTAAGAAAAGTAGGCCTCGCCCTCGCTCAGGGTATTGTCGCGGTTGATGTCCTCTATGTCGGGCAAAGAGGTGCCCGAGGTGGCGAAGGATTCCTGATTGTCGAGATCGCTGGGGGAATTCCCCTCGTGGTTGTTGTAACGCTTGTAGCGGTCGAGGACGTCGTGTCTGGCTGCATCGTGTTCGGTGGAACGAAAGTACATGTAATCGTCCGAAGAGGGATCCTCGAAGATGGCGTTGCGGGCCGTCTCGCTCAATAATCCGGAGTTGTAACGGGTTTCGATACGGCCGAGATAGTTGTCGGGCGTAGATCCGAAGAAATCCAGTTCATCCTCTGAACTCAGCCCATCCAGTCCCACGTCCTGAAAGCGCCGGGTTTCATCGCCCGCACTGAAGCCCTGTACCAGCGCCTGGGTGAGCGGAACGCGTCCCCAGACTGTGGTATCGACCTTCTCGACCAGCTCAGAGGTGGGCAAGCCGTTTTCAAAAGTCTTGCGGGAATCCTTGAGCACATCCTCGGAAATGTTCCCCAGGTTAAAATAGAGCTCTCCTCCACTGTTATCGGGCATGCCTGCAAAGGGATCCATAAGCCAGAACTCGATAAACTCGACATTGGCCTGTTCGAAATCGGTGGAGTATATTTCGCGCATGATGCCGCCCCAGCGTTCTCTCGGCCTCAGGAGATGGCCTTCAAAATCGATCTGTTCGGCATCGTAATTGTAGGGGCCGCGCTCATCGGGATAATAAGCAAGGTTCAGGACCGAAATATTCGTTGGGATGCCATTGGGGTTTTCCTTGTTCGGGAAGATGTCCTGCTCATATACCTCGTAAACATAAGGGTTGGAAACCAGGTCGGGATTGGCCTTGATGTGGCCTGGCGTCCGGGATTCATCTCGAACGAGCAAAGGATCGATCTGATACCAGGCCAGACGGGCCCGTCCGAAACCATAAGCCAGATCATTGTTCAACTCGGCCTCAGGAAAATAACCCCGGGGTGTGGAAGCCAGCTTCCAGGAAGAAAACTGCTTCAGATCAATGGAGGTTTCACTTCCTTCAAAATCGTCGATGTAGGCATTCCCTTCCTTCTCGATAGCCTTCGAATGCCCGGGTACCAGTTGGGCAAATTCACCCACCACGGTCAGCGATGAGGGCACCTTCGTCTCCAGAAAGGGGAGTTTATCAACCAGGGTGGTCAGCAACTGCGACTCTGTGCTGTAGCTTCCATTCAAGCCCCAGATTGTATTGGAGATGGGTTCGTCGCCGATATTGACTTTCTGGGTCAGGGGTCGCTCGGTCAGGTGCATGGCTGTGGCCCCCAGATTGAAATTCTTCGAAATCTGATAGTTCAGGTGGGTCCCCACCAGGGTCTTGGTTTGAAAGGCAAACAGCGACTGGTTTTCCAGGGAGATGCGAATAGGCGTACCGGATTCCAGGATGCCCTGGTTGATGATAGTGACCCTTCCCAGCATGTAATCGACGGTGTAATCACTTCCCTCGACCAGCTCCCGGCCACCTGCCGTTACCTTCACCGAGCCCTGGGGCACATTCATCGCGTTCAGCATGATTTCCGATGAGCTCGAAGACGAATACTCTCCGGCTATCAGGAATTTATTCTTTTCGGCAATTTGTCTGGCCTTGGTCTTTGTCGAATCGTAAAGGGCCTGATAAACATAGGTGGCGATGGCCTTGTCGGCCGCCGGCCCGTCCAGACTGTCCCGAAGTATGTTCGCAAGATCTTCTCCAAAAGGTTCCAGTACGGGGAAGAATACCCTTCCGTTCGACGGGGAGATCGTTACCCCGGGAATGTAGTCGAAAACACCGTCGGGGTAAGGATCCTGCTGGCTGTTCATCCTGTCGAGATCAAACAGCCTGAGTAAGGTCGTTTTATTCAATTCCCCGACAGGCAAATAGTTGACCGAGTTGCCGGTTTTGTCGTCGCGATAAAGTACATCGAGTTGAAAATCATTCTTCTCGACCTGGTAAGCCCCAAGCGCATAGACATTCTTCATCATCAAATCCCAGGTATAGGAATTGGGCGTAAAGTTCGTGGGCTTAATCAGCTTCAGAATAAGCGACTGGGGAGCAGAAATACCCGAGGACTGAGATAGTTCTCCCACCTGGTAGGTCTTACCGCGATAGGTGTATTCATAGGCCACAGCCAGAATCTCGTCGGTATTCAGGGCCGAGTTCAACGAGATATAACCCAGTTTGTCGTTGAAGGTATATTCGCGCGGAGACAGCATACGGGCATTCTCTATCTTCTCAAAATCGACACCAAGCACAAGACCGGCTGCTTCCAACTCGCCGGTGGCATTCTTGATATCGCGGATAGCGCTGTAGGTAGTGCTGAGCTCGGCATAGGCGGTATTGAGGGCATTCCGGGGATGGTTACCCCCTCCGGGATTCCTGCTAAAAAGCCCCGATCTGGGTTCGGACTCACCCAGATCGTTCAGCACAACAATGTTCCTCGCATGCTCGAAATTGGTGGTTTTATTCGTGACCCAGACCTCGATACGCGTAATGGCAACATCCGAGGTAATGACCGGCAAATTGGCCAGGGCCTGGTTGTAATTGTCCCTGAAATAATCCGAGAGAAAGAAGTGCTTGTTGGCATCGTAGTCATCCACACTAACGCTAAATTCCTGCAGCTGGGCACCGCCCTCCACATTAATCACCGAAGACTCCCCGCGCTGCTGCGAAAAGACCGATGTTACACTCAGCTTCCCAAACTGCATCTCGGTCTTGAGGCCAAAGAGGCTTTGGCTTCCGTTAATCAATGAGCCCGGGAGTGGCAGGTTTACATTCCCTGCCTCCACCTTTTGAATAATCTCATCCTCCTTCCCCGTATATTCCAGCTTGGTCTGGTTCTCGAAATCGAAGGTCGCCTCGGTATTGTAGGATATATCCATGTTGAACTTATCGCCTATGCTTCCGGCGACGTTCATGATAATTTTCGAATCGAAGGTGAACGAAGGGACACTGCGCAGCCGCTCGCTGATATTGTAATTCTCCTGCTTCGAGAGGTTGAAACCAAAGATGAGTTCGGCACTTCCCGAGGGAACAATGTTGATGGTGTTTGAGCCAAAGAGCCTGTCAAAGGCCTCACCACCCACCTTCAGCGGCGGAATAAAGGATAGCTGGCCTTCCAGTGATTGCCCTCCCGATTTCAGCTTCCAGTAATCCCGGATGTTTCGTTCGAAGGCATAATTCTGGTAGGCTTTCTGACTCATCAGCGAGGGCGGCCTGTAATTCCAGGACCCGATCGTCTCGCTGAAGACATATTGCCGGCTTACGGGATCATAGATCACCTGGGATTTAATGTTTGAAGGATTCTGCAGATAGAGCGGCGAACTCAGGGCTGTGGTCGAGAGGGGATAGGCCCCCTTTGTGCTAAAGGGATAATGCAGAGTGCTATCCTGGGCAAGGGCACCCGCCACCAGGAGGAGGCCGGAGAGGATCAGGAGTATGTGCCTTGGCAGCTGCTTCACTACATAAACTTCAGGGCGGCCTTAACGATCTCCTCAACAGATCCGTCGGGTCGCTCTTTCATAATCCGGTTCAGCACCTTCTCTACAGTCTTCTTTGGAAAACCCAGTGCCACTAATGCTGATAACGCTTCTTCCCGGCTCGTATTGTCCTGAGCAAAAAATATTTCGTCCATGCCGGCAGCCTCTCCCACCTTGTCTTTCAGGTCGATTATGATGCGCTGGGCCGACTTGGCCCCGATCCCCTTGATTCCCTGCAAAGTACCCACATCGCCTGTGAGGATGGCCTGGCTCACCTCGCCGGGGCTGAGGGAGGAAAGAATCAGACGTGCAGTATTGGCTCCCACGCCCGAGACCGAAATCAGGAGCCTGAAAATCTCCCGCTCCTCCATGGTGGCAAAACCATAGAGCAACTGAGCATCTTCCCTGACTACCTGGTGAAGGTAAAGCCTTCCCCTGTCCCTGGCACTAAGCTGGGAAAAGGTGTGAACCGAAATATAAATGTGATAGGCCAGGTGGCCCGTACTGACCACCAGATGGGCCGGAGACTTCTCCACGAAATCCCCTTCAATAAACGCATACATAGCCTGAGATTTTGCTACGCTAATATAGTAAAATCAAGGGAACGGATCAGAGTGTGCGCTCCAGCTCAGTCTCTTCGAAGGCCTCAACTACATCGCCCACCTTAATGTCGTTAAAGTTCTCGATATTGAGTCCGCATTCCAGTCCGCTTACCACCTCTTTTGCATCGTCTTTGAACCGCTTTAAGGAACCCAGTTCTCCACTGTAGATGACGATTCCGTCACGAATCAGCCGGACCTTGTTGCTACGTTTGATCTTGCCTTCCTTAACCATACAACCGGCAATGGTGCCCACCTTGGTAATCTTGAAGGTTTCCAGAATCTCAAGCGATCCCACAATCTCTTCCTTGATCTCGGGCGAGAGCATGCCCTCCATGGCCGATTTCACTTCTTCAATGGCATCGTAAATAATGGAATAGAGACGGATGTCGATCTGCTCTTTCTCGGCCAGCTTTCTGGCGCTCAGCGAAGGCCTTACCTGGAAGCCAATCACAATGGCATTCGAGGCCGCTGCCAGCAGGATGTCAGATTCGGAAATCTGTCCCACTGCCTTGTGCTTGATGTTCACCTGAATCTCTTCGGTACTCAGCTTGATCAGGGAATCGGAAAGCGCTTCAATGGAGCCGTCCACATCCCCTTTTACAATGACATTCAGCTCCTGGAAGTTGCCTATAGCAATCCTTCTGCCGATTTCGTCCAGGGTGATGTGCTTATTGGTCCGAAGCTCCTGTTCGCGCTGCAATTGTTCACGTTTATTGGCAATCTCCTTGGCCTCCTTGTCGGTGCCCATTACATTGAAGCTTTCACCGGCCTGGGGTGCACCGTTCAGACCCAGAATCAGTGCCGGAGTAGCCGGCCCTGCTTCATCAATTTTCTTTCCCCTCTCGTTAAACATGGCCTTCACGTGACCATAGTACTGGCCTGCCAGTACAACATCTCCAATCCTGAGGGTCCCGGCCTGTACCAGAATAGTGGCTACATTTCCACGCCCCTTGTCCAGGGTCGATTCAACGATGGTGCCCCTGGCTCCCTTCTTCGGGTTGGCCTTTAGCTCGAGCAACTCGGCCTCGAGCAACACCTTCTCCAGCAATTCCTCGATGTTCTGGTTGCCTTTGGCAGAAATCTCCTGCGACTGAAACTTACCGCCCCAGTCCTCGACCAGATAGTTCATATTGGCCAGCTCTTCCTTGATCTTTTCGGGATTGGCAGCCGGGAGGTCGATCTTGTTGATCGCAAAAACGATGGGCACACCTGCAGCCGAGGCATGGTTGATGGCCTCAACGGTCTGGGGTTTAACCCCGTCATCGGCGGCCACCACAATGATGGCAACATCGGTAATCTGGGCTCCACGGGCACGCATGGCTGTAAACGCCTCATGTCCGGGTGTGTCCAGAAAGGTAATCTTTCTTCCATCGCCCAGGGTCACCGAGTAGGCCCCGATATGCTGGGTAATCCCACCAGCCTCCCCGGCCACGACATCGGCGTGACGGATCACGTCCAAAAGCTTCGTTTTCCCATGGTCGACATGTCCCATAACCGTAACGATCGGGGACCTGGGTTCCAGATCGGCCGGATCGTCCTCCTCTTCTGCAATGGATTCAACCACATCGACACTTACAAACTCTATTTTATAGCCAAACTCATCGGCAACAATGGCCATGGTTTCGGCATCGAGACGCTGGTTTATAGACACAAACAAGCCCAGGCTCATACAGGTGGCAATCACCTGGTTTGGGGGGGTATTCATCATAGATGCCAGTTCGCTGACCGAGACAAATTCGGTCACCTGCAGCACATTCTGCTGTTGAACCATCTGCTCCTGCTCCTGCATCATACGCTGCTGAACCGCATCCCTCTTCTCACGGCGGTATTTAGAGGATTTCGACTTGGTACCCTTGTTGGTCAGTTTGGCCAGGGTATCCTTGATTTGCCTTTGAACATCCTCTTCACTAACCTCGGGCCGGTTGCTTCGACCGCGCTTTCTGCCACTTCTGTCTCCCTTTTTCGCATTTCCGATGTCCACGGGGCCATCCTTGCGAATACGCTTCCGCTTCTTCTTCTGGTCGAGGTGCAAATCGCTGTCCTTGCTTGAGGCAACGGGCTTCTTCTTCGTCTCCCTCTTCTCGGGCAGTTTAATCTTGCCCACTACCGTGGGGCCACTCAGTTTTTCTGAACGCGTCGGAATCAGGTTGTCATCTTCCGCCTTCTTCTCCTTCTCCCTCTTCTCTTCCTTCGCGGGGGGCTCCTGATCGGCTACAGGCTTCTTCTCCTCTGCTGCAGGGGCTTTCCCGGCGATGGCTTCGTCCTTCTCCGCTTCCTTCTTTTCAGTTGCAGCCTCAGCCGTCTTGCTTTTCTTCCTGCTCTTCACCTGATCAAGGTCGATCCTGCCCACCACTTTTGGTCCGGTTTCAGCCACAGGCTCTTCGCCAACAGCAGACTCATCTGCTTTGGCTTCTTCCACCGGCCCGCTACCGGCCTCATCAACCACAGCTGCAGCGGCTTTCTCGTCGGACTTCTTTTTCGACGTTTTCTTCGCTGCCTTCTCAGGGGCTGCGGGGCTTTCACTTCCCTTCCCGGCCGCTCGCTCCGCATCAACAGGCACTGAAGCCTTCTCTTCCGGCTGCTTCTCTTCAGCAATTTCCTCTGCCACCACGGGCTCCCTGGGAGGGGCTTCCTCTTTAACTGCTTCAATCTTGGCAGCTGTGGTATCGGTAATCAAAAGCTCTTCCCCGTCGTCGCCATCCTTCTGTCCGGCAACATCCTCCAGGGTAATGGACTCCTGGCGCTCACGGAGGTTCTTCAGGGTCAGCTTCTCTGACTCCTTCTTGACATTGAGGTCGGAACTGTACTCCTCGAGCAAAAGGTCATACTGCTCCGGTGCTATTTTTGAATTCGGATTCAAATCCAATTCAAAGCCTTTCTTCCCGAGAAATTCAACAATGGTACTGAGGCCCACATTGAACTCCCTCGCCGCCTTACTTAGTCTTACTGCCTTTCTTTCAGCCATATATGTTTATTCAAATTCAGCTTTAAGCACACTAACCAGGTCATTGATGGTCTCTTCCTCCAAATCGGTTCGCTTCACCAGATCTTCTACGCTCAGGTTCAGCACAGCCTTGGCGGTATCACAACCTATGGCCTTGAGTTCATCCAGTACCCAGCCTTCAATCTCATCGGCAAATTCTTCCAGATTCACATCCTCATCATCGTCATCCGATTCCCGGTAAACATCAATCTCATAACCTGTCAGCTGACTGGCCAAACGGATGTTCAGTCCTCCCTTCCCAATGGCCAGTGAGACCTCCTTGGGTTGCAGGTAAACCTCCGCTTTCATCTCTTCATCATCCAGTTTGATGGAAGAAATCTTTGCCGGACTCAGGGCCCGGGTAATAAACAATTGAACGTTGTTGGTATAGTTGATCACATCAATGTTCTCATTCTTAAGCTCCCTCACGATGCCGTGAATGCGCGACCCCTTCATGCCCACACAGGCCCCGACCGGATCGATGCGCTCATCATAGGACTCCACGGCCACTTTAGCGCGCTCACCCGGAACCCTTACAATTTTCTTAATGGTAATGAGTCCGTCGAAAATCTCCGGAACCTCCAGTTCAAATAACCTTTCGAGAAATACCGGGGAGGTGCGGGAAAGAATGATCAGGGGATTGGCATTCCGCATGTCCACCTTGATGACCACCGCCCTGATGGTGTCGCCTTTACGGAAATAATCCGAAGGAATCTGTTCCGATTTGGGCAGAATCAATTCGTTGCCTTCATCGTCGAGGATCAGGATCTCGCGCTTCCAGACCTGGTAAACCTCCCCTGTAACCACATCCCCGATCCGGTCCTTGTACTTATTGTAGAGGTGGTTCTTCTCCAGCTCCATGATCCGGGCCGAGAGGTTCTGCCGAAGGGCAAGAATCGAGCGCCGGCCAAAATCGGCAAGCTTTACCTCATCGGTAACCTCTTCCCCTACCTCGTAGTCCTCGTCAATCTCCTTGGCCTTGCTAAGGGTGATCTGAACAGCAGCATCCTCGAGCTCGTCATCTTCTACCACTTCACGGTTTCGCCAGATCTCAAAGTCGCCTTTGTCGATATTGATGATGATGTCGAAATTTTCGTCCGTCCCGTAGTTCTTCAGCAAGAGTCCCCTGAATACGTCTTCAAGGACGCTCATCATAGTCACACGGTCTATATTCTTCAGTTCCTTGAACTCGGAAAATGTCTCGATCAAATTGATACTTTCCATCGCGCTTCGGTTGATCAATTAAAGGTTATTATCGCTTTTGCAGTTTTTATCTCATTCAGGGAAATACTTCGTTCCTTTCCCCTGATCATCATAAGGATTTGCTCATCCCCGACAGCAAGCAGTTTCCCCTCAAGCGGGCTTCCTTCTTCAAGGCTGACCCGAATCGTGCGGCCCACATTCTTCTCATATTGCCGGGGCACCCTGAAAGGGCTGTCAGTCCCTGGTGATGAAACCTCAAGGGCGTAGTCCTCGACATCGCGGTCCATGGCTCCGTTCAGGAAACGACTGATCTCCACACACTCATCAATGGAAATCCCTTCCATCCTGTCAACCAGCACCCGAATCCTGTTTCCGGGCTTCACGCTGACCTCCACAAGGAAGATCTCGCTGCCCGCAAGCTTTGGCTCCAAAATTGCTCTGACTGTCTCCTCGCTAATCATTTTTTAAGAACAAAATAGGGGACCACCAGCCCCCTAGAACAATCATCCTCCTAACGACTGCGCAAAAGTACTAATAATCGTTAAAAACACAAAAAACCCGCCTATTTTGTACTGATACAAACAGCATTATGTCAATAAAACCCTATTTTTATGTCGCAAATAACCCAAATGGGGCAGGTATTCACCAGCAACAAACTAAAGATCATTAACGATCCCGTATTCGGGTTTATCCGCATACCCTTTGCGGAGATCTTTGACCTGATGCAGGATTCCAGGTTTCAGCGCCTGAGAAGAATCAGGCAGGGAGGGCTGTCACACTATGTCTATCCCGGTGCCAACCACACTCGCTTTCAGCATGCCCTTGGCGCCATGCACCTGATGGGGCTGGCCATCGACAGCATCCGCTCGAAGGGGCACGAAATCACCGAAGAAGAAGCGAAGGCGGTTACCACTGCCATTCTGCTTCATGACATTGGTCACGGTCCCTTCTCCCATTCCCTTGAGAACAGCATCATTGAGGGCCTTCCGCATGAAAGCATCAGCCTCATGTACATGGAACAGTTTAACCGGGAACAGGAAGGAGAACTGGACATGGCCATTCAGATTTTCCAAAACGAATACCCCAAACGCTTTCTACACCAACTGGTATCGAGCCAGCTCGACATGGATCGGCTTGACTACCTGAAGCGCGACAGTTATTTCACGGGTGTGACCGAAGGGGTCATTGGTTCGGACCGAATCATCAAAATGCTGAACGTGGTAAACGACCAGCTGGTGGTCGATGAAAAGGGTATTTATTCCATTGAAAAGTTTCTCGTGGCACGCCGGCTCATGTACTGGCAGGTTTATCTCCACCGAACCGTCATCTCTGCCGAGCAGGTGCTGGTACAGATGCTGAGGCGTGCCAGGAATCTGCATAGGGAAAAGGGCCTGATTGATGCCCCAGATGCCCTGAAATGGTTTCTTTCGGAAACCCCAAAGCTCAACAGCCTTAGTGACCAGAACCGCTTCCTGTGGTACTACTCCCGACTTGACGACAGTGACATCTTCGCCGCAGCCAAGATCTGGCTCGACCACGACGACAAAATCCTGGCTTACCTGGCCGATGCCCTGCTCAACCGGAATCTCTTTGCATTGGAGATCAGCGAGACCCCTCCCGATCCCCGGCGCATAGATAAGCTGCTTCTGAAGATCGCCCGGCACTTGGGAGTATCCTTCGATGAAGCAGCCTATCTGGTGGTCAGTGACAGCATCAGCAACAATGCCTACAGTGAGCATGACGAAGAGATAACCATCCTTGACAAACAGGGGCGAACCCTCGATATTGCGGAAGTATCCGATATCCTGAATACCGCGGTCCTTTCAAAAACAGTCCGGAAGTATTTCCTTTGCTACCCAAAATTTATACGTGAATCCTGAGTTGTAAAACAGACAAACCATTTTAGCATGAATTTTACCGCAGCTGCCATTGCTGAGTTTCTTAAAGGCCGCGTTGAAGGAGATCCGGAAGCGGCCATCCATGACGTTTCCAAAATTGAAGAAGGCCGACCCGGGACCCTCTCCTTTTTGGCCAATCCCAAATACGAAAAGTACATCTACGAAACCCGATCCAGCATTGTAATTGTCAACGATGATTTTGAAGCAAGCGCGGGTATTGAAGCCACCCTGATCAGGGTCCCCAATGCCTACGAAGCTTTCGCAGCCCTGCTGCGGCTCTACGAGGAGCACAAACCCAAAAAACAGGGCATTCATAAACTGGCCAGCATTCCCGAAGGCTGCCAGCTGGGCAAGGACCTGTACATTGGAGAATACACAGTCATCGGAGAGAATGTGAAACTCGGCGACGGTGTCAGGCTCTATCCCCAGGTTTACATTGGGGACGGTGTAAGCATAGGCACAGCTACGGTAATCTACCCGGGTGCAAAAATCTATGAAGGATGCGAGATTGGTGCAAACTGCGTCATTCACGCCGGGGCGGTGATCGGGGCCGATGGTTTTGGCTTTGCCCCCAACCAGGACAACAACTATGAGAAGGTTCCGCAGATCGGGAAGGTGGTTCTGGAAGACTTCGTCGAAATTGGTGCGAATACTACCGTTGACAGGGCCACCATGGGTGCCACCCTCATCAAAAAGGGGGTCAAACTCGATAACCTGGTGATGATTGCCCACAATGTGGAGGTAGGGGAGAACACGGTAATGGCAGCCCAGACAGGAATTTCGGGCTCGACAAAAATCGGTCCCGATTGCATGTTTGGCGGACAGGTTGGCATTGTGGGCCACATTACCATTGCCCGGGGAGTCAAAATCGGGGCGCAATCGGGCGTTAATAAACCCATCCGTAAGGAAAACCAGGTCGTTCAGGGAACACCCGTCCTCGATTACTCAAATTTCCGGCGCAGCTCGGTGGTGTTCAGGAACCTGCCCCAGCTGAGGGACCAGGTCCTCGAACTGGAACAAAAAGTTTCGTATCTTGCGGCCGCAAAATCAGCACAATAAGATACTAATTAGGCATTTCTATGGCGGAAAAGCAAAGAACACTAAAAGCACCCATCACCTTTCAGGGTAAGGGCCTTCATACCGGTGCCGAGGTGAATATGACCTTTCTCCCCGCACCTGACAGTCACGGTTACATCTTCAAACGAACCGACCTGCCGGGGCAACCTACCATTAATGCCCTGGCCGAAAATGTGGTTGAAACCTCACGTGGCACAACCCTGGAGGAAAACGGGGCCAAAATTGCTACCATCGAGCATGTCCTGGCCTCTTTTGTCGGAATGGGCATCGACAACGTGCTCATCGAAATCGACGGGCCCGAAACCCCCATCCTCGATGGCAGCTCGAAGTACTATGTCGAGGCCATTGAAAAAACCGGTGCAGTAGAGCAGGCTACCGACCGCAAATACTTCATCCTGAAGGAGAAGCTCGAGTACTACGATGAAGAACATGGCATACACATCATTGCCTATCCCGACAAGGTTCAGAGCATCAATGTGCTGATCGACTACGGCTCAAAGGTCCTGGGCAACCAGTATGCTTCATTGGAAGACCTCGATAATTTTAAGGATGAAATTGCTCCCTGCCGCACCTTTGTTTTCCTGCACGAATTGGAATTTCTGGCCAAGAATAACCTGATCAAGGGCGGCGACGTGGACAACGCCATCGTGATTGTCGACCGGGAAATGGAACAGAGCGAGCTCGACCGTCTTGCCACCCTGTTTAACAAACCCAGGGTACAGGTACAGCCCGAAGGCATTCTGAACAATGTGGCCCTCCGCTTTCCGAATGAGCCGGCACGACATAAATTGCTTGACCTGGTCGGAGACCTTGCCCTGGTCGGACGCTGGTTCAAAGCCAAAATTATTGCAACCAGGCCAGGACACCAAAGCAACAATGAATTTGCCAGGGCCCTGAGGCAGGTCATGAAAAAAGCAGCCCTGCAAAAAAGAGTGCCCGCTTACAATCCTGCCTTAAAACCGATTCTCGACATCAACGAGGTGAAAAAGCGCCTCCCCCATCGCTATCCCTTCCTTTTGGTAGACAAAGTGATAAGCATGGACGAAAAATCGGTAGTCGGAATAAAGAATGTCACCATCAACGAACCCTTCTTTCGGGGCCATTTCCCGGGGGAACCGGTTATGCCCGGCGTATTGCAGATTGAAGCAGCCGCGCAGGTGGGCGGCATGCTGGTCATGGGCACTGTACCCGACCCCGAGAACTACTCCGCCTATTTTCTTAAAATCGATAAAGTAAAGTTCAAGCGGAAGGTGGTTCCGGGCGACACCCTGATACTCAAATTGGACCTGCTCGAACCCATCCGCCGGGGCATTGCGCTGATGTTTGCCGAAATCTATGTCGGGAACCAACTCATTATGGAAGGGGAACTGATGGCACAGATCGTAAAAAATAAAGAAAATGATACATAAACTTGCCAGTGTACATCCCGGCGCTAAAATTACAGATGATGTAACTGTTGAAGCATTTGCAAGCATCTATGATGATGTTGAAATCGGTCCGGGAAGCTGGATCGGTCCAAACGCCGTCATCATGAGCGGGGCCCGCCTGGGAAAGAATGTAAAGGTCTTCCCCGGTGCCGTCATCGCGGGCGATCCCCAGGACCTGAAATTTGAAGGGGAATACACCACCGTTGAAATTGGAGACAACACAACCATCAGGGAATGTGTCACCATTAACAAGGCAACCAAAGCCAGGGGCAAAACGGTAGTCGGGAGTGATTGTCTGATTATGTCTTACTGCCATGTCGCACACGACTGCC
>PDRI01000030.1 GCA_002748055.1 Bacteroidota bacterium | reverse complement strand
GGGCTATCATTGGAAGGGGGATGAACGAGGAGACCTACAACCTTTGAGGTTTCAGTCCCGAGTCATCCCCCCCCGGCCTTTTGGATGGGGATGAACGAGCCGGGGCTATCATTGGAAGGGGGATGAACGAGGAGACCTACAACCTTTGAGGTTTCAGCCCCGAGTCATCCCCCAGCCTTTTGGATGGGGATGAACGAGCCGGGGCTATCATTGGAAGGGGGATGAACGAGGAGACCTACAACCTTTGAGGTTTCAGTCCTGAGTCATCCCCCCCCGGCCTTTTGGATGGGAACGAAAGAGCTGGCGCTAGCATTGGAAGGGGGATGAACGAGGAGACCTACAACCTTTGAGGTTTCAGTCCCGAGTCATCCCCCGGCCTTTTGGATGGGCCCCATTCGTATCCAAGGCGATCGAATTGCGGTCTGCGGTGCCAAGCTGTTCAGGAATTGCTATCTTTGCGTAAATCAAAGCAAGGAAGATCGTGACACTTATATTTATCAGCGGGCAGGAGATCATATTTGCTTTTCTGATTGCATTGCTCCTCTTTGGTTCAAAGGAGATTCCAAAGCTGGCAAGAACCTTCGGCAACGGCATGAAAGAGTTCCGGAAAGCAACTGAAGATATCAAGCGAGAGTTCGAGGAAAACTCCCCCGAGGTGGCAAACGAGTTCAAGGAAATTAAGGAAACGGTAAGCAAGGAAGCCTCTGTGATTAAAGAAAATCTGACCCACGAGACAGACGAGATCGTCAGGAATGTACGTAAGAACATAGATATCGGATAAGCATTTGTCCGATCATGATACAAGTTTATCTCCTCCTGATTGCCGGACTGGCCCTCCTCTTCGCAAGCGGAAAATTTCTGGTCGATAGCAGTGTGGCGCTGGCCCGACTGTTGAAGATTCCAACCATGATTGTCGGGCTCACCGTAGTGGCCTTTGGCACCTCTGCGCCGGAATTACTTGTCAGTCTTCAGGCAGCCTTTAATGGCTATCCGGAGATGGCCATCGGCAATGTCGTGGGTAGCAATATTTCTAACATCCTTCTGGTTCTGGCCATCACCGCCCTGGTCTATCCTATCCCCGTTCCGGCTTCTTCGCTACGCCGTGACTGGCCCATGATGGCCGGGATTTCATTGCTGCTCTTCCTGATGGCCTATGACCTTCGTCTCAGTCGGTCAGAGGGCCTGATTCTGGTGTTGCTCCTGCTTCTTTACATCGGTTTTGCCGTCTGGATGGGCCGTAGAGAAAAGCGGGGAAACGAAGCCATTGCCAGCGATGGAAAAGGAGGGGCTTCCATGGCCTGGTGGGTGGCCCTGCTCCTGCTTCTGGCCTCAGTCGGAGGGTTGGCTCTGGGGGCCGACCTGCTGGTAAACAATGCGGCCCTTATCGCAGAAGAATTTGGTGTTTCCAAGCGCATTATTTCGATTAGTATGGTGGCCGTTGGCACCAGTATCCCGGAGCTGACTACCTCGGTTATTGCGGCACTCAAAAAGGAAAGTGATTTATCGGTGGGGAACATTATCGGTTCCAATATCATGAACATTTTGTCGGTACTTGGCCTCACTTCGGTGATTGCGCCCATCCGTGTTGAACGGGAAATCGCCTGTTTCGATATACCGGCCATGCTGATTACGGGTTTTCTTCTGCTTCCCCTCATGCTGCCGGCAGCCAGGGCCCGGATTACGCGCTTCGAGGGCCTTTTTATGATTCTTTTATATCTCTTGTATATTTACCTTATATTCTGATCTGTATGATCAAGGCGGAAAACATTAGCAAATCATTCGGCCAGCTTCAGGTATTAAAGGGCATTTATATGGAAGTGGCAGCCGGGGAAGTGGTCTCGGTCGTCGGGGCTTCCGGTGCCGGTAAAACGACCCTTTTGCAGATTCTTGGCACCCTTGGGAAAGCCGATGGTGGTTATGTCAGCATCAATGGCATTCGTACCGACAGCCTTACCAGCAACAGGCTGGCGCGCTTTCGGAACAGCCATATTGGCTTTGTGTTCCAGTTTCACCAGCTTCTCCCCGAATTCAATGCCATGGAAAATGTTTGTATTCCCGGGTTCATTGCCAATCGTCCCAGGGCTGAAGTCGAAAAGCGTGCTACTGAACTCCTCAATTTCCTGGGGCTCAGTCATCGTTTCGGACACAAGCCTGCAGAATTATCCGGCGGGGAGCAGCAGCGGGTGGCTGTTGCCCGGGCTCTTATAAATGATCCCGGACTCATTCTGGCCGATGAACCTTCTGGCAACCTCGATACGGAAAATAAACAGGAGCTTCATAAGCTTTTTATTACCCTAAGAGAGCGCTTCCAGAAAACCCTCGTCATTGTGACCCACGATAAGGACCTGGCTTCAATGGCCGATCGCACGATCACCATGAAGGATGGCTCAATCATTTAGGCCTCTAGCTCAATTTCTTCTTCCCTGAAACGGATGTCATGTTCCTCGAGCTCTTCAAGTACGGGGTTGTAGATAACCGGGTCGATGGGAAGACGTACACCTGTGAGGGGATACTCACCCTCGAGGATGCGGCGTGCTACCATGGCAAGCGGCAGGCCAACAGTCATCGACATAGCGGTATGACGGGTGTCCCTGCCGATATAAACCAGGGTTGCATAGCGTTTGTAGAGTCGGTTGTTCTTAAGGAAATCGAACTGATGCTGCATCAGGATCATATCCTGGTCGCCCGGGTCGAGGGCCCATTTTTCTTCGAGCAGTTTCTGCAGGATTTTAGCCGGTGTAAGGTTCGGGACACCAATCTTTCGCTCTTCGAAGATGCCCAGCCATTTGAGGCGTTCCATCATCGGAGAATCCTCGGCGATGCCCAGGTAGCGGGCCAGCTTGCTCTCGACATTGCTGTGGGTGGAAAAAGCCAGGAAGCTGTTGATAAAGGTCCTGTAGGTCATGTTTTCGGTGTCTTCCATCTCATAGCTGTCGTCGGTAGCTCCCAGCTGAACAAAGACATCCCAGGCCTCGCAGAAACCGGGCCGCCGGATGGTGCCACGGAACATGGTTTTCAGATCCTTTAAGCCATAGGTTTCCCGGTAGGTGAGGGAATCGCGGTTGCCATAAACCTCAAATTTGCCCAGTTCGGGAACCTTAATGGTCTCGGTGCGGCTAAAGAGTTTATGGTAGGGGATGTATTTAAAGCGTCCATTGTGGAGGAAGCGCGCGCCCCCCATTCCTGCCAGCACCACGTTTCGTGGATTCCAGGTGAATTTATAATTCCAGGGATTGTTCTCATAACCCGGAGCTACCAGTCCTCCCGTGCTCGATTCAAAGGCCTTCAGTTCACCCCCTTCTTCATTGATACGAGCCAGCATTTGCATGGCCGACATGTGGTCGATGCCGGGGTCTACTCCGCATTCGTTCATGAGGACAATGCCCTTTTCCCGGGCAGCTTCATCCAGTTTCATGATCTCGGGCGAAAGGTAGGAGGCTGTGGCCAGATTGGTCGAGAGTTCAACACAGGTTTCGGCTACCATGTAATGCAAGCGTGCAGGAAGAAGGCTGATCACGAGGTCGGCAGCGGCAATCTCTTTTCGGCGACTTGGCTCATCGAAGACATCGAAAGTAAAGGCCTTTCCGGCTTTATAGCCGCGCACTTTGTCCTCGGCCAGTGCCAGGTTAATATCGCCAACCCTGAGGGTCCACTTCGATTCGGAGTTCTCGAGGAAGTATTCGATGAGGGAGGTGGCGGATAGTCCTGCTCCCAGGACGAGGATGCGTTTCATGGGGCTGTATTTTGAATGGGTCCCTTGCTATTTCCCTAGTTGGGCTTTCAGGATGCGGGCAATGTATTTGCCAATAATGTCGAATTCGAGGTTTACGAGACTGCCCACCTTAAACTGGTGGAAGTTGGTCACCTCATACGTAAAGGGGATGATGGCCACCTGGAAGCTGTTTTCTTTCGAATTGACGACCGTAAGGCTGACGCCATTGACCGATACCGAGCCTTTTTCTACCGTGATATGTTCCTCCGATGTGGGCTCGTATTCGAAGCTGAAGTACCAGGAGCCTTCAGCTTCGGTAATCGCAGTACAGCGGGCGGTAAGGTCGACATGGCCCTGTACCATGTGACCGTCGAGCCGGGCGTCAAGGCGCGTACTGCGTTCCAGATTTACCTTGTCACCCTCTTTCAGCAGCCCCAGATTCGATTTGAGCAGGGTTTCCCTGATGGCAGTAACGGTATAGCAATCGTCTTTAATATCCACCACCGTGAGGCATACGCCGTTATGGGAGATGCTTTGGTCTATCTTCAGTTCCTTTGTAAAACTGCAGCCTATGGTGATGTGGAGGTTCTCCTGCTCGCTGGCCAGGCCCACAACGGTACCGGCTTCCTCAACTATTCCTGAAAACATGGCTTAAAGCTTAAAAGCCTTTTTAAAGCGATCTACATAGTCGAGTTTTTCCCAGGTAAAGAGCTCTACCTCCAGCGTCTTGTCGTCCCAGTAGGGGGAGGAGAAGGTTTTATGAACCAGTCGGGGTGTGCGCCCCATGTGGCCGTAAGAAGCCGTTTCCTGGTATATGGGGTTGCGGAGTTTTAATTGCTGTTCAATGGCTGCCGGACGCATGTCATAATTCTCCTCAATGATAGCTGCGATTTCTCCATCGCTCAGATCCACCCTGGCCTTGCCAAAGGTGTTTACGAAGACTCCGATGGGCTTTACCACGCCAATGGCATAGGAGAGTTGGATGAGGACCTCATCACTCACACCTGCTGCTACAATGTTCTTAGCTATGTGACGGGCAGCATAGGCAGCCGAACGATCGACTTTTGAAGGATCTTTACCCGAGAAGGCTCCCCCGCCATGGGCCCCCCTGCCTCCATAGGTGTCGACAATAATCTTGCGGCCGGTAAGGCCGGTGTCGCCATGTGGTCCACCAATGACAAACTTGCCTGTTGGGTTCACGTGGAGGATGAAGTCGTCATCGAATAGTTTCTGCAGGCGTTCGGGTAATTGCGCTACGACGCGGGGGATGAGGATGGTTTCCACATCGGTTTTGATCCTGGCCAGCATGCTTTCGTCATCACTTTCGAACTCGTCGTGCTGGGTCGAAACAACGATGGTGTGCACACGAATGGGCTGGTCTTTGTCATTGTATTCAATGGTTACCTGCGATTTAGAGTCGGGGCGCAGGTAGGTCATTTCTTTTTGCTCGCGCCTGATGGCTGCCAGTTCAACCAGCAATTTGTGGCTCAGGTCGAGCGGAAGGGGCATGTAATTGTCTGTTTCGGCAGTGGCATAGCCAAACATCATGCCCTGGTCACCTGCTCCCTGTTCCATAGGATCGGAGCGATCGACCCCCCGGGTAATGTCGGGCGATTGTTCATGGATGGCCGAGACCACCCCACAGGAGTTGTACTCGAACTGATAGTCACTTTTGGTATAGCCAATTTGGCGAATTACTTCGCGGGCCACTTTCTGAACGTCGATATAGGTTTTGGTCCGAACCTCACCGGCCAGGACCACCTGTCCCGTTGTCACCAGGGTTTCACAGGCCACCTTGGAGGTGGGATCAAAGGCCAGGAATTCGTCCAGAAGTGCATCTGAAATTTGATCAGCCACCTTGTCGGGATGGCCTTCACTTACTGATTCTGAGGTAAATAAATATGCCATAGCTTTTGTTTTTTTATAAAATGGGAGGAGATGTGTCTGAAAGGGTAAGCAAATCTGCTTTAGCATTTTTTTGGGTGGTTGCAATCAGACAAATCTCTCCACTCCGGTTCACAAAGGAACAAAAAAACACCCATCCGGGCAAAAAAAAGGCCGTCGTGATTCGACGGCCTGTATGATAAAGTGCCTGATGCGCTAGTTGCAGTCGGGAACGTTGCCCATTTTCTTTTTGGCACGCGATGCAAAAGGCTCTTCAAGCACCTTCTTAAAGGTTTCGCAGGCCTTGTCGTATTCGACTGTATTTTGGTAGGCAGTACCCAGTTCAAGATTGATTGCTGAAAGCCAGATGGCTTCTTTTTCGTACAGCACACCTTTAAGGGCATTCTCAATAGCCTTGTCGTATTCGACCATCTTGTTGTATGCGGCAGCCAAATAGTAATAAGGCCGTCCGTTTTTCGGGTTTGCTTCCAGTGCATTCTCGGCCGCTTCGATCAGGTAGCTATAGTCCGCTTCTTCGGGATCGACTGCTTCAAACTCCTCCTGAACGATTTTGTTATAGTATTTGTTGACGGCCGCATCGATCTGGTCGATGGTTTTGGTGTCGCCTTTGGCTTCAGCGCCGGCTTTGGCCAGCTTATACTCTTCCATCATCATATCGAGCTCATCCTGGGCCTGGAAAACCATGCCTTTTCCGTGGTGGGCTTTGTAGAGGTTTTCGTTTAGTGCCAGGGCCTTGTCGAAGTTCTCCAGGGCAGCCTCATAGTTCTGCCCGGAGGTATTTTTCAAGCCTTCCCGCAGATAGAGTTGGGGCAGGTATTTACCGGCTTTACCGGCGATCTCTTCATTGTTGCCATAATGAGCCGCAGTTTCCACGGTCTTTTCCAGGTAGGGAATGGCATTGTCATATTGCTTCCGTTTCATGAATACCGTGGCCTGCCTGTAGTAGGCTGCGGGGATTTGTTTCTCAGCATTTGCCTTCATCTCCAGGGCCGAGTCTCCTACCGCTTCAGCCAGGCTTATAACCTGGTTGAAATGTTCAATTGAGTTTTCGTATTCCTGGTTGTTGAGTTTTTCAACACCCGTATTGAACTCATTAATCACATCGGTAAGCGTCGCCTGGCCCGAAAGACCAACAGTCAGGATCATCGTACCGATCAATGCTAATACGCGTAATTTCATAAGTAATCGTTTCGTTAACACTAAGAGGGGTTAAATATATAAATATTGTAAACAAATGCAATGCCAAATATTGCGCCTTCTATCGATATGTAGATCAGAAGATTATCTTTCGCCGGTCATGTCACGGAAAAGTTCTTCGAGCCCTTTCTCCTGGCGTGAGAGTGAGAGGATGGTCATCCCCCGGGCAACGGCAAAGGTGGAGATATCTGCCCTAACATCGCGTTTTTCAAGGGTTTCGAGCAGAAAACGCTTCCCGTCCAGGCTGCGGATGTCAGAAACAAAGGGAAGGGCTTTCCAGGTGTCGGCACTCAGGGTCTCACTGATCTCGATCAGGATGGTATGGCTGTCTTCCTGTTTGTTACGCAGGCTGCCAGCACTGTCATCAGCCACAATTCTACCCCGATCAATGATGATGACCCGGTCGCAGATGGCTTCCACCTCCTGAAGGATATGGGTCGAAAGCAGAATGGTTTTTTCCTGTCCAATACGGGTGATGAGACCACGGATTTCGCTTAGCTGGTTTGGATCCAGGCCTGTCGTGGGTTCATCGAGGATTAGAATGTCGGGGTTGTGGATCAGTGCCTGGGCCAGGCCAACCCGCTGACGGTAGCCCTTCGAAAGTGCAGCAATGCGTTTTGGTGCTTCGGGCCCCAGCCCCGTACTGTTTATGACCTCCTCTACTTTTTGCCGGGCTCTTTGCCCCTTTATTCCGTACATTCCTGCCACATAAGCCAGGTATTCGCGGATGTACATTTCGGGGTAGAGGGGGTTGTTTTCGGGCAGGTAGCCAATGCGTCGTCTCAGTTCCTTTTTGTTCGCACTTAATGGTTCTTCGTTCAGAAACACCTGGCCTTCATCGCTGGGCAGGGTTGCCGTGAGAATTTTCATCGTGGTCGATTTCCCGGCACCATTGGGCCCGATAAAGCCGGCGATCTGTCCGCTCTCAATACGGAAACTCACCTTATCGACAGCAAGTTGCTGTCCATAGCGTTTACTGATGCTCTCGACCCTGATCGACATTAGCCGTACATAAACTGCCCCACCTTGGCGAAGTTGGATTTCGGATTGACGCACATAACGGGGATTCGCTCCTCGTTGGCGATCAGATACTGTTCCTTGGCCCCGAAAATGTAGTTCATCGAGGTGATGTGCTTGGTGGTGGTAATCAGAATCATATCGGCCGAGATCTCCTTAGAGAAGGCAAGGACCTCCTTTTGGAGATTGCTCAGTTTCTTGCCGGAGTGGATCTCATATTCGATGTTATTCTGGATAAGAAAGCGAATGGCAAAGTTCAGATTCACATTCATCTTCTTATGCAGATCCTTGTCGTTGATCGCGGCCTTGAAAAGGTGAATCTTGGAGTTCAGGTATTTACCCATGAAGATGGCCCATTGCAGTTTTTCCTTGTTCTCAGAACGGAAATCGAGCGGAAAGACTACATTGCTGTAGCGATCGTCCCCGGAGGGTGCATCCTGAACCACAATAAAGGGCACGGCCGAACCCACAATAACTTTCAGGGCCCAGCTTCCGAAGAACTTCTGGTTGCCCTTGATGCCATGGGTACCCATGACCACCATGTGAATATTGTTGTCCTCGTTTGAGGCAAAATCGGAGATTTCGTCGAAAATCTTACCCACCTCCACAACGAAGTTTGCTTCAATTTTGTACGCTTCGCGAATGCGCTTCACTTCAGCCTCCAGCTTGGTGCTTGCAGTTGCTTTCTCCTCTTCATCAGCGGCGATGTGGTACAACAAGATGTCGTTCTTCACAATGTTTGCCAGCTTTATGCCATGCTTAAGGGCATTCTCAGAAACGGCAGAAAAATCCCAGGTGACCATGATGGATTTTCGTGCTTGCTCCATGTATTTTTTTTTGAATTCGGATAAAAGTAATTGATTTGTTTTACATTATAAAGTTAACGGTTGGAAAATGATAAAATTGTATTTTTGTAGCTTGTAAAAACAAAACGCATGAAGAGATCGACAGTAAAAGAGCTACTTAGCAATGATTTGGTGAACAGTGAAGTCCTCTTGAAAGGTTGGGTGAGAACCCGTCGCGGGAACAGGCAGGTGGCCTTTATTGCCATCAATGACGGAACGGTGATTCACAGCATTCAGGTGGTGGCCGATCTCGATAAATTTCCTGAAGAGACCATGAAGCGGGTCACCACGGGAGCCAGCCTGGCAGTGTGTGGAAAGCTGGTTGAGTCGATGGGAAAAGGTCAGCGTGTTGAGATTCAGGCAGAAAGCATTGAGGTTCTGGGAGATGCCGACCCTGAAACCTATCCTCTGCAGAAGAAAGGGCACGGTTTTGAGTTTCTGAGAGAGATTGCGCATCTGCGTTTTCGGACCAATACCTTTGGGGCCGTGTTCCGCATTCGCCATGCCTTGGCCTATGGCATTCACAAGTTTTTCAACGACAGAGGGTTCTACTATTTGCATACACCCATCATCACGGCTTCTGATGCTGAGGGTGCAGGGGCCATGTTCAGGGTTTCGACCCTGCCGGCAGATGGTGCACCCAAGACCGAAGATGGCGCTGTGGATTACAGGGAGGATTTCTTTGGTCGGCCTACCAACCTCACCGTTTCGGGTCAGCTCGAAGCTGAGTTGGGCGCTCTGGCCCTGTCTGCAGTCTATACCTTTGGCCCCACTTTCCGGGCCGAGAATTCCAATACCCCGCGGCATGTGGCCGAGTTCTGGATGATTGAACCCGAGATGGCTTTCTACGATATCAATGATAACATGGACCTGGCCGAGGAATTTCTGAAGTATCTGATTAGCTATGCGATGGAGCACTGTGCCGATGACCTGGCCTTCCTGAACCAGATGGTGGACAAGGGCTTGCTTGAACGCTTGCAGTCGGTGCTTGATCGGCCTTTCGAACGTCGGACCTATAGCGAGGCGGTCGAGATTCTGAGGGCATCGGGGCAGCCTTTCGAGTTCCCTGTTGAATGGGGGGCCGATCTTCAGTCCGAGCATGAACGTTACCTGGTTGAGCAATACTATAAACGTCCGGTTATCCTGACCGATTATCCGCGCGACATCAAGGCCTTTTACATGAAACAGAATGATGATGGGCGAACCGTGCGTGGCATGGATGTGTTGTTTCCGCAAATCGGCGAGATTATTGGGGGATCGCAGCGGGAAGAGGTTTCGGATCGACTTCGGGAGCGCATGAAAGAAATGAGTATTCCCGAGAAGGAAATGTGGTGGTACCTGGAAACACGTAAATTTGGGACAGTCGAGCACAGTGGCTTCGGACTGGGTTTCGAGCGCCTGATTATGTTTGTTACCGGGATGAGTAACATCAGGGATGTGATTCCTTTCCCGAGAACACCGAAAAACGCTGAATTCTAGAGAAACTGTTATGCTAAAACAAAGGCTCCAGCAGAAGCTGCTGCAAAAACTTTCGCCACAGCAAATCCAGATGATCAAGCTGTTGGAGATTCCTGCCGTACAGCTGGAGCAGCGCATCAAGAAGGAACTTGAAGGGAACCCTGTCCTTGAGGAGGGAGCCGATGACAATTTCAGCGATGTGGATGGGCAGGACGATGGATCCGAGACCCAACAGGATGAGTTTTCGCTTGAAGACTATCTGCAGGATGATGAGATCCCCGGTTATCGCCTGAATGCCCGGAACCACTCGGCCGATGAAAAACGGGAAGAGATCCCTTTCTCCATGGGGTCCACTTTTAGGGAACAGTTGAAAAGCCAGCTGGGCCTGAGGAAGCTTTCAGAGGAACAGGAGATTTTTGCAGAGTACATTCTGGGAAATATCGATGATGATGGCTATCTCCGAAGGGATCTGGAAGCCATCTCAGATGACCTGGCCTTTTCGGCCGGCCTGGAGGCCACCGATGCGCAATTGCACGAGGTGTTGATGATTGTCCAGGAGTTTGACCCTGCCGGAGTTGGGGCGCGTAGCCTGCAGGAATGCCTGTTGCTTCAGATCGCACGTCGCGATCTGGAGCAGGAAAGCGTCGCATTGGCCAGGAAGATTCTTGAAAATCATTTTGAGGAATTCACCAACAAGCATTACGATAAGATTCTTCAACGGATGGGGATTGATGAGCGACAGCTAAAAGAAGCCCTGGAGGAGATTCTTCGGCTGAATCCCAAACCCGGCGGAGCCATGGGTGATTCTCAGGTCAAGTCTTTTCATCAGATTGTTCCCGATTTCATCCTGGAGGAACGTGAAGGTGAGCTGCAACTCTTCCTGAATGCGAGCAATGTGCCCGAGTTACGGGTAAGCAAGACTTATTCAGAGATGTTTGAGAGCTACAATGCAAATAAAGATAAAGCCAGCAAGGAAGAGAAGGATGCTGTAAGCTTTGTGAAGCAGAAGCTTGATTCGGCCAGGTGGTTCATTGACGCGATCAGGCAGCGGCAGAATACCATGATGCTGACCATGAACGCCATCCTCGATTATCAGCGGGAGTATTTTTACGAAGGCGATGAGACCCGGCTTAGGCCCATGATCCTGAAGGATATCGCCGATCTTACCCATCTCGATATCTCGACCATTTCCCGGGTGGTAAACAGCAAGTACATTCAGACCCATTTTGGGATTTATCAGCTCAAGTACTTTTTTTCCGAAGGGCTGCAGACCGATAGCGGAGAGGAGGTCTCGACCAGGGAGATTAAGAAAATCCTCCAGGATTGTATCGATGAGGAGGACAAGCGCAAGCCCCTGACCGACGACCGGCTCTCGGTGATTCTGAATGAAAAGGGGTATCAGATTGCCCGCCGGACAGTGGCGAAATACCGGGAACAACTCGGCCTGCCGGTTGCCCGTTTGAGGAAGGAACTCTAGCCTATGAAATTCAAGCTTCCTGCCAGGGCAATCAATGCCCTTTTTCATCCCCTGCTGATGCCCACCCTGGGCTTGTTTATTCTGCTCCATTCGGGGAGCTATGTTTCTCTGCTCGACCCGGCCGTGAAAAAGGCTTTGCTGATCATCATTGCACTGGGCACCCTGGTTTTTCCTCTTCTGATGCTTCCCATTATGCATTTTCGTAAGATCCTCCAGGAGGAAGAGGGGGGCGGGCCGTCAAAACTGGCCCGCTTTATGGTTCTGGTCCTTTTTGTAATGACCTGGATTTACTTTCGCCGTTTACCCCTGAGCCCTGTGATCCATGCCTGGGTACTGGCCGTAAACTTTTCCCTGATACTGTATGTGCTGCTGAGTATTCGCTGGCAGATGAACGCCCGGTTAATGGGCCTGGGTACAATGACCGGGATGGTGCTTGCCCTGGCCTTCAGATATGGTGTTTTGGCCCAGGGTATTCTGCTCTGTTTATTCGCGGCCTCGGGGCTTTCAGGTTCGGCTACACTTGTGCTTGCACGAGCGAGGCCATCGGGTCTGATTCCGGCATACTTCCTTGGCCTGGCAACAGCCCTGTTGGTTATGTTGTTGTATTGATTATTTCTCCGGGCTGTTATCGAGTTCGTCCAGCATCATGTTGAGCTTCATGAGTACCTCGTTGTAGATTTGGTCATACAGTTCCGGGTAACGGCTATAGGCATACATCGTGGTGTCGAATGATGCTGCATCGATGCCGTGTTTATCGAAAATCGGACTCAGTACATCAATGCTGTCGACATCCTTGTAACGCCTGTAAAACATGCGTTCCTGGGTAATGCCGTCGACCAGGTGAATATCGACCAGCACATCAATAAAGACCTCTCTGGGAACAAAAGCATCCCCTGTAACCTCGGGTTCATTTGAACACGAAGCCAGCAAAACCAGCAGGACTGCCAGCAGGCTTGTAATTTGTTTCATGACGGGCCTTTACTTTATATCGTTGAAGCGATAGCCAATCACAATCTCGTGGGTTCCGGTATTGTATTTCCGAAGGCTGGAAGTCCCGATGTCGTAGGCATAGCCAAAAAGCAGCATGTTCTCGAAGTTGTAACCAATGAGTACGCCCACCGATTCCTTGTGGCGATAGGCCAGGGCTCCCCAGAACATCCTTTTCCACTCGGCCCGGGCTGTAATATCGAAGCTGAGTTCCCTGGGCAGGCTGCCCTTAATCATCACAGAGGGTTCCAGCATCAGATCGCTGTTCAGCTGATAGCGGTATCCACCCGTCAGGTTGATATGAGTCTTGAGTCGGTTCAGGCCGTTCTTGTTATCAAAGATCTCGATGCTGTTATTCAGCAACTGGGCGATCGACAGACCCACATAGAAGTTCTCATCGTAGAGATAGAAGCCGACTCCGGCATCGGGCAGATAGCTTGTTGAAACCATGTGTAGCAGAGCCGGATCGGAGACATCTTTTGGATTGAGTTGCGTACCGTCGATGCGAAACTGCATCACGCTTGCCGAGAGCCCCATTGATAGGCGCATGCTGCCGCTGACAGCAATGTTATAAGCGTAGGACCCCGTTAAACCGGTCCGGCTCGTTGGGCCGGTCACATCGTTGTAAACATAGCCTCCGTAGCCCATGTTCATGTTTGCATGGGGCCCGTAGAAGGCGATGGAGTTGGTCATTGGGGGATCGAGCAAGCCCACCCACTGAAAGCGGTGATTGGTCCTGATCTGGTAGTAATCGTGCGTACCTGCAATGGCAGGGTTGATCACGAAATCGTTGAACATATACTGTGTATAGTGCGGCATCTGCTGTCCCTTCAGCTTGGGGAGAAGGGCGATTGCGAGGAACAATATCAGACAGGCGACTTTTTTCATGCTAGCGTATGATCGTTACGTTCCCGGTGATGGCTTTTGCTCCACTGTAAGGAACGATAATGTAATAATAGGTACCTACCGGCACATCTTTGCCTCCCGATGTGCCGTCCCAGCGATTATCATCGCCATAGCCCTTGGTCGAAAACAGCAAACGGCCCCAGCGATTGTAAACCTCAACCAGCATCTCGGGGAAGAGTTCTGCATGGTCGATTTCAAAATAGTCGTTTTGTGAATCGTTATTCGGCGTAAAGACATTGTACACCGTGAGTTCGAGCAGAAGGTCTACAAAGACCGAGTCGCTCTGTTCACAGCCGTATTCATTCACAACATATACGGTATAGCGTATCGGGTCGATTGGCGTACTGAGGGGATTGGCAATCGAGGCATCGTTCAGCCAGGTGCCTGGTTCCCAGCGATAGCTGGTGAATGGCCCTCCACCGACCATCAGTTGCAGGGATTCGCCCTGGAACACAAGGGTGTCGGGGGTAATGGACATTTCCACTTTTGGAAGAAGAGTCACTGTAAGGGTATCACTGTCGCTACAGTTGTGTCCACTGTTTTCTTCTGTAATGGTGTAGATGAACGTGGTGGTTTCACTGAGGCCGGAAACCACCGGATCGGCCACCCCTGCATCGGAGAGCAGGTTTGAAGGTTCCCAGGAGGGTGAATGTCCGCCCAGTCCGTGGAGCTGGAAGCTGGTTCCTTCGCAAACAGCAGTGTCGGCACCGGCATTGGCTTCCACCGTAATCAGACTGCTTACTTCAAAACTGGCTGTTTCGGAGCATTCATTGGCATCGGTCACTTCAAGGGTGTAGCTTCCTGCCAGGAGGGCTGTCCGATCCTCATCGCTGTTTCCATCTGACCAGGAGAAGCTGTAGCCCCCTGTACCGCCAGTTACAGTGATGTCTATACTTCCAGTCGCGCTAAAGGAATTACAGGTGGCCGGAGAAATGTTGCTGGCGATCTCCATGGCTTCGGGTTCCTGGATGGTGATGGTATCACGGTATTCCTTTCCTTCAGAATCTCTTGCAAACAGGTGGTAAAGAGAATCACCCGGGAGCTTTTCGAAGAGTGGATTCGTTACCAGGTTCTGTCCGCTGTCGATCGAATACTCTACCGCACCTGCGGCATTGAGGGGAATAAACTCGATGGAACCATCGTCGGTCCCGTTGCAACTCAGATGCACGATGTTCAGGTCGATGTCCAGGGGCGGCGTGTCGAGAATGTTCACGGTTTCTTCATAGAGGCAAGCATTGGCATCCCGGACCACTACGTTGTAGCTGCCTGCGGAAAGTGCATCGTAAAAGGTTTCGCTGCTGAAAGTTCCTCCGCTGCCATCAATGCTGAATTCGTATGGGCCTGTGCCCCCTGTGGCATTGGAGATGGTGATGGTCCCAAGATTGCCATTGATGGCGTCGGTTTTGGCAATGCTTGCGCTAACCGGCTCGGGCTCAGATAAGGTGATCGCTTTGGTGGCCAGGCAGCCTTCAGCATCCCTGGCATGGAGGGTGTAGTCCCCTGCGGAGAGGCCCTCGAAGCGAATCTCTGTCTGGAATAGCAGTCCGTCGATCGAATACTCAACAGCGCCGGTACCGCCACTGCCCTGGGCCTCAATTACCCCATTTGCATCACCGGCACAGGGAGTGATGTCGGTGCTTGTGGCATCCAGAATGAGGGCCGCCGGGTCACTCATGTTAAAGGCGCCGGCATAGATTACACAGCCATTGGCATCCCGCACCCAGGCTTCGTAGCTGCCTGCATCCAGGCCTGTAAAGAGGCTGTCAGCCGACCAGCTGACCCGGTTATCGACCGAATAGGAATAAGGCCTTACGCCACCCGAAGCAAAGATTCCGATGGAAGCATCAGCGGCTCCGTTGCATGAGATATTGCGATCCTTAACCGAATCGAGGCTGAACACCGGCGGATCGACAAAAACCAGGTTGCCCGAGACAATGGGGCCACAGCCTTCGGCATCATTCACACTTACTGTGTAAGTACCGGGAGCAAGCATGGTAAATACACCGCTGGTATTGCTGATGGCTCCCGGATTCAGGCTGTAGTTCAGTGGAGCAGTACCTCCCGATACAATCATCTCAATTTGTCCGTTAGCTGCACCTGCACAGCTGATTTCAGTCTTGTTTTCGGCGGTGATGAGGATGGGGCCGGGCTCGGTGATTTCCACCGTACTGTCGAAACTGCAGCCTTTCGTATCCACCAGGCTCAGGGTGTAATTTCCTGCACCAAGGTTGTTGAAGAGTCCTCCTGCCTGCAGCCCCCCCCCGTTAATGGCATAGCTGATGCCTCCACTGCCTCCCGTCCCGCTAATGTCGATGCTGCCGTTGGTATCGCCGTTGCATCCACTCACATGGGCAATCGTGAGGCTGTTGACAACGATGGGCGGGGGCGCAGTCAGTACCACGCTGGTGTCCTTCGTACAGCGGTTTTCGTCCTCCATCCGAATCGTATGATTGCCCACCGGCAGCAACTGGAAGTCGCCGATAGTCGAGTTAAGCGTATCATTCAGGGTATAGGTGATGATTCCGTTTCCTCCGGAGGCGGTGATCAGAATACGTCCTTCCCGGGCATCGTAGCAACTGCTGATATCGACTTGTCCGTACGAATCGATTTGAATATCTGCGGGTTGGGTGATGACATTCAGATTTCCGGATGAGGCGCAGCCATTGGCATCCCTGACGATCGTCTGGTAGTTGCCTGCAGGCAGGTTTGTAAACAGGGGGCTGGTATGGAAGGTGCTGCCTCCGTCAATGGAATAGACATAGGGAGGCATGCCTCCGGTCACCTCGTCAATCGAGATCTGTCCCGAGGAGTCGCCATAACAAAGATTTTGTCCGCTCTTGGTTTCTCCCACAATCTGAATCTCTTCCGGTTCCTGAATGCTAATGGTATCCAGGACCACACAGCGATTGGCATCGCGGGTCCAGATGTTGTAGAGACCGGGTCCGAGTCCGCTGAAGGTTGATGAGCTCTGGTAGCCCGGATCGATATTTCCTACACGTGAGTATTCGTAGGGGCCGGTCCCTCCCGTTGTGCTGATGCTGATTTCCCCGTTGTTGTCTCCATAACAAATCAGGTCATTGGCTGAAAGGGTTGAAATCAGTTCGGGAGGTTCGCTAATGGTCGCCAAATTGGGGAAGACTATGTTACAGCCATTCGCATCGCTTACTTCCAGCGAATAAGTGCCTGCAGCCAGGTTGCCTGGGTCTTCATCCGTAGATACCCTTCCTCCACCATCAATAGTCCAGTTGAAAAGGTAGGGTGGTACACCACCGCTGACATCTACTTGGATGGATCCGGTGCTTTCTCCCTTGCACAGCACATCGGTATGAGACAGGTAGGCAGCACTGATAATTGAAGGTTCGACAATGGTTTCGATGTTGGGGAAGCTGCGCATACATCCATTTCCGTCGCTTACTTCGAGGCTGTAACTGCCTGCCGAAAGTCCGGAGATGTCTTCAGTGGTGGCCGTGAAACCCGATGGTCCGCTCCAGGCAAAGCTGTAGCTGCCTGTTCCTCCACTGACTGCAATGTCGATGGTCCCGTCGGTGAGTCCGCCGCAGCTGATATTGCTGGCTGTGGACAGGACTTTAATCTCTGGCGATTCATTGATGGTGGCAATGTCGGGATAGCTCTTGCTGCAGCCATTGCTGTCGGTGATATCAATGCTGTAGCTGCCTGGTGCAAGTCCCGAGATGTCTTCGCTTGCAGAAGTGAAACCCGATGGGCCTGTCCAGGCAAAGCTATAGGGGGGTGATCCGCCACTGACATCCAGATCGATATGGCCGTTGTTTGCACCAAAGCAATCGATATGGCTTGTTGTAGCCGTCACGGTGAGTCCCGCAGGTTCTGTCAGTTCCTGTGCAGGCATACTTTGCGAACAGTTCAGGGCGTCGGTGATGGTTAGGGTATAGCTGCCGGCAAGCAGTCCGCTGATGTCCTCGTCTGTCGAACTGAAATTATTGGGACCCGTCCAACTGTAGCTATAGTCCGGGGTGCCACCAGAGGGGGTGATATCAATGGCTCCATCGGAACCTCCGTTGCAGCTGAGATGGTTTAAACTAAAGCTTGCCGAAATGGCCGTGTTTTGTTGGATGGTTGCCAGGTTCAGGAAGCTCTTTTCGCATCCGTTGGCATCGGTAATGCTGAGGCTGTATTCCCCGGCCTTAAGACCAGATAAATCTTTGGTACTGGCGCTGAAACCATCTGGTCCTGTCCAGGCAAAACTGTAATTCGGCGTGCCGCCGCTGACCAAGATTGCAATAGCCCCGGTGGCTTCACCATTGCAATTCACATCGACAAGCTGGTCGATGCTAACACTGATATCGGCTGGTTCGGTGAGGGTGAGAAAATCGTCATAGAAATAGATGCAACCATTGTTGTCTGTGATTGTCAATTCGTAGGTATCTGCCAGCAGATCAACCGGGTCCTCTGCGGTGGAGATGGCTCCGGTGTTTTTACCGGTCCAGTTAAAGCTATAAGGCGTGCTGCCACCGCTGACGGTAATCGATGCACGGCCTGTGTTCTCGCCGTGACAGCTAATATTGCTGGTGCTATTCAGGACAACAGAAACAGCGGTGGGTTCGGTAATGGTAACAAAGCTGGTGAAGCTCTGGTTGCAGCCATTCGCATCGGTGATCTCCAGGTCGTAGCTGTCTGCGGGCATTGAATTCGGATCTTCATCTGTGGAACTGAATCCCGATCCCTGTCCGCTCCAGCTAAAGCTAAGGGGTCCGGTGCCTCCCGTAACAGTGATTTCAGCGCTGCCATCATTGCCACCATTACAGGAAACAGGACTATGTGAATCGATGGCCACCGTCATTCCCTCGGGTTCGTCGATGGTCACGAAGGACGGGAAGGTTCGTTCGCAGCCGAGCCCGTCGAAAATGGTCAGGTCGTAAACGTCGGCCAGCAGATTCACGGGGTCCTCATCCGTGCAAATCAGTCCGGTCAGTTGTCCATCCCAGGAATAGGAATAGTTCCCGGCCCCTCCACCCGGAGTAATCGATGCTGTACCGTCATTGCTTCCATGGCAGCTGGCGTCACTACTGGATATCAAGCTGACCGTTAGTTCGGGCTGCTGAGTGATGTTGATCGGCCCTGCTGTTTCGGCGCAAAGTTTAGCATCGTAAACGGTAACACTATAACTGCCTGCTTCCAGGTTGGCAATGTCTTCGTTGCCCGAACTGAAGCCATTGGGCCCTGTCCAGGCATAGCTATAACCTGTGCCGCTTGCGGAAGGGGAACCTCCGGCGGGTGTGATGGAGATGCTGGCTGTGTTCTCGCCATAGCAGTCCACATTGCTGCTGTTATCTATGGTGATGCTGATTGCAGGCGGGTTGGTGATGTTGAGCACTGGGGTGTTATCGGTCGAGGGACAGCCGTCGGCATCCCTCACAGTAACGACATAATTCCCCTCTGGAAGTCCTGTGAAAACTCCGCTTCCATTGCTTTGGCTAAGCGGTCCGTTCAGATCGAAAACATAATTTCCCTTCTCTCCGGAGGCACTCACCGTTATGGTTCCGTCGTTTAGATTGTTACAGCTGATATCCGTGGACGAGTGGCTCTCCACTTTCATGGGTTCTGCCCCGTCTATGGTGGCAAAGGTGAAGCCATCGGCAGTACCCGGATCGCTGTCCGAAACGATCACAATGTAGTTGCTGTACTTGCTGTGCCCCGTAAATGTAAAGCTGGGAGAAGCAATGGCCCCACTACTCTCGACCGGCACGGCACCTTTGACCAGCAGAAAGGTATAGGCTCCGATGCCTCCCGATACGTTTACTGTAATGGTGCCATCATTGCCATTTCCACAGGATACCGGAGTGGATGATACACTCGTGATAATGACGTCCTGGGCACCGAGCATACCCATCGTGATGAAAACCATGCCAATGGTGAAAATCAATTTTCTGTATCGCTCCATATCCGTATTGCTGATATCTAAAACACAGTCTTCACCTGCTGTTGATTGCAGGCTCAAACACTGTTTGGGCACAGACCACCGTAAAAATAGCGTATCTGCACATTGGTGATGCACAAAGTTTTAAACAATCCCGTCTGACTCAAGGGATTTGAGGTATTTACCGGTAATGTGATGTACGGGATACCTGGCGGCCAGTAGTCCGATCAGGTTTACCGTAAGCCCAATTAACAGAATATCAAGTCCTTCAATTTGAACGGGATAGGCGTCTATTACAAAGGAACCGTTGCCCGCCAGGCGGATGAAACCGAAGCGTTGCTGTAGCCAGGCTATACCGGTTCCCAGGACCAGCCCAAGCATGCTCCCCAATACGGAAATAAGCCAGCCTTCGATGAGAAAAATGCGTTCGATGAGCCTTTTCGTGGCTCCCATATTGCGAAGTGTCAGGATGTCGTCTTTTTTATCGATGATGAGCATCGAAAGCGAGCCGATGATATTGAATGAAGCAATAATCAGAATAAAGGTAAGGATCAGAAAGATGGCCCACTTCTCCGATTTCATGACCCGGTAAAAGAGCTCATTTTGCTCCTGGCGGTTCTTTACGCTGAATCCGGGTCCCAGTAATTTGGCAATGTCTCTTTGGACAGTCTCCAGGTCTGCGGAAGGCTCAAGTTTGAGTTCCAGGAAGGAGACTGCACCGGGATAGTCCAGCAAATCGCGGGCAAAGGACAGGGGCACAATGACGTAGCGACTGTCGAAGTCCTGCTCAATGGCAAAAAACCCTTTGGGGTAAATGAAATCTCGGCGGATGGCTTCTTCGGGTTGGGCCATGTTGATCTTCGACTTGCGGTCTATGGTGTAAACAAACAGCGGATCCACGAAATGCAATCCGATCTTTAGGCTGTAGGCCACACCTTGTCCGACCACTGCATAAGGCCGGGTAGGGTCTTTTAGTTTAAAAACCCCTTCGTAGACCATGGAATCGATGCCACTGACTTCAGTGAAATGATCATCCACGCCTTTGATGGTGGCAATATGTTGCTTTTCGCCATAGACCAGCAGTACATTCTCTTCCAGAACTTCTGATACAGCACTTACGCCATCAAGGGCTTCAATCGCTTTCAGGGTTTCTTTTGCGGGCGAGAAGGTCTTGCCTTCAGTAGCCGAGATTTTGATTTCCGGGTCGAAGGTACTGAAGAGCGATTTGACCACCTGGTCGAAGCCATTGAACACCGAAAGGACAATGACCAGTGCCATGGTGCCCACAGTGACCCCGCCGGCCGCAATGCCGGAAATAATATTGATTGCATTCCGCGACTTTTTACCAAAGAGATAGCGGCGTGCGATATAAAGGGAGAGCCTCACTTGCGCGCCCTCACGATGAGGCCTGTTCCGGTTTCGTGCTTTCGCCTGACATCGGCCCTGTTCAGAAAAAAGGCGACCGGATAGACGGGCAGGTAGTACAGGGGCAGAATGAGGAGAAAGAGCTTGCTTTTATTGGCCAGCATGATGGGCCATTTCATGGACAGCTTCCAGGACAGCTTCCCGGGCCTGCCATAGGAATAACGGCAGCTGATGTCTGTGAATCCCGCCTCCCGGAGTTTTTCTGTGATCTCTTCAATGCCGTATCCGTCCCTGACATGCTCATCGATGAAGGACTCCTCGTGCTCGTGATGTACGTCCGATCCGCCCTGGTCCGAGGGGGTGGAGATCAGCAGGATGCCACCTTCGCGGAGTCCGCGGTAGAAATGCCCGAATACAGCCCGGTCGTCTTCGATGTGTTCCATGACATCGACCGAGAGAACCAGGTCCCAGGCCAGACTTTCCTTCAGTTGGGTCAGGTCGGCCCATGCAAAGGAAATACGATCGGCCCCTTTGGTCTTAGAAAAGAAAGCATTGCAATCGTCGACCTGTTCCTGTTTGATATCGAGCCCTTTGATGGAGGCCTTCGGGAAGATCCGGCCAAGCCAGTGGACATACTGTCCGAAACCGGAGCCGGCATCCAGGATGCTTTTCGGTTCAAACCCGGATTCTCTGAGTGTTTTCATCTCCCTTCTGATATGCCAGGAGCGAAGCAGGAGGAGGTCGAGAAGGCGGTAAAAGAGAATGCGCAGAAGTGTTGTTTTATTGAAAACCCTGCCCAGGCTGCGTTTTATGGGGTCGTATTGCATGCTTAGTTTTTTAGGAGCTCATCGATGCGTTCAAGGGTATCCAGCGTATCGTCAACAAAAAAGCTGAAATCGGGGATGTGTCTGAGCTGGTTTCGTAGACGGCTTCCCATCTCCCTGCGGACGGAGGGGGCGTGTTCACGCACCCTTTCAATGAGGCTGTCGTTATCCCCGGCAGGAAAAAAACTCAGGTAAACCTTCGCGATGCCCAGATCGGGACTGATACGAACTTCGGTAACTGAAACCATTTTCCCCCCTGAAAGGCCGGCCCCTTTCTTTTGAAAATAATCGCCCAGTTCCTTTTGCAGAAGCCGGCCGACTTTGTGCTGGCGGGTACTCGTCATAGGGGCAAAAGTACGTTTTTTCGATTACATTTTATAGTTTTGCCTAATCGTTAAAAAAGGCAGTTTTGGCTATGGATACAGTATTGAGCGGGATCAGATCGACGGGCAACCTCCACCTGGGGAATTATTTCGGCGCGGTAAAGAATTTTGTAAAGATGCAGCACGAAAACAGGTGCTATTTCTTTGTGGCCGATTACCATGCCCTGACGACCCATCCCAGGCCGGAAAATCTTCATGACAACATTCGAAAGGTCTTGTCCGAATACCTCGCAGCCGGGCTGGATCCGGAGGTCGCAACCCTCTATGTGCAGAGCGATGTGCCCGAGATTATTGAACTCTATCTTCTGCTGAACATGAATGCCTATGTGGGCGAACTGGAGCGGACCACCACCTTCAAGGAAAAGGTGCGCAAGCAACCAGAGAATGTAAATGCGGGATTGCTCACCTATCCCGTGCTGATGTGTTCCGATATTATCATTCACCAGGCCGACAAGGTGCCGGTAGGCAAGGACCAGGAGCAGAACCTGGAGATGGCACGGAAATTTGCAAAGCGTTTCAATCATATGTACGGGGTCGAGTACTTTAAGCTCCCCGAGCCCTATAATTTCGGCGAGGAGCTGGTGAAGGTGCCCGGACTTGATGGCAGTGGCAAGATGGGGAAAAGCGATGGCAACGGCATATACCTGGCCGACGATCCGGCGGTGATCCGGAAAAAGGTGATGCGTGCGGTGACAGATGCAGGACCGCAGGAGCCCAATTCTCCCATGACAGAGCCGGTGGCCAACCTCTTTTATCTGCTTGGCCTGCTCTCGACTCCCGACACCCTTGAACACTTCCGCGCTGCCTACAACGATTGCAGCATCCGCTACGGCGATCTGAAGAAACAGCTGGCCGAAGACATTATCAGGTTTACCACACCTATCCGGGAGCGTATCCATGAGATTTACACCGATGATGACTACCTGCGTAAGGTGGTGAAGATGGGCGCAGATAAGGCACGGGAGAGTGCGTCAAAAACCCTTCGCGAGGTTCGTGAGATTCTCGGCTACAAACCCTTCTGATGCTTCCGGATCAGCTTCCGGTCTTTTTTATCGTTGGCAGAGGCCGCTCCGGTTCTACCCTGTTGCGAAGCCTTTTTGATGCCCATCCGCAGGTAAAGATTCCCCTGGAATCACGCTTTGTGCAATACCTTCTTTACCATTATGGGTATAAGGAACACTTTTCGTGTGAAGAAGCATTGCAGGCGGTGGGTCTGCTTGCTGAAAGCTTTGAGCCTCCTGCGCTCAATGAGGCTTCCCTGACAGCGGCTATCCGGGCCTATGCACCCTTGTCCTTTTCCATGCTGTGCAAGCTCATCTATCTGCACACTCACACGGTCTTCCCCAAGGAGGAGATTCTTTTGCTTGGCGATAAGAACCCCCGCTATTCTTTCTTCATCCCCGGTCTGATGAAGCTGTTCCCGGAGGCTAAGTTCGTTTTTCTGCTGCGCGATTACAGGGACAATGTGCTTTCGGTAGGCCGGGCGGGAAAAGGGATCGGGGAAAGGGGCCACCCTGTGGTTTCCCTGGGCAGATGGAGGCTCTACAACCAGGCCGTGTTAAGGCAGCAGAGGAAGCATCCCGGGCGTTTTGTGAGCATCCGTTTCGAAGATCTGATTAGCGATCCTGAAACCGAACTGCGGGCTTTGTGTGGCTTTCTTCAGCTTCCCTTTCGGCCCGATATGCTCCAATACCAGGAGAAAGTCGCAGCTTACGGGAAACAGGATCCCGGTTTTAGCGGACTGCACGGCAGCCTGCAAACGCCCTTTAACAAGGCCAAGGTTGGAGAGTGGAAGCATGCACTCAGGGGGAAGGACTTGCTTCGCTGTGAGGTCCTGGCAGGAAGGCTGGCTGAAGGGTTGGGCTATGCTCCCTCTATGAAGGCAAATTCGCTCCGGCGCTTAGGGATATACCTGCTTTATGGGCCTGTTTGTCTGTTGGGGCAGCTAAGGTTCCTGCTGAAGATGCTGCTCTATCGCTCGCCCTTCCTCATGCGTATCGCTTACCGGCTCATTAAGATAAGGCAATGAAAAAGATTGTTTACCTGGCCTTTGGCCTTACCATCCTGGGATTTATTATCCTTTTGCCGCTGCTTTTTCTCAGCGGTGTTCGTCCGGCCGTTCCGGTTAATCAGCGGCTCGTCGATTCTCTGGTCCAGCTGACTTCCCTGGCGTTGGAAGAGGGTGATTATCCTGATGCTGCTCTGTTGTTGTATGGCGATCGGATTATAGGCAGCGGCTATAATACCATTAAGGCCGACACCCTGGCTTATGGGCATGCCGAGATCATGGCCATAGCTGAGGCCTTCTCGGTCTATGGCAGGGAGGCCTTCGGGGAGCTCGACAGGGACAGTCTCTTGCTCCTGTCCACTTTTGAACCCTGTGAGATGTGCAAGGGCATGATCAAGCAAAAAGACATCAGACGGGTTTACTATTTACAGTCAAAATCGCCCGGAATCAGACTGAAGTACATCAGGCAGGACCTGTCCTATTATCTTCGTCTGAGAAGAATGAAATCCGGCGGGTCTCAGTAGATGTCCTTTTTTCCACCCAGTCGTTTCCTGAGGCTGTGCGAGATTTGTCCGGGCAGGCTTCGTTTTACCTGGTCTTTTTCGCAGGCACGGCAGAGGATGTCGGCTTCAGGTTTTCCAAGCCCATCGAGGATTTCCTGAAAGGGCTGTCCTTTGTGCAGATCTCTGTAATTGTCGTGGAGGAGATTACCCAGGATGTGGCGGAGCGGCCAGTCCATATGACAGAGGGCTACCTCGCCATTTGGAAGCAGGATGTTGTGATGAAAGTCCTGACAGGGGCGCAGCACCCGGCCCCGGTTTACAGGGGCGTAATTGAGGGCTGTCTCCACCAGCCCTGCTCTGTTGTTGAGTCCGAAATACTCGATCTGCGCCTGGCTTTTCTGAAGCTTTGCTGCCACCTCAGGATGAAGATCGATATCGGGGGAGGACTTATGGAACTTCCAGTGCAGGGCCGGCATATTGCTTTGGGCAAGCTGTCCCAGGACCTCCAGATAGGTCTGATCGACTTTGATTCGGGTTAGCTGCTGGTTGTCGGGCAGATGAACCACAAATTTAATAAATGACAGCTTTGAAAGAAGCGCTACATCGGCCGTTTTCATCCCGATAAGGGTGGTATTGACACGAATGGGATAGCCCTGCTCGCCGGCATGCAGGAGCATGGCACTACACTCCGGATTGAGCCAGGGTTCGGAGAAACCCGAGAAGGAAAGGGGAATATTTTTGGGGACTGTTTTCATGCAGCTTTTGAAGGTCTCCAGCGACATTTTTTTGATTCCGGATCTTTCCCGGTAGGCTTTGATGACCGTAGACTGGGGGCAGTAGCTACACATATTCCGACAGCCGATGTTGGTGGTAATGGCCAGGCTGGACTTGAGTCCGGGTCGGGGGAACAGCTTCATTGGGCACTGATTTTTAAAGCCTTCCTGCGAATATCGCTGATCTGACGAAGGGCCGTTTTGCTGAGCAGGGGGATGCGTTCCTCCAGCTGTTTTCGAATCTCATGTTCCCTTTGGCTTACATAGTGGAATTTTCCCAGCAATTCGCGGCTGAAGCGATCTGCATCCTGGAGTAGTTGGCCCGAACTGTGAAGGACCAGATCCGGGAGTTGAAGGGCATGGCCAATGACTCCGTCGTATTTAACGGAGTAACCTATGGCAATGGCCGGGGTTCTCCTTTGGAAAGTCGACAGAGCGGCATGCATACGGGAGGAAATGGTGAGCTGCCCACCACCCAGAATGGCCCTCAGTTGCTGGGGAAGCAACTCATCATCTACCATCACCAGCTGTCCTTTCGCCCCCTCCTTTGCCATGCCCCCGGCTATGGAACGAATGACCCTGCGATCGTCTTCGGGACGGGTGACATGGGGCAGCAATACCACCTTCTTCCCCTTCAGTTCAGGATCCCTGATAAGGGCTGCGATGAAGCTTGTCCAGGAGTTGATGTAGCTGGCCCTGTCATGGGTGTAAAGGGAGAAGAACCCCCCGGGTACAATGCAGATGTAGTCCCGCTCACGGAGTCCGTAGCGGGAAAGCATGTTTTGGCCCAATTCCTGTTGTGCCGGAAGATCGGGGAAGCAAAGGTCGGCCGATTCATGGACCCCGGTGGCCGGAAGCTGCAGCTTCTCTTTCAGGTAGCGGGCACTGGGTGTGTCGCGGCTGTAGATCGTTGTTCGTTTCAAAAAGCGGGAGGCAGCAGCCTGCCGGATGCCCGTGAAGGGACCGATGGTTTGTCCCGCAAGCACGGTGTGCAGATTTCGCGAATAACGCCCAATTCGGTAAAGATCTGAAAGGATCATCCATTTTTTATAGTATTCACTGATGTCATCGCCACCCAGTATGATGATGCTCTTAATGCCTTGCTTTCGGAAGTATCGCGGGTGTCGATGAAATTTTGCCCAGAGTCTTACGATCTTCACAGGGAGGGGAGCCCGATCGGCCGAAGTGATCTTCAGTGGCAGGGCCTTCAGACGGATGCCCCTGGCCCTGAGCTGCCCGGCCGGGATGGCCTGCTCCAGTCGTTCCAGATTGCTTCTGCCATCCATCTCTATCCAGAAGGTCAGGGGATCGTTTTGATCGCCTGCCTTGCCCCAGTGCCAGATCAGATTGATCAGCATCATAAAGGAGCCGTTATTGAAGGTATTGTGGGCGTGTAAGATGGCGATTTGCTGCGACATGGCTCAGTCCCTTGTTTGGAAGTAGATGTTCCGCTCTTTCAGAAACTTTTTGGCCAGGTGAATACGGGCCGAAATCTTTTCATCGCTCACCTTTGGTTCGAGGTCGAAGGAATCGGAACCTTCAGCGTTGTAGTACTTGATCATGTGTACGCGGTCGAACCAGACCTGATCAAAGACCTTCAGGGTTTGCATGAATTCCTCGTCCGTTTCGGTGGGGAAACCCACAATGATGTTGGTTGCCAGGCGCAGATTGGGCAGGAGTTTCCGGAAGCGTTTCAGGGTACTGATGATTTCTTCGATATGATGCTGTCTGCTCATCAAATCCAGGAGGCGATTGGAACCCGTCTGAAAGCTGCAAATCAGTTCCTGAATCTTACCCAAGCGGGCCAGGTCGATTAGTTCGTCCTGGTAGCGAATGATAAACTTGGGATGAATATGTTTGATTACCCAGTGAACCTCATAATCTGAATCGGTCTTATGAAGGGCAGCCACAAGTTCGGGAAAGCTGCTGTTGCGGTCGAGACCGTAAGATCCGATATCATCCCCTATAAATTCGAAATGGCGTTTGCCTTCACTGAGGAGGTCCGAGTACTCTTTTACGATCTCCTCAAGTGGCCGGCTGCGGAGCTCTCCCACGACCTTTCGCTCGGCACAGAAGGAACATTTGTTTGGGCATCCCGTACTGACCCAGATAAAGCTGGAGTTATAGTTTTCTTTCTGCTCGCGGTGCACATAGCTGTAGAGCTTGTCGGCCACCTGCCGGGGCGAGAGTGCCAGAGCGATGCGTTGCTTCAGGAAGCTGGAGGGACTGATGGTTTTGTAAATATTCCTGGATGGGATGGGGGTATTGGCCAGGGTGACATCCCTGTATTTGATCTCAAACGAAGGGAAAAAGTCGTCGATATCATTCATGTCCTTTACGGCCAATGCCTTGCCCTTCCATCGCTCTTTGAATTCGGTCGGAGCCACCTCCATGATACAGCCCAGCACAATGGTTTCTCCGGGAAAGCGGGAAAGCCGTTTGATGATGTCGAATGACTCATCGATACGGACCCGGTTGAGGGCACTGGCAAAAAAGAGGTTGTAGTCGGTTTCGTTAGGGGAATCGCAGAGCTGCCAGCCATTCAGCCGGAAATAGCGTTTTACCCGGTCGGCGTCGAGCAGTCGCCGGTTACAGCCATTTGAGCAGACATATACTTTTTTTTTCAGGTCGTTTTGCATAGTCAGGTGGAAAAGGAAGCCTAAAGATGTGGATTATTTTTTGAACCGGAGCTTTTTCAGAAAGACAAAGTCGCTTTTCCGGTAATGGAATACTTCCAGCGGCCCAATTCCAAATGTTTTCGAATAAACAAGCAGAAGTAAAAGACTGGCTCCCAAGTAGCTCAAGTCGGTTGCCAGGGCTGCTCCCCTGCCGCCATAGCGGGGGATGAGGATGAGGTTTGCAGCAATGTTGAGCAGAAGGGCGGGAAGGAGTGCGATTAAAGTCAGTTGTGGCTTCCCGCTTCCGATGAACTGGCTGTTGAGAATTTTCAGGATAACGAAGAAGAGAATGCCTGGCAGGATGGTCCGGATGACCGGGACGGATGCTGCATAGCGCTCCCCAAAAAGCAGGGCGACCAGGACCGGGGCAAAGAGGTACAGGAGAACTGCCGCTGAGGCCACGAGTAAGAGTGAAATACGCAGACTGGCGCAGACCTCATTTGTGGAGTTGCGCTCATCCTTTTCAGAGGCGGTGCGCGTCATCAGCATGAGCCCTATTGCGATGGGCACCTGCCAAAGGGTTTCAGCCACATTCGCCCCCAGGGAATAGAAGCCGACCTCCTTCAGTTCGCAGAGGCGTTTCATTAGCAGGATGTCGATTTTGTGATTCAGGCGGGTTGCCAGATAGGCCAAAGCATAGAGGCTTCCATAGGCCAGCAGTGAGCGGATCACCGGCCAGGGGGGGGGGCCTTTTGAACCATTGCCCGTTTTAATGCCCCCCATGCTGATGTAGAGGATGATGCTCACGATGTTCGACAGAATAGTCGCGATGAGTGCTCCACGGACTGCCCATCCCAACAGGCCGACAAAGAGCAGAATGGCCAGCAGATAGAGTGCGGCAGGCAGCCATTTCAGCTGATTGAATTTAGCAATCTGACCACTGGCAAGGTTGTAGCCCTGCATATAGGCAATGATGAAAGCGAAGGGATTGATCAGGGCTACCAGGAGGATGATGTCGGGGGGATAGCTGTCGCTGCTTAGGACGAAAAAGAAGAAGAGCAGGGCCAGGGTCGAAAGAGAGGATGACAGCAGGAAGACAAAGCGAAGGGCACGGAGGGTATCTGCGTTACTGAATTTCTCTTTTCCCAGGTGCATGACCAGGGAGGAACGCATGCCCAGAAAGGTGATGCTGTAAACAATAGCCGCGGTAGCCAGGAAGGTGTTGAGGCGTCCGAGCGCTTCCGGTGTCAGCAGGCGGGGCAGCACAATCCCACTGACCGTGACAATGATCATAGTCAGGACATTGGTCGAGAAGATCTGCAATACATGGCCGCTGAAGGAGCGCTTTTTCAAGGTGCGTGGGATTAAAGGATTTGGATGAACTCTCTGGTGATATGCTGGTAGTTGTGGGCCTCGTCGATTTTCTTTCTGCCTGCCCTTCCCATGGCCAGCCGAAGCGTCTTATCGTCGAGCAGTTTCTTTATGGCCTGGATGAACTCCGACCGGCTTTCTGCATAGAGAATGTCTGAACCGCCCAGCCGTTTTACTTCCTTTACCGGGGTGGATATCACGGCCTTTGAGGCTCCCCAGTAATCGAATAGTTTGATCGGGCAGGTCGATTGGTTCAATTCGTTTAGGTGGAGTGGTAAAATGCCGAAGAGGCTGCGCTTGAGCAGTTCGGCACTTTGGTCGTTTGGGATGCTCCCGTGGCAGTGTATATTCGGGATGGCAGCCGTGCGGGTTTTCAGGCCGGGTAAGAGGGGGCCGTCACCCCAGATGTTGAGGGTAAGAGAGGGGAAATGGCTAAAGACATCGATCAGGAGTTCAAAATTGTACCAGTCCCTCAGGCTGCCGATGAAGTTCACCTCGGCCCGGTCGGGTGTTACGGAGGACAGGGCATCCAGCCTGGCCAGCAAGGCGGGGTTGATGGCATTCGGAATCAGGTAACTGCGCTGATTCTTTCGTTTGAAGTAGTCGAACTGTTGCTGACTCGAACAGGTGATTGCGTAGGATCGTCGGCCCAGCAGCCCTTTAATGATCCATTTATAGAGCCGGCCGGCCACACTGCTGTCGACCAGCTCCCAGTTGTCGGTAACATCGAAAATAAAGGGGATGCCTTTTCGGCGACAGGCCAGGCAGAGAAAGGCCGACATCAGGTGGTCGGTGCTGATTACGGCATCCGGGTGATAGTGGTGAAGGGCCCTGGCATTTCGGACATTCTCGGCCAGGAGTTCCAGGAAGGATTTACGGAGCCGGCTCGAGCGGTCAACGATGTGAAGCCCTGGCGGCTTCACCCGGGGATTCAGGGCGCGGAAGCGACCGGCGTTTTCACTTCCCCTGTAGGCCACCGGGTTCAGGTAAATACATTCGTAGCCTTTCCGGGCCAGGGCTGCAGGCAGTTCCTGATCCCTGTAGGGGTAGTAGTTCCAGTGTACCGGGGGTACAAACAATATGCGATCAGGTCCGGCCAAGTTTCCTTTTAATAAATCGAATGAATTCGTAAGAATAGATGCGTTTTCTGTTTTTGATCTTCATTTTCTTTTGGTAGGGAAGCCTGTCGTAGAGGTAGCGATTGTATTCGTTCAAAAAGAACAGGCTCTTTTTAAGCTCGGTTTTTATGATGCTGAATACAGAAAGGCGTATTGTTTGAGGTTCATAGCCATATTTTTTTCCGGTTTTTCCGGCGACGTAATCGGCTTTGGCGATGCTGGCGGGGGACAATTCCTTTTCCCATTTACGGGCATGGTTCAAGGAGATCTTTTCACTCAGATGGGGCTGCCAGTCATTTAAAAAGGAAGGATCATAGATTTTCTGCACCGCCTTTTTCCTGAGACCGGGATCCAGAAGCGCGGGTATGTATTCGATTTCCAGGAACTCGCAGACCTTCCTGAAACTTTCTTCGGGTTCGCCCGCCAGGTCCTCGTAGCGGAGCAGCAGGAACCGGCCGGGGTGTTGCCTGGAAAGGCGTTCGATTTGCCGGACCGAGCGCTTCCACTGCATGAGCATGGCTGTTTCACTCGGGGAAAAGGGGCGTTGTTTCTTCATCGACGCCAGATTGGCTCTGTAATCACGAACCAGGTGGATGTATTTTGCATCGGAAAAAGAGCTGAATATCTTTTTGGCATAGAGGGAGTTGACAGGAGTTTTGTCTCCTATCCACCGGATGCTGGTTTTGTCGAAAGCCGATTGGTAATTAAGGTAGAAGATTTTCAGGATCTCGCTGAAACGACAGTCGGATGGCAGCGCATGGAGCTGTTTATTCAGGCGATCCTGGTTGATTTGCCAACCTTCAACACTTCGGATACCCAGAAAGGCTGCTTTGAGTCGATCGAGCTCCTGGCTGTTCCAGCTTTTTTTTCTGCCAAAACTGTACAGGAGTTGAATCATTCCCAGGTTTTCCAGGGGAATCTGCACAGCGGGGTGGGCATCCAGCAGGGTGCGCAAAAGGGTGGTTCCTGAACGTGGCCGGCCCAGGATGAAAAAGAAAGGGAGCTGTCGAATCTCGTCAGTTTTCATAAAAAGATGTCAGTTGTTCATAGAAGTTTGAGTAGGAAAAGGTTCTTGCGTGTAAGAGGGCTTTTTCCCTGATTTGCAAGACTTCATCCTCTTTGAGTTTAAGCAGGGCTTCGGTGGCGGCAATCAGGGCATGGGCCGATCCCGGGGGATAGGTCCATGCATTTTCTCCCTTCCTTGCAACCTCGTTCAGGCCCGGCACATCTGTGGCCAACACCGGTACTCCGCAGGCCATGGCCTCTATGGCAACCATGCCCATGGGCTCGAAATGGGAAGGGACCACCAACAGATCGATGTCCCTGTAGAATTCCTGCACTTCGGAGATAAAACCCCGGATCTGAAGATTGGAAAGGCCTTTCCGGGTTTTGAGTTTTTCCAGTTCTCCCTGCTCACTTCCGCTGCCGGCCATGTGAAAGGACAGCCCGGGATGATTCCGGAAGTGGGCAGCCAGATCCACAAATTCACGCCAGCCTTTGCGCTCCACAATGCGTCCGGCAAAGCCAATTTTTTGAATGGGACGGGCCTTCAGTTTCCCGGCCCGAAAACGGGTGGTGTCCACGAAATTGTAGAGGACATTAAGTTTATCCCGGTCGATTTTGGCCCTGCTTTCCAGGGCTGCCGCAGTATCTCCCGAGCAGGCCAGGATGCCATCGGCTCTTTTTTTGTAGAAACGAAGGAGGAAGGCGTGTAATTTCGATTCGAAGACATCTCCCTGCTCATGGACAATGTAGTTCAGTTCGGGGAGCATGCCTTTCAGAAGGTAGCCAAAGAGAATGGAGCGTGGAAGCTGGCAGTGAATGCGTTCGATGCCCTGTTCAGTAATGAAATGCTTCAGAAAGCGCAGAGGTGCCAGGGAGTATTTTTGCTTACCGGGGAAGCAGATCGCCTGCGTATGGGAGATGGGGAGATGGGGTGGTTTGTCGCGAAGGCCAAAGGCAAACACCTTTTCATTGCCCTGGTTGTTTTCCATGATGCCCTTCACCACCATCTGCGCCCCGCCCAGGGAAAAGTTATCGATGAGGTAGAGTGTTTTCATGATTGAACAAGATGGTGATAGGCCATCACGTAGTGATCCCAACTGATTTCCTTCCTGATTTCTTCCAGCGCTGCCAAAGGCAAGGCCTCAGCACCAGATACTTTATCGCGGTAATAGCGTTCCAGGATGGCTGCGAGCCGGGCCGCGTCCCTGAAGGGGAAGCGTTCTCCATTCAGCCGCTCCCGAATCAGCATACTGCTGCCGCTTACCGGTGTTGTTACCACATAGAGGCCGGTTGAGAGGGCCTCTATCATGGCCAGGGACATGCCTTCGTCCAGTGAGCTGATTACCATCAGGTGGGATTGTTGATACTTACGGAGGAGTTCCTGCTTGCCGACCCAACCCGAATAGCTCAGCTCTTTGCTTAGTCCGTGTTTTTCGGTATAGTGCTGCATTTTTTTCAGCAGCGGGCCGTTTCCTACGATGTCGAGTGTGAAGGGGATGCCTTTCTGCTTGAGTATTTGAAGGGATTTGAGCAAAGTGAAAGGGTCTTTTTGCCTGGTCATCCGCCCTGTAAAGAGCACACGCAGGACTTCTCTGTCCTTTTTCTCTGTCCCGGGCCTGAAGAAGTTCGTATCGCATCCGTTCGGGATGATGTGTTTCCGCGGTTGTTTTCGGCCCCTTAGTATTCGGTTTAAATCGCGGAGGCGTTCTTCCGACAGTACGCTGATGTGACTGGCCCCCCTGCAGATCCACCTGATGGGTAGATAAAAGAGCAAGTGGTAGGCAAAGAGTTCGCGTGGATTGAACCAGGGAATGTCCTGGCCATGAGTGATCAGCAGGTAGGGTATGCCCCTGCGCCATTTCAACGGAAGTGCGACCAGTCCACCGGGAATGGAAAAGTGCGCAAGCACAAGGTCGGTACGTTCATACAGCCGGTGTGTTTTTATATACCACCGGCTTTTCCTTACCCAGGACAGCATCTCCAGGGGGTTCGAACGATAGGGTTTTTTCCGTCTGGCCCGGAGCCGGATCAGCTGCAGCCCTCCCTCCCGGCTCTCTTCCTGCTCACCCCGGAACCAGGTGGTAAGCACAGTAACCTCGTGGCCCAGACGGGCAAGCCCTTCGGCCTGGTAACGGCTGCAGACTCCTGCACCGCCCCCCAGTGGTGGATACTCATAGTTCAGGATGAGCAGCCTCATTTTTCTTTAGCGGTGTTTATTTCTTTGTGAATGATGTAGAGTTCACGTTGCTTTACCTCGTGGTAAATCCTGCCGATGTACTCGCCAAGGATCCAGATCAGGATAAAGAGGAAGCCCATGAAGATGAAGATAAGGTCCACCAGCAGTTTGTAGAGGTGGTAGTACACGCCATTGGCCAGAATATCATAGACCATGTAGGCCATAAAGCCGAGTCCGGTCATAATACTGATGACGCCCAGAAAAAGTCCGATGCGCAGGGGCAGGCGCGAAAAGCTGAAAAAGCCGTCCATGGCGAGCCGGATCAGCTTGGCAAAGCTGTAGCCCGCTTTTCCGTTTTCGCGATCGGGGCGCTGGTAGTCCACAAAAGCCGAATCGAATCCCAGCCAGGAGATCATTCCCCGCAGATAGCGGGTTCTTTCACGCATTTTCCTGAGTTCGGCCATCACCCGGCGGTCGATCAGCCTGAAATCCCCTACATTTTTTGGTGCACTGGAGACCTTCAGCTTGCGGAGCATGTAATAAAAGAGCATGGACATCCAGCGCTTTACAAAATTGTCTTTTCGGTAGTTCAGCCGTCTGGCATAAACCACCCGATAGCCTTCCTTCCATTTATCGATCATTTCAGGGATGAGCTCAGGTGGATCCTGCAGATCCCCATCAAGGGTGACAATGGCATCTCCGCGGGCTGCGTCGAGTCCGGCCATCAGCGCAGCCTGGTGCCCGAAATTTCGGGTGAGGGCAATGACCTTGACCCGGGGCTCATTTTCAGCCAGGTTTGCAGCAGCCTCCAGGGTTTTGTCACTGCTGCCGTCGTCAACAAAAATGATTTCCCAGTTTTGTTCTGTTTTCTCCAGAACAGAATACAAACGATCGTATAGTTTGCTCAGGTTTTCTTCCTCGTTATAGAAGGGGACAACGATGCTCAGCTCGGGCATAGCTTTAGTTTCTTATCTTAGTCCGGTTAAAAGTGCCACATCATGAAAAAGAATGTCGCAGGTCTTCTGGAAGACCGCCCAAAATTAGTGAAAGGGCAGACAATCTGGGTATTGATCCTGATTTTTTTCACTGCCCTGGTCTATTCTTCGGCTGTGAACAATGGTTTTACAAGCTGGGACGACCAGCATTATGTCACCCAGAACCGCTTTATCAAGGACTTTTCAAAGGAGGGTTTGTGGAAGCTTTGGACAAAGCGCACAGGGATGGGGGGGACCCGGCTCACCCTGACTTCCTTCATGCTCGATTACAAGCTCTGGGGCCTTAACCCGGTACCCTATCATATCGAGAATATCTTCTGGCATTTGCTCAATGTGCTGCTGCTTTATTTCCTGCTCATGCGCCTTGTGAAGAAAAGAGGGGTGGCCTTTATCACAGCCATGCTCTTTGCCATCCATCCCATGCATGTCGAGTCCGTGGCCTGGATCTCGGAGCGGAAGGATGTGCTTTACACCTTCTTTCTCCTGCTCTGCCTGCACAGTTACATCAGCTATGTGAAAGTAACAAGGCCCGGTATGAAGGCCCTTTACTGGTTGGCATTCAATCTCTGTTTCTGGTTGTCCTGGCACGCCAAGTTTACGGCGGTGATCATTCCTCCCCTGCTCTTCCTGCTCGATTACATTCTCCAAAGGCGATTGAGCCTGTGGTTGTTTATTGAAAAACTTCCCATTTTGGCTTTTACGGCCAGCGAGGTGTACCGGATAGCTTTTGGGGCTCAGGCGCGAATGGATTTTCAGGGAAGAAAAAAGCTGAAGTCCTTCCACCAGAGCTATAGATACAGTCTGCTTGAAAAATCGATGCTGGCTGCCTGGGCTCTGCTTTTCTACCTGCAGAAGTTTTTCTTTCCGGCCAAACTCTCGGCCATCGTTCCCTATCCACCCAAGATACATGGTAGTTTTCCACCGTCCTATACCCTTGCCCTGGTTGTTGCACCCCTGGTCCTTGCCCTGGTCTTTTTTCTACTATTCAGACTGAAGCGGGATCGCCGGATCTGCCTTGCCGGATTTTTGTTCTTTCTCATATCCATTGCGCCCTTTCTTCATTTTATTTCGATCAAGGGTGTTGTGGTAGTGGCCGACCGCTATAGCTATGTGCCTTACATTGGATTGGGCTTAGTGGTGGCTACATTAGTGACAGGCATCCGGCACAGGGAAAGCCAATGGGTGGCCAGAGGCCTGATGCTTGCGGCCATGCTGGTTTTTGCTGTAGCCTCTTTTCAGCGCAATAAGATTTGGAAGGATGACATCAGTCTTTTTTCCAGTGTGCTCAGGCACGATCCAAATGTGATGGAGGCCCTCAACAACAGGGGGAATGCCTATTGCGTGCAGGGAAAATACAGACTGGCTCTGGCCGATTTTAACCGTGGCATTGAGGTGCAGCCCAGATATAAGTTCTTTTACAACAACAGGGCCCGGGCCTATTACGGACTGGACAGCATTCAGCTTGCAATCAAGGATCTGGAGCTGGCACTTCGTCTGGATCCAGGCTATTTTGAGGCGCGATTAAACCTGGCTGATGTCTACAAACATCGTGGTCGGAACGAAGAGGCCTATGAGACACTGTCTGCTGCTATTGAAGTCGCCCCTTATCGTGCGAAGATTTATTTGGCCAGAGCGGATATCTTACAAAGAATGGACCGAAACGATGAGGCGCTTGCCGACCTGGAAAAGGCGCTGGAGGTATATCCGGGCAGTAAGCAGGCCCTGTTTGAGTTGGGCAAATTCCACAATAAGATGCAGGACCCGCAACGGGCATTGGGGTACTTGCAGAAGGTGCTTGAGCTGGATGCGGGCAGTGCCGAGGTCTATAATGAATTGGGACGCTCGTTCAATGCCCTGGGGGAATACACGCTTGCACTTGAGAAGCTTGACCATGCCATCGAATTGGCTCCACAGTTGGGGAAAGCCTACAACAACAGGGGGGTCAGCCGTTTCCACATAAACCAGTCGGATGAGGCTTTGGCAGATTTTAACCGGGCCATTGAGCTGGATTCCGTATTGGCCGAGGCCTATTCGAACCGGGGAAATTTATGGGCTTTTTCGGGAGTACTTGAGCAGGCCCTGGACGATTATGAAAGAGCCCTTGAGCTCGACAGCAGCAATTGCCTGGCCATGGTCAATAAAGGGAATGTGTACTTCCAGCTTGGAGACCGGGATGCTGCTTGTGCGCAATGGGCCAGGGCTCTAGACTGTGGTTTTGCCGATGCGGAGACAATTTTAGCTAAGAATTGCAGGTAGCTAAGTCAATAAAAACTTGCCGAACCAAAGATTTCTGTTAAATTTGTTAAATTCTTTTGTTGACAATAACCTAATATTTCAAAATGAAGACACGTATCAGTACCCTATTTTCGATCTTGCTGCTTCTGGGCGGAGGCAGTGTGATTGCGCAAACATTGAGCATAAGCTACAGTGGATCAAATGCCACAATTTCCAGAACTGACCCCCCGGAAGG
>PDRI01000122.1 GCA_002748055.1 Bacteroidota bacterium | reverse complement strand
AAAAAAAAGGTTGTCGGCAACTTGCCGGCAACCTTTTTCTATTCAAAATCAATGCGATTTATTCGTCCATAGACCCAAACATGATGGCTACACAGCCTTCTTCAGGCTCATCAACATTGCCATCGGGTACGGGCACCTTGACCATAATTTTTAGCTGCTGACTCGATTCGAGGGTGAAATCCCATTTCCAGTCATAGTCTTTGGTACTGTTATCGTACAACACTTTGCCGTCTCTTGTATCCACCACTTTGAATGCTATGGCAGCGAGATTGTTGGCACCACATACACCAATCCGGTAATTCCGGTCGGAATAAAAAGTCTTGTAAAGCTCTGCTTCTTCACCCTCGATCAGGAGTGCAGCGTGATAATTACCATCGTGCTGATAGGGTTCAAGGCCTGCCTTACAGGTATTCTTGGCAAATTGTTTGCATTGGGCGTTCAATGCAGATGGGATGACCACCATACAAGCCAAAAAGGATAAAAAGAGAATGCCTTTTTTCATCATGGTATGCGGGTTTAGGAAATGTAGCTATTTCGGATTTCTTCAACTTTGTCTTTCAGCTCCTGGAACACTTTGGGGCTGATCTCCATACTCGATTCCGATTTGAGCGTGGTGATATCGGTTTCGGGATTTTCAACGGCCGTGACCTCGCCCTGTTTAATGGAAATCTTATCGAAAATGGCTTTGAGCGCATTCACATCTTCCAGGATCAGCATGGCATCTTCATCTTCAGGAGTCTCATTCAGAAGATTCACCATGATGTCGATCGACAGCTTTTGGTCGACGATTCTTTCCAGCAGCTTGTTGCTTTCAATGTTTTTCGCATCGACAAGGCTTGTGGCAATATAGAGGCCTTCGACCCATCCGCCAATCAGTGTAATTGAAGCAGTGGCTTCAAGACCGTTCTCCTTTAAATAGGAACTCGAATTCATCAGCGTTTCTGAGATGATGTCAATAATAACTTCTCTGTCGTTGATATTGGCTTCAAGCTGGTCTATGGTTTCCTGGTTTATGGCGTCGAGGATGTTAAGGCCATCTGCCATAAGCTTAGCCGCTTCAATGTAATCCAGGGTAGCCTGGGTTTGGTCGAAAAGGCTGGCATAACTCAGGTCGGTAGAATAAATCCCCAGGTTAAGCGCCTTACTTTTAGAGGTAATATACCTGGAGGTATTCGTGGTTGGATTCAGCAGGCCATTGTCATATTCTGCACCTGCATTTTTGATTAACATGGCAACCTCAAGGGGGGAAGGCAGGGAATAGAAAATCCGTTTTGCGGTATTGAATTGCTCCTGGGTTTCCTGGTCCAGTGTTCCCGTGGCTTGATAGTCCCCGGAACTTTCCTGGCCCGAACCACTCCCGCCTCTGTTGCAACCGGCCAGGCTAAATCCCATAACCGTAATCGCAATAAGCAAAGTTCTGCCTGACATAAGTAAGAATCGCTTCATAGGTAAAAAGTTTGTTTCGCTATGTATTTCGAATCATCGTGGCTGGTTTTTCCCCGCCAACACATACCTGAAAGTAAAAATAACACTTTTTTTAAATAAATCATTTAAAGAGTGTGAAACGTTCAGTGAGCAAAGGCTCGTATTCGTTTTCAAGGGTTTCGGACCAGCCGATCAGGTATTTCGTAAACTCCCCCATTTCAAGTTCCTGAAGAGGCCTGGCATATACATCTCCCATGATATCATCGGGAAAAGCCTGGGTTGCCATCCTGATTTTTCGGGGATTGCGTCGGAAGGGTGAGGCTCCAAGATCGGCAGCACCGTACAGGTGAAGGAAATTGTGCGCAATCTCCGAGGGGTATTTGTAGCTTACCACTGCAAATTCCACATCATCGTTATGAAGGGTGTTTATGGCCAGCGAGATGTCGGAGCGGAAATAGTTGTTAACCATGAGCATGAATGCAACGCTTTCTACCTGGTACTCGTCGCGCAAATAGGCTATCAGCCGCTCCTTGGTTCCCGGTTTCTTCTGCATGGGGATTCCGTCCTTTTCCTTAATGTAGAGCGACTCTCCGATGATTTTTGAGACAAAATCGCCCCAGCGGCTGAGGGAGCGCATCCCCTCATGCAGGTTTCCGGCCTCCAGCGACTCACGTACGGTCTTTTTCGGCAGGTTCTTACTGATGGTGGCAAACTCGTCGCCGATGTAGTAATCGGTCTTGATGTGCAGATCAATTCCCTGTTCGGCGGCATTGGCCTCCAGCCACCTGGCAGCTACCTGGATGGAATCAATGGTGGTAAGAATGTCGAATTCGGTCCAGGGGTACGTGGTTCTGGTGTCTACAAACACAAAATATAGCAGGACATCATTCCGGAGATCCTTGCACACATTGTTGTAGCGGCCTTCGCGGAAGTCGAAGCCTGGCGTTGCCGCAGAGATGCCGGTCAACATCACAAGGAAAAGAGACAGATGGATGAATACATGCCGCATGGCCAACAGCTTTCAAACGACCCAAATGTACACAAAATCAAGAATTATGTTCACTTTTTCTTTTCACAATGGCGGCAGAGGCTGCGAATTCCACAGTGATCGCAATCGGGTTTTCGGGCGTGACAAACATAGCGGCCGTGTAATATAAGCCAGTGATGTGCCAGGTTCATTTTGTCGTCGGGGATGTATCTGATGAGTTGCATCTCAGTCTCGTAGGGCGTTTTGGCACCACGTGTAAGCCCCAGCCTTGCGGCTACCCTGAATACATGCGTGTCGACAGCCATGGCCGGAATTTTATAAGCTACACTCAGAATGACATTAGCTGTTTTTCGCCCCACTCCCGGCAGGCTGGTCAGTTCTTCCAAACGGTCCGGGATCCGGCCATTAAAGTCGTCCCTGACTTTACGGGCCATGCCGGCCAGGTGCTTCGCTTTGTTATTGGGATAGGAGCAGGACCTGATGAATTCAAGGATGTCTTCAGGGCTGGCCTCAGCCAGTGCTTCTACATCGGGATAGCGCTCGAAAAGGGCCGGGGTAATCAGGTTAACTCTTTTATCGGTACACTGGGCCGAGAGGATGACCGCTACGATGAGTTCGTAAGGATTTTGGTAATGAAGCTCTGTTTCGGCCTGGGGCATGTGCTCGCTGAAGTAATCGATAAAGGCCTTATAGCGTTCGGCAATTTTCATAGGGTTTGGCTTAGTCTTCAAAAATGCACAATAATTACCAAGCAGCCTTGTTGATAAACGCATATTGTTTTCCTCATTTTACTTTCAATTTGTCATCCTATTTGGTTTTCCCCTGTTAATTGTTTAGGTTTACAGCCATAATCAGGCGGTATGCATCAACTGAGAAGCAGGTTTTACTTTTACTTCTTTTTTTTCGCCGGCAGATAGCTGGTCGGGTATACCGTGTTTTGTTGTTATCCCGGCCCGAAGCCGGGCTTTTTGTTTATAGACCATGCCAAAGACCATTGCAATACAGGGCGGTTATGGCGCCTTCCACGAGATTGCGGCCCATCATTTTTTCGAGGCTGAGGATATTCGGATTCTGCCTAGGGATACCTTTCGGGATATGGTGTCGACCCTTAAGAAACGCGATTGCGACTATGGAATCATGGCCATTGAGAATTCTTTGGCCGGTTCCATCATTCCCAATTACAACCTGATTATCAACACGAGCATGCATATTACCGGAGAAATATACCTCCGCATCAGGCAGAATCTGGTTGCCCTCCCCGGTGTAGAGATTGAAGATCTTGAGGAGGTCTATTCCCACCCAATGGCCATATTGCAGTGCCAGGATTTCTTCGATCGCTTGCCGGGTATACGGCTCATTGAGAGCATCGATACAGCCCTTAGTGCGGAGGAGATTTCCCGGAAACAGAGCAGGAAAGCAGGGGCTATTTCGAGCCAGCTGGCAGCTGAGAAATACGGGCTCAGCATTCTGGCCGGGAGTATTGAGACAAACAAAAGAAATTATACCCGTTTTCTGATCTTGTCCGAAAACGGAGAAAGGATTCCTCAGGAACGGATAAACAAGGCTTCGGTATTCTTTACTGTAGCGCATAAATTTGGTTCGCTTTCCAAGATCCTCTCCATTCTCTCCTATTATGAAATTAACCTGGCAAAGATCCAGTCGATGCCCGTGCCGGGAAAGGATTGGGAGTATATGTTTTATGTCGATGTCGAGATAAACGACTACGACATGTATCTGAAATCTCTGGAAGCTATCCGGCCCTTCTGCCCATCACTGGGCATTCTGGGGGAATACGAAAAAGGAAAATCTGTAATAGAATAAGTATATGGTAGTAGATGTAGCACTGGAAGCGATCACGATTGATGGAAGCCCTTTTAGTAAACCGCTCATAATGGCGGGTCCCTGCAGTGCCGAAACCGAAGAGCAGGTAATGAATACGGCCCGGCCATTGGCCGCGATGGGAATCAGGGTTTTCAGGGCCGGTATCTGGAAGCCCAGAACCAGGCCCAATGCCTTCGAAGGCGTAGGGTCGGAAGGCCTGAAATGGCTGCAGCGGGTAAAGCAGGAAACCGGTATGCTGGTTTCCACCGAGGTGGCCAATGTAAAACACGTATACGAGGCTCTGAAGTACGGGGTGGACATTATCTGGATTGGTGCCAGAACTTCGGCCAATCCATTTGCTGTTCAGGATATTGCAGACAGCCTCAGGGGGGTGAATATTCCGGTGATGGTCAAGAATCCGATCAATCCGGATGTGGATTTGTGGATTGGTGCCATTGAGCGGATCAGCGGGGCCGGGATCAAACAGATGGCTGCCATTCACCGGGGCTTCTCCAGCTACGAGCGTACCCTTTACAGGAACCAGCCCCAGTGGCAGGTCCCCATCGAACTCCGGAGACGCATACCCGAGATTCCCATTATTACCGATCCGAGCCATATCTGCGGGAACAGAGAGTTTCTCTATGATATCTCCCAAAAGGCCATGGACCTGAACTTCGACGGGCTGATTATCGAGACCCATTGCAATCCCGACAAGGCCCTTAGTGATGCCAGGCAACAGCTTACACCCGAAGGCCTGGATGCTATTCTAAGCCGCCTGGTGCTGCGCGACCCGGAGGTGAAGGAGGAACTCATGCTTACACTGGCCGAATTGCGTGACCAGATCGACAAACTCGACGACCGTGTCATTAATGTGCTGGAGGAACGCATGCAGATCGCGGAGAAAATTGGCGTGCATAAGAAGAAAAACAACATCACGATACTGCAGACCAAGCGCTGGGACGATATGTTGCACAGCCGCCTGAGTCTGGGAACCAGAAAGGGACTCAGCGAAGAATTTATTACTAAATTGTTCCGGTCAATTCACCAGGAGTCAATTAACCATCAGACCCGGGTGATGAACCAGGAAGACTGAACCATGCAAAACATTCGGCTTAAAGCCTCATCCGGAACAACGGATATTGTAATTGGAACGGGCTTATCGGCCAGGATCGCCAGCCTCGATCCTCCTCCCCTGATCCTGATTGATGAAAAGGTCCTGGACCTTCATGCCCAGGTTTTCTCCGGCTATAAGTGCATTGCCATACCATCCGGAGAAGCCTTTAAAACCCTTGAAACGGTTGCTTCCTTGTATCGGGAGCTCTTGGCCATGGAGGTAGATCGCAACACCCTCGTACTTGGGGTTGGAGGTGGCCTTGCAACGGATGTGGCAGGCTTTGTGGCCTCTACCATGCTTCGGGGGCTTCGCTTTGGCTTTATCAGCACCACACTGCTGGGCCAGGTCGATGCCAGTATCGGTGGCAAGAACGGTGTAAATCTCGACGGATACAAGAACCTGGTGGGAAGCATTGTGCAGCCTGCCTTTGTATGGTGCGACCTGGACCTGGTGCAAACCCTGCCCGAGCGTGAATATGTTTCCGGCATTGCCGAGGTAATCAAGTACGGTGCCATTTGTGATCGCAGCTTTCTGGCCTATCTGGAAGAAAACATGGAAGGCTTGCTGGCCAGGGATTCGCAAATCATGGAGCAGGTTGTCGCTGTCTCCGTTGCAACCAAGGTCGATATCGTTCAGAAGGACGAGCGGGAAGGAGGCCTGCGACGTCTGCTGAATTTCGGACATACGATTGGTCATGCCATTGAACGCAATGGTGAACACTTCCACGGAGAGGCTGTTGCCCTGGGTATGCTTTATGCATCCCGGATCTCGCAGCATTTTGGCCTGATGAAGGCAGCAGAAACAGAAGCTCTTGGGGCGCTGATTGAGTCGGCAGGCCTGCCGGTGGAGGCAGTGATCGATGCTGAACTCATCAGCGAGAATGTTTGCAAGGACAAGAAGAAGCAGGGATCCGGAATTCATTTTATTCTGCTCGAAGGTCTGGGAAATGCGGTTATACGCCTCCTTTCCCTGGATGAACTAAAATCCCTGATTCATGATTTGTGTTAGCATCTCCAGTCTCAGAGACCTTAAACTTGCAGTGGCGCAGGGGGTTGAGATGCTCGAATTGCGCATGGATCTGCTGAAAGCAGATCCGGAGCAGGTTTGGGGCATGATCCCCGATGGCATCCCTACAATAGCAACCTGCCGGCCCGGGGCCATCAGCAGGGATGAGCGGATGCGTATGCTTTCGACCTGCATCCGGCTTGGCGCTTCCTGCATCGATGTCGAGCTCGAAGAAGGGGCAGCGTTCAAATCGGCATTGATTGCGCTGGCCCGCAAGCACAACTGTGAAGTGATCATTTCTTATCATCATTATGAATCGACCCCCGCACCGGCTGAACTGGAGGATATACTCAGGGCCTGTTATGAGGCAGGCGCGGATATTGCCAAGCTGGCCACCCGGGTGAATAAGGAAACGGAGGCAGCTGCATTACTTGGTTTATACCGTCTCCCGGGACGGAAGGTTATTCTGGGCATGGGAAACCATGGCCGGATCACCCGGCTGGCTGCACCCTCTCTGGGAGCTGAATTCACCTTTGCTTCGGTGGGGAAGGGAAGCGAGACTGCACCCGGCCAGTTTGATCAGCAGCAATTAAAGGATATTTACAGCATCATTAACCGTTCATGAATACATTTGGCAAGGCATTTAGCATAAGTATTTTCGGGGAATCCCACGGGGACTCGGTGGGCATCGTGATCGACGGGGTTCCAGCCGGATTGCCGCTTAAACCGGAAGACTTTAACGCCGATCTGGCACGGCGCAGAAGCGGTGCAAAGGGAACGACCCCCCGGCAGGAACGCGACGAACCCAGGATTATGTCGGGGGTTTTCAGGCAGCATACTACGGGGGCACCCCTGATGGTCCTTTTTCAGAACAGCGATGTGCGCTCGAAGGACTACAGCCATCTGGTGAAGCATCCCCGTCCGGGCCATGCCGATCTCACTGCCCAGCAAAAGTTTGGAGGCTTTCAGGATTATCGCGGGGGGGGGCATTTTTCGGGCCGTTTGACACTGGGGCTGATTGCAGCAGGGACCATTGCAAAGAAGATGATTGCCCCGCTTAGGGTCGAGGCCAGTTTGCTGGAGGCTGGAGGCAGTACAGCTGTCGAGGCAGCAGTGGACCAGGCTATTCAGGACCGGGATTCAATCGGGGGCATTGTGGGCTGTGTTATTGATGGCGTACCGGCCGGTTTGGGTGAGCCCTTCTTCGATTCTGTCGAAGCCCTTTTGGGCCATATCCTGTTTTCCATTCCCGGTATCAAGGGCCTGGAGTTTGGCGCAGGTTTTGGTGCAGCCAGGATGAGGGGAAGTGAGCACAACGATAACATTCTGGATCCTGAAGGGCAGACCGAAACAAATCATGCCGGTGGCATCAATGGGGGCATCAGCAATGGAAATCCCATTGTTTTCAGGGTAGCTGTGAAGCCTACTTCCAGCACCCATCAGGTACAGCATACCCTGAATCTGGAAACAGGCCGGGTCGAGCCACTTTCAATCGAGGGCAGGCACGATACCTGCATTGCCCTCCGGGTGCCTGTTGTGGTGGAAGCTGCCGCGTCCATTGTGATGGCCGACCTAATGCTTCAATCCCAGAAAATAAAGCGTGTTCAAGAACCTAAAGCAGAATCAGACTAAGATGCGTATTGCGATTATCGGAGCCGGAAATATGGGCTCATGGCTGGTGGAATCTCTTTGCCTCGATCATGAAGTAGGGGTATATGATGTGGATCGGGAGAAACTCAGGTATTTATTCAACTCCCGGAGGTTTCTTTACTATGAGGAGATTCTGGATTTTTCGCCCGACCTTCTGATCAATGCGGT
>PDRI01000138.1 GCA_002748055.1 Bacteroidota bacterium | reverse complement strand
GCTGCGCTTGATAAGCATGCCAATCTGTGGCTTGCAGACTGGGGCAATGGATTGTATACCAATACCAACGGAAGGGTTTGGCGGGTTATGCCAAACGGCCCTTATTCAAGCAATGTTGTTGAGATGGCCGCCTCGAAAAATCACCTGTATTCGGTCCTGGGAGGCACAAGCGGCTCATGGGGAAATCTATATAAGCCAGCCATTATCGAAAGCTTTGTGGAAAACAAATGGAGCTACAAAGCCGACTGGAGCGCAAAGGACCTCTTTTGCCTGGCTGTCGATCCATCTGATCCGGGTCATGTTTTTGCCGGATCCTGGGGTTATGGCCTTTTTGAGTTCAGGGACGGGGAACAACTTGCGCAATATATGCCAGACAATAGCAGTCTTCAAAGCATTATCAGTGGTGGGAGTTTTGTCCGAATCGGTGGACTGGCCTTCGACGATAGCGGAAACCTCTGGATGAACAATTCCAATGTGCCGGAACCGATTTCGGTATTGAAACCGGATGGCAGCTGGAAGTCTTTCGATTTGGATAACAAGCTGAGCGATTTCAGCGCCCTGCATAGCCTTCTGTTTACCCAGACGGGGCATATCTGGATGATTGTGGCACGTTCGAACGGCCTCTTTGCCATGGATACAAACGGGACCCCGGACGATGAATCCGATGATGTTTACAAGCGTTTCAGTGTCATTGATAGAAACGGAAAGGTGATCACAAACGATGTGCGTTGTTTTGCGGAGGATCGTCAAGGTAATATCTGGCTTGGAACCAACCAGGGTGTACTCGTGATTTACAGTCCGTGGCGCCTCTTTCATGAGGAAGGTGTATATGCCCAGGAGGTCCTGATTCCAAAGAATGATGGTTCGGGAAATGCTGATGTTCTGCTGGGAGATATGGTAGTGAGTTCCATTGCAGTTGACGGGGCAAATCGTAAATGGCTGGGTACCGAAGGCGGAGGGGTGTTCCTGGTTTCGGATGACGGGCAGCGGACCATTGCCACCTTCAATGCCGCCAACAGCCCGCTCTTGTCCGACAACATTATAGACATTTGTGTGAATGGGGTTTCCGGGGAGGTCTTTTTCGGGACCGATGCAGGGATTATTTCCTACATGGGTGAGGCACACGACGGGAGCCGGTTTTACGAAAATGTGGTGGTCTATCCGAACCCTGTTCGGGAGGGCTACGAGGGCAAGGTTGCCATTAAAGGGCTTGTGGAAGAGACGACTGTAAAGATCACCGACATCAGCGGAAACATTGTTTTTGAGACCGAATCACTTGGGGGGCAGGCCTTATGGGATGGCACGAATTTCGCGGGTCAGCGTGTGGCTACCGGGGTCTATCTGATCTTTCTCTCCAATTCCGATGGCAGCCAGTCGCACATCACCAAGCTTTTGTTTATTCACTGACCATGATCACAAAAGTCAGGGGGATTGTACTACGCACGACACGCTATGGCGAATCAAGTCTGGTATTACATTGTTATACAGAGCAGTATGGGCGTCAGACTTATCTTATGAAGGGGGTAAGACGCTCCAAAAAGCAGCACCGCTCCAATCTCTTTCAAGCCCTGTTTGTCCTCGATTTTGAATTGTATTACAAGGAAGGTGCCGACATGCACCTGGTGAAGGAGGTGACAAGGGCCTTTCCCCTGAACCGGCTTCCCTACGATATCGTGCGAAGTACCCAGGCCATATTCATAGCCGAGGTCCTCTACCGTGTGGTCAGGGAAGAGGAAGCCAACCCTGTGTTGGCCACCTATTTGATCAACAGCATTCGTTACCTGGATGCCATGGAAAGCTCATCTCCCGATTTTCATATTGCTTTTTTATTTCAGCTTTCAAAATATTTGGGTTTTTTTCCACAATCTGAGGCACTTCCCAGTAGGCCATTTTTTGATATGGAGAAGGGACAGTATGTTTCCGTTCAGGGCGACCCGGCAACATGTCTCAATTTAGAAGAAAGCCGGCTCTGGGGTCGCTATATGCTTTTGGATTTCAAGGATAAGTGCTCAACCGATTTCAATGGGGAGCAGCGTCGCCAGGTGCTTGAACTGCTCATGAAATACTATCGATTGCACACCGATGGCATGGGAGAAATCCGGTCTCTGGAGGTACTCCATGACTTTTTCCACACGAACTGATTCGTCATTACGACTTTTATTTCCTAGATTAGAGCAACCTACACCTGTATATAGCGTATAAGCAACGAAACTAAACGATTTTAAGTCTATATCCAAGGCTGCTGCTGAAAGCCATTTTTTGCTTGAGGATGGGCCTGGGATTATTTTGTTAGTATAGTGAGACTACATTGCGGGCAATACTTGTTGACCAAACTGGTTTCAGGCTTTGGATGGGGAAAGGAGCTTCGCTTTCTGCGCGCTTTTTTGGTCGGGTTGATCGTTTTTCTTTCCGTGTCTGCCGAGACTTACGCACAAGCCGCGTGGCTCAATGGCTATTGCTATCGCAAGGAAATTCGCATAGATCATACCCGGGTTGACGGCGGATCCAATCACGTCGATTTCCCGGTATTGTTCGAGATCTCGGATGGGGAGCTCAAATCCGTTTCCCATCAAGGCGGCCATGTCGACAGCGAGAATGGCTGGGATCTGGTATTTACTTCCGTCGACGGGACCAGCATTTTGAAGCACGAGATTGAAAACTACGATCCTGCCAGTGGCCATTTTGTGGCCTGGGTCAGGGTTCCGACGCTTCTGGTTTCTGAAAACACCATCCTGTATCTGTATTTCGGGAATCCGGTTCACCCCGCCGACCCTTCGGATCCGGAAGTCTGGTCCGATTACATTTCTGTGTATCACCTGGAGGATGATGCCAGTGATGCTGCAGGAAATAACAATGGGTCCGCCATAGGGACAGATGAGGAGAGCAGTGGAATCGTAGGAAAGGGGAAGGCCTTTCAGGCAGCCGATGCTACAGACCGCATCGAGATCGGGAATATCGATATTGCCGGGGCTGCCATGACTGTTTCAGCCTGGGTGAATCCTGCTTCTTTCAGTATGCCGGATGCCAGGATTGTTTCCAAGGCATCCGGCACGAATCCGGAAGACCATTTTTGGATGCTCGGCACATACGTGGGAGATCAGTTGCTTATGCATCTGAAGCTGAATGGCAGCACGAAAACTCTTCAACCCCAGGTTTCGGTTTTAAGCACGGGCAGCTGGCAATACCTGACGGCGGTGTATAACGGGATCAGTGAAAAGCTCTATTACAATGGAAGCGAGCTGGGTAGCAACTTGAATCTGGCTGGGAATATTGACACAGATGGCAGTGTGGGTGTTGCGATTGGAAACCAACCGATTTCGGCCCACCCGAATGGCGGGACAAAGCCTTTTGATGGTTCTATCGACGAAGTGAGGATTGCGGGGCTCAGCCGGTCCAAGGCCTGGCTCACTACCGAATACAACAACCTTTCAGCTCCGCTTTCTTTTTACACTATGGGAGGGCTGGATACCTGTCTCCTTTCAGCCGATGCAGGTGCCGATGATCAAATCTGTGGATCCCTGAGTTACTCCTTGAACGCAGTCGAGAGTACGGGCTCCGGGGTCTGGAGCTATGTATCAGGCCCGGATTCTTCACCGGTTTTTGGGAATGCGTCTTCCCCTACAAGTAGTGTAACAGTAACGACCTACGGTACTTATGAGTTCAGGTGGACCGAGACCAATGGGAGTTGTAGTGACGCTGATGAAGTGTCCATCACTTTTCTGAAGAAACCCATCGGGCAGGCAGGAATCGGCGATCAAACCATTTGTACAGGTGGTGCTATTCAGCCAATCACGCTCTCCACAAGCAATGGGATGGATGACCAGACCAGTTTTGCATGGACCAGGGACAATCTCGTCAGTATTACTGGCCTGGCAAGCAGCGGAACCGGAAACATTTCCGGATCAGCGTTTAACGCTACCCCAAGCTCTCAGGATCTTATTTTCACCATCGTTCCCACCAGTACGGATGGCTGCGTCGGCGATACCTTTTACTCAAATCTCAGGGTCAATCCCGAGGCAGCTGTAGATCAAGTAGCCGACCAGGTGTATTGTCACGCAGAGAATACGGCCGAAATTGTGTTTTCCACCGATCGAAGTCCCGGCACAACGACTTATAGCTGGACCAACAGCAATCCGGCCATTGGATTGGAGGCCTCCGGAATGGGGAGTATCCGCTCGTTTGAGGCCCGGAATCCGGGTGTAGCTCCCGATTCAGCAGTGATTACGGTTGTCCCTACCTACACTCATTCGGGCCTGTCATGTTCAGGACCGTCCATGCGATTTAAGATTTTCGTTAATCCGACAGCCCAGGTAGATAAGCCCCAGGACAAGACGGTTTGTAACGGGTCGAAGGTTGTTGTCGGTTTCACATCCCCAAATCAGGGAGGGGAAGTCCTCTACAACTGGGTAAATTCTTCACCGGGAATTGGCATAGCTGGCAGTGGTACTGGTCATCTGGATTTCACGGCCATAAATACGGGGTCCTCCTTTGTTAAGGCGATAATTACAGTTACTCCCACCTTCCGCTTTAAGGGGAAGGACTGTTCCGGGCCTCCCAAAGACTTTACGCTCTACATCAACCCGACTGCAGATATGGATCAACCCAATGATACCGTCATTTGCAATGGGGAAACCCTTGCAGAGATTGTATTTAGCAGCGATCGCACGGGGGGAACAACAAGCTATACCTGGACCAATGATAATCCTTCTATTGGGCTCCCTGCATCGGGCAGTGGCAGCATACCGGAATTTGTCGCGGAAAATTCCGGGGATGCCCCCATAGAAGCCAACATTGAGGTGGTTCCTCATTACGATTTTGGTGGCGTTTCCTGCTCCGGTTTAGCGAGAAACTTCAAGATCAGGGTGAATCCAACTGTACGCATGAACCAGCCTGCCGACCAGGTCATCTGTCACCAGAAGCCCCACAAAGTGGAATTCAGCTCGCCAAGTATTGGCGGGAGTGTCACATATACCTGGGTGAATAGTAACACGTCGATCGGACTGCCGGCCAGCGGAAGCGGAGCAATCGATTTTAACGCAGTTAATGCGGGCAATGCGCCCGACTCCGCGAGCATCACTGTGACACCGCATTTTGAGCTTGGAGGCAAGACCTGTGCTGGCGAGGCCAGGGAGTTCAGCATATTTGTGAATCCGCAGGCCCAGGTTAATGATGTGGTCCCTCAGCTGCTCTGTAATGGAGAGAGCAGCACCTTGGTTTCCTTTAGCACCAATCGCATCCTGGGAAGCACAAGTTATAGCTGGACAAATAATACCCCCGGCATAGGTCTTGAAGCTTCAGGCATTGGCGATCTGCCCTCGTTCACAGCGGTGAATGCAGGCAATACACCAGTAGTGGCAACCATTGTGGTTACGCCTCATTATAGCTACAAAGGGCTGAGCTGCGATGGCCCGCCCAAACAGTTTAGCTTTACAGTGAACCCGACTGCCCAGGTAAATGATGTTGATGATCAGATGGTTTGTCCTGGTGATAGCACTACACCGGTGGAATTTACGACAGACAGAACCATGGGGACAAGCACCTTTACCTGGACCAATGATACACCTGCCATTGGGCTTCCGGCCAGTGGAAGCGGTGAGCTTCCTGCCTTTGTGGCTGTCAATTCGGGTACGGCTCCGCTAATTGCCACCATCACCGTTACCCCGCATTTTGAATTTGCAGCGAAAGCCTGTGACGGACCTGCAAAAACCTTCCGCTTCATTGTAAACCCCACAGCCCAGGTATTTGAACCGCCCGATCAGTTGCTATGTGATGGGGAAATGACAGATCAGCTTACTTTTACGACAGACCGTACGGGAGGTACCACCAGCTATCGCTGGATGAATACCAATCCCGCTGTTGGTCTTCCCGCCAGTGGAAACGGAAATGTTCCTTCATTCGAGGCCGTGAACAATGGCCTGGGTGTGGAGCTTGCCACGATCACTGTTGTACCTGTTTTTACCAATAGTGGATACAGCTGTGAAGGACCCGCGCAGACTTACGATTACCTGGTGAACCCGGTGCCGGATATCGAAGTCAATGTAAGGGATACCATCTGTGATGAGGACGACATCAATTTTGCAGTGATGAATCCTCATCTGTCTGCTATGGGTGAGTGGAAATACCGGCTCGAGATCAGTTACAACGGGCTGACCGGGCTTCTGCCTTCAGATAGTGTCTATACCGAGCTGAATCTGCACGACAATCTTACGAATTCCGATACCGTATGGCAGGAAGCCACGTATCACTTCAGTCCTTTTATTGAGCCTTCCGATAGCGGTGACATTTGCACCAGTCTGAACGACACAACCATCTATGTCCGGGTAAATCCGACACCGGCCATCAGGGTCATTGCTGTCGATTCTGTGCTTTGTAGCGGGGCTGTTGCCAACATCAATATTCACAATCCGAACCAGTTCGTATGGGGCTCGTGGGAGTATAACCTGGTGATCGATCCCGATCCTGCTATTGACCTGGCCTATGATTCAATTGTGGGCATAGATTCAACCGTGATATTCAGACAATTGTTCAACACCGATACCATATTACACAAGGTGGCTTTCCGCTTTTCTCCAACTAAATCGGTAAAGGATGGCCTCTATTGTGCAGGTGGTGAGGATACGACCATTGTTATATGGGTGAATCCTGTACCGGAGATTCGATCGCGCATTTCCGAGACCACGATCTGTGATGGGGAGTCCATATCGCTCGAGGTGTGGAATCCCAATGTACTGGTCAGAGGCGATTGGAAATACAAGCTGATGATTCTTCCGGATGAGGGGATTAGCGGTGTCACAACCGACATAAGGGAGTTTAGGAGTGACACCATTTTCAATTTCAATCTGGGCAACCAGGCTGCAGTGGGCAGGAGTGCACGATTCAGATTGATTCCTTTCATTACCGACAGTGATGGAGATGATTGCATGAACGGCGATACCATTGACTATATGGTGCATGTGAATCCCCGGCCCGACATCCATGTATCGGTGACTGACACGATTCTGTGCAGCAATAGTTATGCTAGTTTCACGGTCAGCAATCCAAACATCCAGATCAACGGAACCTGGCAATATCTGCTCGAAACCTTTGCGGATGATTCCATTACAGGGGCACATCCCGGGGGCATCGTATATGAGGGTGATGAGCTTTCCTTCACTGATTTTCTGGTGAATAACGATACAGCTGTCCACAAAGTGATTTACCGTTTTACGCCGTCGATTGGGGGTGTAATCACTTGCGGGGCTGTTAGCGATACCACCATTACGATCTGGGTTAATCCGCGGCCCCGCATCATTGTTCAGCCCAATGATACCCTGTTCTGCAACCATGGGGTCGTCGACTTTAGCATTCTGAACGGACTGGGAGAACTGCCCCCCGACTTCGAACAGAAATTTATTGTGAAGGCCCTTTACGATCCCGATGTCGTAACGGTCTATGAGCGCCCGGTTGTGGTAAGTGACACCTTGCTGCTGCCCGGCTACGTCCGGGACAGCCTGGTGAACCACAGCCTTGAGGCCAGGGAGGTGAACTACATTTTCGAACCCAGGATTTTCGACAACAGAGACAGCGGGAACAAGTTGAATTGTGAGCCCACAGAGACGCCCGATCCCATTACGATCTGGGTGAATCCGACACCCCGGATCCGCATACAGGATTTCGGTGAGACCATGCTTTGCGACAGTACCTTTATCAGTATTTATGTGGACGACTTGCTGACCCAGAATGTGAAAGGACAGCCATACTGGAATCTTGAGATCAGCTACGATGCCGGAGCCATTACGGGCTTTGATTTGTCGGGTCGCGAATCGGCTAACGCCGATGAGGATGTTACGGACTATCTGCTGAACAATACCGATACCATCCAGCCCATTTCCTTCCGTTTCAGGGCGCGTATTAAGGATACCCGTCCGGGTTTTCAGGGCCGGTGGTGTGGGAATGGCACAGATACGACACTGACTCTGCTCCTGAACCCCTCGCCGAGGCTGGCCTATCAATTTCTGTTGAATGAAGACAGCCTCTGCTACAATGATGGTTTCATGCTGAAGACCGATCCGGAGGTCTATACGACCCATCCTGTTTATTACCGCCTGCTTGTCGATAATCCCGACGGGGTGAATGATGTGATAGTTCCTCCCGACAGCCTCAGGACATCGCTTCCCCTCGACCAGAGCGCTATTGTAAATACCGGCCTGGCGGTGGGCACGGTGAATTATCACTTCAAACCCTTTATTTCCACACTGAATTGTCCGGCAAAGGACACCACGGTTATCATTCGTGTGAATCCCGAGCCGCGTATCAGCCTTGAGAAGGATGTGGTACCCTGGGCAGTGTGCCATGACCAGGGCTTTGTCATTCCGATACGTGATACCCTGGAGAGCACCACCGGCCTGATGCAGTACGATCTGAAGACCGAAGGCTATAGTCCTGCAAACGTGACGGGTATTCAGGCCGATGGCTTTCAAAATGTGGACAGCCTGAAACAACAGTCGGTACTTAATCAGGGCAATCTGATCGAGGAACTGAGGTATCTCATTACCCCCGTTATTGCGGATGCGAGGGGACCGGGTGAGCATTGCCGGGCAGCCGCGGCAGATACCGTATT
>PDRI01000137.1 GCA_002748055.1 Bacteroidota bacterium | reverse complement strand
TAATGAACTTAGAAAATAACAGAATATGAAAAATACATTAGGATATTCATTTATGATGTTGACGCTCTTATTCGCAGCAACATCATGCGAGGATGTTCTCGACAAGCAAGCTGTTGATTCGTTCACCGAAGAGTCTGTTTTTCAAGACATCAACCTCACCGAAGCCTATCTGGGAAAGTGCTACGACTTTATTGGTGGTAAAGGTGGTTGGAGCAATACCTCCAACTCCGGAACACTAGGACTACGAGAAGACTTATTGGCAAGTGCTACGGATGAATGCCTGTGTATTCACCGTCCAGGTGCTTATACCAACATTAAAGGAACCATGAGCCCTGATCAGCTGGGACACTTTGGAAACAACCGTTTTGCATGGATTCGTTGGGAACCAATGTACGAAAACATTAAAAACGTTAACGTATTTCTGGCGAATATCGACGAAGTACCCGAAAAGGTTGCAACAGATGCTGCATGGAAAGAAAGAATGAAAGGAGAAGCTTACTTTATCAGAGCTTTCAACTATACCAACCTGATGCGTTCGTATGGCGGAGTAGTTTTAACTGATACTCCTTATGAACTGGGCGGCGATTTTTCTACGCAAACCCGTTCGAGTTTAGATGAAACGCTGGACTTTATTCTTGCTGATGTTGATAAAGCCATTCAAATGCTACCTGAAAAAGATGACATTGAACTGGGCCGTGCCACCAAAGGTGCAGCTGCTGCGTTAAAATCACGCTTATTAAGCTGGAGCACCGGTGAACTAATGCATGGTGGTGGTTCTTCAGATCCCCTGGTTTCATTCTCTTCACATTCAAGAGAATCCTTACTACAGGATGCTAAAACCATTGCAAAAGCCATTATGGATGGGACTTACGGCCTCTATGCTCTAACAGGCGGAACAGCCGATCCTCCTGCTGTAATGACGGATGCAGACCTTGCTGCTTATGCCGATAATTTTGCCAGTATCTTTTTACAAACCGGAGACTGGAACGACGAAGTTCTTTGGGGAATTAACCATAATCAGGCAGATGGTAACCGCATTCGTCAGAATCAATGGTGGGGGCCTTGCGGATACCACAACTGGGGAAATAACAACCCCTTGGAACCGGTAGTACGTAAATTTGAAATGAAAGATGGCTCTGCTTTCGACTGGGACAAATACAATCCCGGAGACGAGAACTTCAGAACAGCAACAACGGCTGAATTGGAAGCCGATCCGGAAATCAACCCCTACGTAGGCCGTGAACCTCGTTTTTACGCTACCATATTGTACGATGGTGCGCCCTGGCAGGCCAGAGCTGAAACAAACGGAAAAGTTCAGACCAGTTATATGTTGGGAACCAGTATGAGCAGCTATGTTGGATTAGATCAGGAGACATTCAACACGAATATCAGTGCCTATATTAATTCAACAACCGAAGGATACACTCCCGGATACGATACCCGCCAGGGCTTAATTGAAGCCTGGAATGGAACCAAAAATGGCTACTACCTGAAAAAATACATGGAACCAGACATCGTTGGTCAATTCTATCAAAACCGGAATGCCTGGATTGAATTCCGATTGGCCGAAGTGATACTGGACTATGCAGAAGCATGTATTGAGCTGAATGAAGTTGAAGAAGGAATGAGGGCCGTGAACATGATCCGTAACCGCGCCGGCTTACCAGACCGGGTTACTGCCGATCAGGCAGAAGCCCGTGACTTTTACCGCCATGAACGTCAGATTGAGTTCTTTGGCGAAGGCGACCGCTATTACACGATGCGCAAATGGATGGTTGCTCAGGATGTTATCGAAGATGTCCACCCCATCAGTATCTATCACTTTACCGATGGTACAATTTGGTTCTACGACGAGCAAACAATACCAGATGCACGTGAAATGAATGCCAATGCCTACTGGCAGCCATTATCAAGAGATGAAATCAACAAAGCACCGCAGTTGCAACAAACTCCGGGCTACAATTAAGGGTAAACACGCTTTAACGGGAGCTTCCCGGATGTTAAATTATTGATGCGTAAACCAGCTAAAAGTGTTGCATGGCTTCTCCTGATCGGGATCATGGTATCCAGAACGATGACCACCTGCTTGCGATGCGGTTTTGCCGCAGCCGGAAGATCTGCAGTTATTTCTCCCGGCAGTATGGCTGGCAGATAGCGGGAAAGGGCAGCAAGGATCCTTAGGATGATGACCGGGCAATGCGCATGTACCCCGGCGGGTGATCCTGCAAGCGAGTTGCATCTTTTGCAATACGCTGTAATACAAATGCTTAAGAGATGTTTCTAAATGAAAACAAGATCCTTAAGAGGTTGATATATAATAAATTGCAAACCAGGAAACTCTAGCTGAGACTTGGTTTTCATTGGATTTTGCTTATTTTGCATGCTGAACGATTAGCATTGCAGCCGGTTCCGGAGACCCGTGCAGAACAAACAAAATCACTATCAGTTTATGAACCGATCATCAAGCAAGTCAACTGTTTCGCGCCGAGCTAAAATACTGGAAGAACTTGAGGCGAAAGGCCAGGTTACCGTGAGTGACCTCAGTCAGCAATTCGGCATCAGTACGGTCACCATCAGAAACGACCTTGCCCATCTCGAGCGGCAGAACATGCTGATCAGAGCGCGTGGAGGAGCCATCAAGGTGAAGTATTACCGGCTGGAGACAGATCCCTCGGTATCGGAAAAACAGAAAGAATTTCTGAGGGAAAAGCAGAAAATTGCCAAAGCTGCCATTAAGCTCATCGAAGATGGTGATACGGTGATTCTCGATTCAGGTTCTACCACGACAGAGATTGCGAAGGTACTTGAGCAGTTTAGCAGTCTGACCATCATCACGAATGCACTGAATATTGCAAGCATTCTCTCCGAACATGAAAACTTCAATGTGCTGATGTCGGGGGGTGTATTGAGGAAAAAATCCCTGTCCCTCATTGGTGCACTTGCGGGGGATAATTTCAAGAATTTCTATTGCGATAAGTTATTCCTCGGAGTGGATGGTTTTGACACCTCACACGGGCTCTCTACCCCAAATATTGAGGAAGCCTATGTGAATTCGATCATGATAGGAATGGCGAAAAAAGTAATTGTGGTGACGGATTCAAGGAAGTTCCAGCGACGGAGATTTGCTTTCATCGCCCCTGCAAACAAGGTTCATACGGTCATTACAGATTCAGGTATTCGGGAAAAAGACAAGGCCCGGTTAAGAAACCTCGGGATTGAACTGATCATTGTATAAACCCTCTACTGTCACGGTTATGTGGAAGAAGCCCTGGTTGCTGTATGCGTTGATTACCACCCTTTTTTGGGGCGCATGGGGGGCACTCATCGAGCTGCCCGAGAAGGCGGGTTTTCCCGCCACGCTCGGCTATGTGGTCTGGTCGCTCACCATGATACCCTGCGCGCTGATTGCCCTTTCCCTGATCAATTGGAAACTCGACCATGGCTGGAAGGCCGTCTTTTACGGATCACTCATCGGCCTGACCGGGGCGGGCGGACAACTGGCGCTATTTCATGCGCTGGTCTGCGGACCGGCATATCTTGTTTTCCCCATCATCTCTCTCGCCCCGGTGGTCACCATTCTGTTCTCGGTACTTTTCCTGAAGGAGAGAACCTCTGTCCGGCACTGGATCGGGATTGGCCTGGCCCTTACGGCCATCCTGCTCATGTCCATACAGAAGGCCGACGGATCGTCGACTTCGGGTTCGCTCTGGCTTTTCCTGGCCCTGCTGGTTTTCCTGGCATGGGGTATCCAGGCCTTTTTCATGAAGAAGGCCAACACCTTCATGAAGGCCGAAAGCATCTTTTTTTACATGATGCTCACCGGTCTCATCCTCGCCCCCATCGCTTATCTGATGACGGATATGAGTCAGCCGATATACTGGGGGTTCAGGGGGCCCTACCTGGCCGGAATCATCCATACCCTGAACGCAATCGGAGCACTCATGCTGGTTTATGCCATCAGATACGGCAAGGTAATTATTGTATCCCCCCTGACCAACGCTGTGGCCCCGATGATCACGGTCCTGCTCTCGTTGATCATATACATGGTCATCCCCGGCCCCATCATACTTACCGGAATGGTGATTGCCATGATTTCTGTCTATCTCCTGGCTGATTAACAAACCCGGTCCATTGACCATAAAACACACTGCCCGCTTTCTCAACAGCCTTTTCCAAAGCGATTCCGTTCCGGTGCGGGCGGTAGCAACAGGCATCGAAACAAATACAATAAAAGACCGGCCATCGGGCAGATAAACGACCTCTCTTTTTATCCATGAATTAGTGGTAACCTTGTATAAGACTCCCGTTTCAATATGAAAGCTTTCGTAAATATATTCCTATATTTGTCCAGGCCTTCAAACCTGAAACTGATGAAATACAAAGGTAGTGAAACCGATGATTCAGGGAGCTGGATTAACGGCCTTCCGAATCCATGCCGAAAGGCAGGAAAGATGCGCATCTTACTGATCCCTTTGCTTCTGTTTACCATCTTCCATGTGCAACTCAGAGCAGCTGGTTCTGAGCTTTTCGATGCGGGGATTCATCTGATTCCCCACCCCCAGCAGGTCAGCCTGGGAGGAGAAGACTTTGTACCCGGCCCAAAAGTATCGGTGGTACTGGACCGGAAAGCCTCTCCGGAGGATCGCTTCGCAGCCACAGAGCTGGCTTCTCAGCTCCGCGAACGGTGGGGCATTGAAGCGGTGATCACGAATGCCCCGGCCGGACCATCCATCATTCTGACGCGCAGGGGTATTTCCGAAAACACCCCCGGACTTTCAAAAAAGCAGGCGCTGCAAAAATACGAACTCCACACCACCCCGAACCGGGTTTACATCAGGGCCAAAGGTGCTTCCGGATTGTTCTATGGCACGCAAACCCTGCTGCAGATCTTCAGGAAGGGAGACCAGGGTGCCTACATCCCCGGAATGAGAATCACCGACTGGCCCGATATTGAAGAAAGGGCCGCACACTATGACACCAAACACCACCAGGACAAACGGGAATATGTCGAGCAATTCATCCGCGATCTGGCTGCATACAAAATCAATATGCTGGTTTGGGAGTGGGAGGATAAATTCGACTACCCCAGTCACCCCGAGATAGGTGCTCCCGGAGCCTTCACCATGGAAGAGATGCAGGAAATCACACGCTATGCACAGCAATACCACGTGCAGATTGTTCCGCTGGTGCAGGGACTGGGTCATGTCAGCTTTATTCTCAAATGGCCCCGGTTTAGGCATCTGCGTGAGATTCCCGCTTCCAACTGGGAATTCTGTCCGCTGAAAGAAGGCAGCTATGAACTGCTTTTTGATCTCTGGGAGGATGCCATTGCGGCCACCCCCGGATCGGAGTACATCCACATAGGTTCGGATGAAACCTATGAACTGGGCCTGTGCGAAGAATGCCGGAAGAAGGCTGAAGAGATCGGCCGCAGCGGCCTCTACACCCTATTCATCAACAAGGCCGAAGCACGGCTAAGAAAGAAAGGCAGAAAGGTCATGTGCTGGGAGCGTCCAATGGGGTGGAAGGTTGGTGATTCTCCTGCCATCGGCATTGAACCCGCCAAAAGCATGGTGCTCACAGAAAGCTACTCCTTCGAAACACCCGATTTCAAATATGCCAGGGAAGCCAGTAAAGCAGGCTACGAACTCTTCATCTACGATCCGAACCCGGAGGTGATCCCCCTGATGGTTCCCTATTTTTCCACATCGAAGGAAGACAAGGGTTGCCTGGCAGATTCATACGAACTGCTGAAGCCCTCTGTGGCATCGGGGTATTTTACGGGAATGATCAATACCTCCTGGGACGATGCAGGGCTTCACAACCAGGCCTGGATGCTGAGCTTCATCCATGCAGCCGAATGGTCCTGGAGCGGCGACCATCCAGGACCCGAAGAATTCATCGAAAAGTATTTTTTGAACTACTACGGAGAAAACAGCAGGAATATGAAGGAATTATTCCTCCTGCTGATCGAGGGAAGCAGGTTCTACTTTGAATCGTTCGAACGAAGGGTCTGGCACTATGGAGCTATAGGCCTTACCACCTTGCCCTCATTGCCGCGTGGCGACAATGTGGAGTATGATGAATACTGGAACCGGAGCTATGCCGACAGGCTGAAGGAAGCCAGGGTTCAGGCCGGGAAAATGGAACGGGCCATGGAGATCATTTCTGCCAACCAGAAGGCCGGGATCAGGCACAGTTACGACCTGGAGCTCTTCAGCTCCATGGTCAGGCTCATCAGCCACACCAGCCACACCTACCTCGCAATGTCGGAACTGGAAAAAGCGATCGGGGAGGCACATCAGCAACGGTTCCTGAGCCTTGAAGCCACTGAATCTGCCCTGCAGAAGGCGGTCGCGGTCATTGAGGAAAACCTGAGAGAGAGGGAGACCGTATTCCGGGACCTGGTCACCACCTGGGAAAAAACCAGACTGCCCAAAGGACTTTCAAGCGACGAGAAGAGTTTCTTTCACCGCATGGACAGGGCAAGGCACTTCGCGTTTCGCAGGGCCGATATGAGCTACCTGATCTATGATGAGGAGCTGCTGGGCCTTGAAGAATACCTGAAAAAACTAAAAGCATATATCAAACACGCCCGGGAAACCTGGCTCAATAATTAATCTTAGATGAAATACACAGCGTACATAGTGGCGGCTCTTCTCACGGGACTCTTATTCCGGGGCTGCAAGAGTGAAAACGACATTCTTTCACAGGACAGAACAGAGCTCATCCTCGAGCGCTACACCAACATGCTGGATGCAGCAGAGGACCTTACACGATTTCCCCGAAGCATCGATGCAAACGGCGACTTAACCACCACCGGCGTCTATGGCTGGACATCGGGCTTCTTCGGGGGTGCGCTCTGGTACATTTACGAACTGACAGGCGATGCGTTTTGGAAAGAGGAAGCGGTCAAATGGACAGAGGCCCTTGATACCATACAGTATTGGAGTGGAAACCACGATGTAGGGTTTATGATAAACTGCAGCTATGGAAACGGGCTGAGACTTAGCGGAAAAAAAGCCTATAAAAAGGTATTGATCCAGACTGCAGAATCGCTGATTAAGCGCTACAACCCCACTACAAAGTGCATAAAATCGTGGAACTATCACAAGGCGTGGGATGACAGCACAGAATGGTTCTTTCCCGTCATTGTTGATAATATGATGAATCTGGAGTTGTTGTTCGAAGCCAGTGAACTCAGCGGAAAGCAAAAATTCAGAGACATTGCCCTGCAGCATGCCCAAACAACCATGAAGAACCACTACCGCAAGGACTTCTCATCCTACCATGTGGTAGATTACGACACCCTCAGCGGAGAAGTGCTGGATAAGGCCACCTGCCAGGGCTTCCTCGATGAATCTTCATGGGCGCGGGGGCAGGCCTGGGGGCTATATGGATTTGTAAGCTGCTACCGCTATACCGGGGACAAGAATTACCTCTCTTTTGCAGAGAACATTGCAGATTACATAATCGAACATCCCGCTCTTCCCGAAGACAAAGTCCCCTACTGGGACTATGCAGCCATCCGGACCTCGGAAAAACCCGAGTGGGACTACCATCCGGAAGACTTCAAAGAGATCCCCAGGGATGCTTCAGCAGCAGCCATTACCTGTTCTGCCTTGTTCGAACTCAGCGAATACGCTGCTGAAAAAGGGGAGCTTTACAGGAATGAGGCCGGGAAAATCCTGCGTTCTCTGGCCTCCGAAAACTACATGTCCCGCGAGGGAATCAATCAGTATTTCATTCTGAACCACAGTGTGGGAAGCATCCCCCATGGGATGGAAGTTGATGTCCCGCTGATCTACGCAGATTACTACTTTCTGGAATCCCTGCTGCGCTACAAAAGCCTCAAAAAGAAGGGGACCTCCCAGGAAGGAGAGTAATCGATGAAAAGAACAGACAGCTGGATTTCCTTTGTAATCGTACATGTCGGGTTCATGGGGACCTGGGGAGCCCTGATTGAAATCCCTGAAAAAAACGGATTTCCTGCAAGCCTGGGATTTATCGCCTGGGCTTTGTCCATGATTCCGGCGGCTCTGCTTGCCTTATACCTCAGGGGGTGGAAACTGGACAGCGACAAAGCCTCAATCATTTGGGGATCGCTGGTGGGTTTCCTTGGTGCAATTGGCCAACTGGAATTGTTTATTGTACTGAAAACCGCACCGGCCTACCTTGTGTTCCCGCTGCTGTCATTGACGCCGGTTGTAACCATTGTTTTGGCCGTGGTTTTTCTGAAAGAAAAAACCGGAGCTATGGGATGGATGGGTATCGGGGTAGCAATAGTGGCGATTGTATTGCTGTCCTTCAGCCCTCCCAAGGATGGAGCATCTGTGGTTGGAAAAAGATGGATACTCCTGGCGGCCATCCCCTTGCTGGCCTGGGGATGTCAGGGCTTCGTGATGCGATTTGCCAATAAAACCATGAAAGCGGAAAGCATCTTCTTCTACATGATGGCAAGCAGCGTTGTATTGGCTCCGGTGGCGGCATCTATGACAGATTTTTCTCAGCAGATAGAATGGGGATTCAAGGGACCCTATCTGGCGACCATTGTTCAAAGCCTGAACGCCTTTGGGGCCTTGTTCCTGGTCTATGCCTTCAGGTATGGCAAGGCCATCATCGTTGCGCCTATGACAACCGCACTTTCTCCGATTGTCACAGTTGTTTTATCGCTGGCGATTTACAGGGTCCTTCCACATCCTGTCCTGATTGTCGGGATACTGCTTGCCATTCTTGCGGCTTACTTAATGGCGATCTCTGAACTGAAAAAAGAAAAGAAAGCGCTTTAAC
>PDRI01000136.1 GCA_002748055.1 Bacteroidota bacterium | reverse complement strand
TTCACCATCAGTGGAAGGTCAAGGTCGAGACAGCGTTCCTCAGAAAGTGAAGCACAGATAAGCCCCCTTCCGTGGGTGGCCATGAAATTGACCAGCTCGGGGGTAATGAGTTCGGCGGCAGCAATAAAGTCGCCTTCATTTTCTCTGTCCTCATCATCCACCACGATAACCAGCTTTCCATCGCGGATGTCTTCAATGGCCTCTGCAATGGTGTTGAGGACGATCTTATTGTCTTTTTGTGGGCTGCCAGACATTGTTGTTTATTCCTCCGAGATATTTAAAGTAGCCTGCCAGAAGGGCAAGGTTCATGAGTACAAAATGTGAGACGAGTCGCAAAGGTAAAACTTGGCACTTAATTTTCCTTGTGAAATGGTCGATAAGCGGTAGTAAAAAGAGGCAAAGCTGCAGGAAGGCCAGCAAGGCATAAAGGGAAGAATGCAAAGCGAGTATGGCACTGCTGAGGAAGGTCAGCAGCATGAGGAAGGGAACGCACCATCGCACGACCTTATGCGAAAAAAAACAGAAAGCCAAGCCCGATCTTTTGGAAAGGAGCAGCCTTCGGAATCTGACAAGGTTTTGGAAATTACCTGCCGAGATGCGTTTCTTTCGAAGAAACTCCTGCTGTTCATTGTGCCGGATCTCTTCATACACCCGTGCCGGAAGACGGGAAATGCTCCGGTAGCCCTCTTCCAGAACCCTCATGTTGATGAAAAAGTCGTCGACCAGGAAATTGTCGGGGACCGGACTGTAAAGGCTTTTGCGGAGGGCATAACAGCCTCCGAACGGACCCATCATCGTTCCCCAGAGGAGGCCCTCTCTGTGTTTAATGCGCACCTCTCTGTTGTTGTAAATTTGTTCCTGGGGCATCAGCTTTTCCGAAGCCTGGTCCGGGTTTATCATCTGTGAATCGACCAGGCCTACAGCAGGCTCCCTGAAACAGAATGCCATCTCTCTCAGGGCATCGGGATCGATCATGACGTTGGCATCGGTGATGACCAGCAACTCGCCCCGGGCATCCTTAACCAGCTCATTGATCATGGTCGGTTTTCCTGTTCTGGCCTTAAAATGCCTGACCCTGATCAAGGGGTGTTTTTGACACATCTGGTTTAAAATGGCAGCGGTTCGATCAGTGGATGCATCGTTTCCAACAAGGATCTCAAGGCGCTGCTTCGGGTAATCCGCTCCGAGAACACTGTTCAGTTTCCGTTCGAGCACCACTTCTTCGTTGTATGCCGGAATAAGGACTGTTAGAAAAGGCAGCTCATCATCGTTAGCAGGGGGGCATTCATCTTTTTTTCCATGTGAGAGGATCCGGAGCAGGACGGGGAAAATGAGGTAGGTATAGGCGATGAGGAAAAGGCCGGTCCAGAATATGATTGCCAGGAGAATCATGCCTGTGTTTCGTAAAATCTGCTAAGTCGGGTTGAGAGCGCAAAGGTATCAAATTTCTCACGAACAAGGACCCGTCCTTTTTCTGCTATGGACAGGCAAAGCTCCCGGTTTTCGATCAGCTTCAGGCATTGTTGACCGAAGTCTTCCGGCGTATCGGCAATCAAGAGTTCTTTTTCGTGCCGGGCATCTATTCCTTCAGCCCCTTTGCTTGTCGTTAGTACAGGTCGTCCCATGGCCAGGGCCTCAAGGATCTTGATCCGGATTCCGCTTCCGGTGAGCAAGGGGGCAATCATTATACTGTGATCCCTCATAAAGGCTTGTGCATTCTCAATCTCGCCATGGAAGCGGATGTTCTTGTGCTGCAGTTTTTCAACAAAGGAGGGTGGTGCATTTCGGCCGGCTATATGAAAGAGCAATTCCGGGATGCGCTCGGTCAGGCCTCTGAACACCTTCTCGATGAACCACCGTATTCCTTCCTGGTTGGGTAGCCAGTCGAGGGCACCAATGAAGAAGATCTCCCGACCTTCCGGCAGTGGGCTCAGGGGGTAGTCTTCAATCGAAAGGCCTGTGGCGATGGTGAGCGCCGGTCCTCCAAAACCCGTTTTGCGAAAACAGGCCTCATCGACAGGGCTGATTGGGACAAGCAGATCACAGGCATTCACGATCTCCGTTTCCCACTTTCTGAGCCTCCGGCTCAGGATACGCAGGTAAAGGCGCTCGATGGTTTTCTCGGTATGCCGGGCTTTTTGTTGCCAGATCAGGTATTCAACATTGTGGGCTCTGAGGGCTATTTTGGCCTTGCTGTATTTCCTGATCGTTTTCAGGTAGTACCCGGGATAAGGCCCTTCGAGTTGAACCAGGTCGAAGGTTTCCCTGTTCAGCAAGTCTTTCAGCTTCCTGCGGAAGGCTTTCTTTCTGAACCGTACAGCATTGTAGGCCTGTCTGGAAAAAAATATGTTCCAGATGATTCCCAGGGGATGAAGATCGGTGTTTATACTGACCGTCTCCAGATGGATCAGGGCACGAATGTGCTCCGGAACTGCGCTGCTTGGGAAGGGGTGCTTGTTTGTATTCATTGCCAGGCAATGAACATCGTGTCCCATTTGGCTGAGACCCAGAATGATGTTCATGCTTGCAATGGACCCTCCGTCTTTGGGAGGATAGGGCATTTTATTGCTCAGGACCAGGATCTTCATTTACGGCGAAAGAATTTGCGAATTCCCTGAACGGCCTTGTTAAACCAGATGAAATAGGTGTCTACGTTCAGAATGACCGAGTCCCGGACGGCCTTGTAGGTGAGCCAGATGCTGATGGGGATGAGGATGAAGGAGGAAAGCCACATGCCATAGAATGGCGGAATGATGCTTTCCCTTACAAATTTTTCACCCATCATGGAAATAACGTGGTAAACAAGGAACAAGAGTACACTCACAATCACCGGCATACCCAGGCCTCCCTTCCTGATGATAGCTCCCAGGGGGGCTCCGATGAAGAAGAAAACCAGACAAAGAAGGCTGAGGGTGTATTTCCGTTGAATTTCTATCTGGTAGCGCCTCAGCCTGGCAATCTTATGATCGGTCGTTCCTTTTTGGGTGGTGGTCACGGATTTATTTCCTCTGGCATAGGTAATTGCCTGGTTCACAGCCCGCCGTTGCCCCATTTTGTCCAGTTCGGCCATGGCCGAATCGACATGGAAAGGCATAACGGTATAAGGCCTGGCTTCCTTTCTCTTTCTAATCGAATCGGGATGCGGATGCCCTTTATCAATCAGGATATCTTTCCGTTTATCGGTCAGGGTCTTGCTCAGGGTTCCGTTGAATTTATCCAGGATTTCTACAATCTCATTGCTAAGGGAGTCGTCGAAATGATGAAGCTGGGAGAGGTTGAGCATGGAATAGGAATTCCGGAAAATCTTTTCATCACTCCGGTTTAGTCCAAAGCCCGTCATCTCGATAATGAGTTCCTGGTAATCAAAGTAATCCCGTCTTAAGGGGTAGCTTTTGACATGCCTGTTCTCTTTCTTTTGTTTTTGCATCTCCAGATAGGACTTGCCATTGTAGAGGGTAAGCAGGAGGTGCTTCTCATCGTCGGTCATTCTCATGTAACCGGAATCGGCAATCGTGACACTCAGGTTCCCCTGTTTGTCGGTATGGTCGTAGATCCAGATGTCCTTCAGCAGATTGCTTTTGCTATCCCTGTCTCCAATCCGGATGGAATAGCCCTCAAGTGTGTTGTCGAAGATTCCCGGTTTAATCGTTAGTTCGGGCCTTTGCTGCTGGATGTCGTAGAGCAGCGAACGCATCTTCAGATTGGACAGCGGGAGTACGTAATTGGAAAACAGGAAGGCACTCAGGGCCAGAAACGCAGACAGGACCATGACCGGTGCCATAATCCGAACCAGAGAGATGCCCGAGGACTTAAGTGCCAACAGCTCGAGGTTTTCGGCCAGGTTGCCGAAGGTCATCAGACTGGCCAGAAGGATGGCCAAGGGCATGGCCAGGGGTACCAGCGTAGCACTTGTATAGACCAGGAATTCAGAGATGACCAAAAAATCGAGTCCTTTGCCGATCAGGTCATCGATGTACTTCCACAAGAACTGCATCAGGAGCACAAATACCACAAAAAAGAAGGTCAGCACCAATGGACCGACAAATGATTTTATGACCAGTAGATGAAGCTTTTTCACACGCTAAACCGTTCCCATTTCCTGACTAAACGGCTACAAAGTTAAGTTATTTTGGGAGAGTTGGCTAAAGGCCAAGGGCGTGTTTGAGTTCTGCAATCTGGGTATCCCAGAGGTCGATTGCATCGTCCTTTTCGTCCTCATCCACAAAGTCGGTGATGATGAGAGCGACGTCGCCTGTAAGTTCATGGGTGCGGATACGAAACTCGAAATAGTATTCGGGATCGTCATCTGTCCAGCAAAAACGAATAAACTTGTTTGTTTTTCGTTGCTCAACTCTCGCTTCCTGTTCCGTTCCTTCCCAGATAAAGGTATAGTGGTCTTTTTTCAGATTTACATCGTCGGCAAACCATTCCGATAAGCCTTCCGGGGTGCTGATGCGGTTGTAAAGGATGGAGGCCGAGGTATTGAACATATATTCCAATTCAAATTTTTTCTTCATGCCCGGGAATTTAGACTATTTGGGGTATTGTTGCAATTTAGTAAAATTCTGATGATTTCAAAATTTGAGTGCAGCAACATTCAGGCTTTCAAAGTGGTAGAATCGATGATGCCGGGGCCGGGGATACCTGCCCGGCCGATTATTCGGGTATATTCTTCATATTTAGGATGGTGAATGCAGGGCTCATTGCGATTATGGCTTACATTTGTTTAAAACCATTCCTTCATGAAACAAAAGCGGGTTTTCTTCTGGTCGATTACCGTAGCCCTCGGGGGCTTTCTTTTTGGATTTGATACGGCTGTTATTTCAGGAGCCGAGCAGGACATACAGCAAATCTGGGGGCTGAATTCTTTTCAACACGGACTAACGGTTTCCATTGCACTGATCGGTACTGTGATTGGGGCCCTTTTTGGGGGCATTCCCTCCGACAGGCTTGGACGAAAACAGACCTTGTTCTGGGTGGCGCTCTTCTATCTCGTTTCAGCCCTGGGCTCGGCACTTTCGGTGAATTGGACACTGTTCATGGTGTTTCGATTTCTGGGTGGGCTTGGTGTTGGGGCCTCCTCGGTTACCGCACCGATGTACATTTCAGAAATATCACCTGCGAATAAGCGGGGGAGGCTGGTGGCCATGTTTCAATTCAATGTGGTTTTTGGGATACTAATCGCCTATATTTCGAACTATCTTATTGCGGGTTCGGGTCCGAATGCATGGAGGTGGATGCTGGGTGTTGAGGCCTTTCCGGCCGTGCTCTTTTTAGTGCTTTTAACGCGCATTCCGCGTAGCCCAAGGTGGCTCATTCTCAAAAGAAACCTGGTGGATGAGGCCAGAGAGCTGCTGGAACTGATCAATCCCGGGAATGTGGAAGAAACCATCAGGAATATCGAGGAATCGAAGAAGAGCAGGACAGTCAAACAGCGGCTCTTTGGGTCTGCGGCATACCGGCGGCCTGTTTTACTGGCTTTTCTAATGGCATTTTTCAATCAGCTTTCGGGCATTAATGCCATTATTTACTATGCTCCCAGGGTCTTTGAAATGACAGGACTGGGGGAGAGTTCGGCCCTTCTTTCCACCGCAGGAATCGGCATCGTGAATTTTGTTTTCACCCTCCTGGCCATGCGCTTTATCGACAGGGTAGGGCGGCGTAGCCTGATGTTGATCGGTTCGGTCGGTTTGATCGCTACACTGGGCATGGTTTCCCGGGCATTCTATACCGAATCCTTTGGAGGTATGGCGGTTCCGCTGTTTCTGTTTATCTACATTGCCTTTTTTGCTTTCTCACAGGGGGCGGTCATCTGGGTCTTTATCTCAGAGGTCTTTCCGAATGAGGTCAGAGCGGCAGGTCAGGCACTGGGGAGTTTTACCCACTGGTTTATGGCAGCCCTCATCGCCTTCTCCTTTCCTTCTATTGCTGAGAAGCTTGGCGGAGGGACGACCTTCCTTATTTTCACGCTTATGATGGTGCTCCAATTGCTCTTCGTGCTGCGGATCATGCCCGAAACCAAGGGCAAATCGCTCGAGAATATCCAGCGTGAGATTGCCGATGATTAGGCTGCGCCAGCTCGCAGAATTCAAGGCCTGGAACAGCGACTTTCGGACCGCTTGATGCAGTCAAGATGGTCTTTCCGCAAAGGATCCTTCTGATGATGCGTCCCCTGGAAGTAAAAACGGCCGGGTTTGTCCTGCCCCGGCCGTTTGTTATCGTGAATGTCCCTGTTAAGGATTCCAGACCAGGGCGCTTGCGCCAAGGATGGCCGCCTTTCCCAGGTCTAATTCGGAAACCAGGATGGGGATTTCGCGTTTCCCAAAGATGGGCAGCATAAATTCCTTCATGCCCTTTTTTATGGGATCCAGGATCAGCTCACCTGCAGCAACCGGGCCTCCAAACAGGAAGATGGCCTCCGGGCTGAAATGATGGATCGTAGAGGCCAGCCCCATTCCCAGATACTTGCCGGTAATCTCAAAAACTTTCAGGGCAATCCGGTCACCTTCAACAGCTGCGTCATAGATGTGCTTCGAGGTCATGTCTTTAAAACTGTAGCCAGTCAGCAGGCTGTCTTCGGCATTGTCCCTGGCCAGCAATTCAAAAGCGGTTCTTTTCATGCCGGGGGCCGAGCAATAGGCTTCGAGATGGCCTCTGCCACCACAGCCGCAGAGCCTGCCATCGGCGACAATGGTATTATGGCCGCACTCGCCTGCAAAACCATCTGCACCGTAAACGACATTGCCTTTGTAATAGAGCCCGCAACCTACGCCTGTGCCAAGGGTGTACATCGCAAAGTTGTCCATGTCCTTTGCTCCACCATAGATCTTCTCGCCAAGTGCTGCTGCGTTGGCGTCATTGGTAATGAAGATCTTCTCAACCCCGTTCAGCTCGGCCGACAGGATTTCGCAGAAGGCTACCTTGCCAACAAAGGGAAGGTTGGGTGCATCTTCAATGCTCCCTTTGTTGTAGTTGGCATTGGGTGCGCCAATGCCAATCCCCACGATTTCACCGGGGCTGTCTACTTTTTCGCTAAGGCTTTTAATCACCCTGGCAATTTCAGCGATAAAGTCCTTCAGGAGCTTCTCGGAGACAGCCTGCTCAGCCCTGGGATTTAGCTTTTTTGGTGGCGTTGGGATGGCCTCCTGTGCCAGAATTTCCCCCTCTTGATTGACGACACCAATGGCGGTGTTCGTTCCGCCAATATCAATTCCAATCGATAATTTAAGCATTATTCTTATGTGTTAGGTTGTAAAATAGAAGAAGCTTCCCCACAAACCGGATGTGGGGAAGCCTGATGTTTTCCAACAAGAAAGGCCTATCTCCTGATGGTGTTCCCTTTTACGGCATACCAGAAGATGTAAGCGTAACAGAGGGCAGGAACGATAAAGGCCCAGGTATAACCGGCACTATCGGCAATGGATCCCATCAGGGGCGGAATAATGGCGCCACCCAGGATCAGGGCATTGATCAGTCCTGAAGCAGAACTAAGCTCTGCCTTGTCGAGATCTTTCACGGCCAGTGAGAAGATATTCGGGAACATAATGGAGTTGAACAGACCAATGGAGATAATTGTCCAAAGGGCAATCTGACCGCCTGTAAAGGTCGTGGTCAGGTCGAGCAGGGCTGCAGCCAGAGCAAAGATGGCCAGCGTGCGGGCTGCCTTTCCGCGACCAACCAGCATGATGATGAAGTTCACCAGTGCTGCGCCTGCAAAGGTGGCCCCGATGGTCCAGTTCCAGTCGGTAACAAAGGATCCTGAAACGAAGGCCAGCAAGAGTACGGGAAGGAGGTAGCTGAGCTTCTTCGCCAATTTCTGGTCGGTGAACATAAAGGATCCAAAGAAGCGACCGATCATGGCACCCCCCCAGTAAATGGCAGCATAGGTGGAGGCCATCTCATGGGACATCCCGTCAATGGAAGTCTTCAGGTAGTTCACGATGAGTCCGGCATTCCCAACCTCGGCGCCAACGTAAACGAAGATCCCAACTGCCCCAAGCACAACGTGGGGGTATTTCCAGATACTCTTCTTGCCACTCTTGTCTTCTGTTTTAATCACCGGCAGCTTTATGGAAAAGAGGGCAATGGCTACGATGATGACAAAGACGCCCATAACGATGAAGGGCATCGGAACACGCTCTGCCGCAACCATGTTGTCCTGGGGGAAGGTAAGCCCCTTAAAGATGGCGATGGAAATCAGCCAGGGGGCAACCATAGTGGCAACGGAGTTGAGCGCCTGGGTCAGGTTTAGACGGCTCGATGCCGTCGATTCGGGACCAAGCGCAGTTACGTAGGGGTTGGCAGCAACCTGCAACAGTACAACGCCGGTGGCCAGCACAAAGGTGCCAATCAGGAAAATGGGGAAGGACGGTAATTTTGCAGCGGGGATGAAGATGAAACTTCCCAGCGCCATGAAGAACAGTCCCGCAATTACGGTCATTTTGTAGCCTATCTTATCGATCAGCTTCCCTGCCGGAATCGACATAATCGGGTAGGTAATAAAGAAGGCCGAAGTAACCAGCTGGGCAGCCAGCTCCGAAAGTCCAAAAATCTCTTTAATAGGAGCGGTCAGCGTAATAATGAAGGTAGTGGCAAAACCAAAGATGAAGAAAATGGCGCCGAAAACCGACATACCCACTGCCATGTTATTGTTTTTGTTGTCCATTTTAGTGATTTTGAGTTTATGATTCAGTGTAGTAAATAGTCTTTGCCTTCGGAGGGCCGAAAGATGCCCCGGATTTCGACTGCCTAAGATAGTTAATTTTCAGTTAGCTTCGGCAAAGAACAGGACATAAGCGTTGCTGATCCACTAAAAAGTATTTCCGGCAAATTGCTACTTTTACCTTTAC
>PDRI01000135.1 GCA_002748055.1 Bacteroidota bacterium | reverse complement strand
ATTGTAGAGGTTGGAGATGCGTCCATCCGGATTTTCCTGGAAGAGGAGACCGGGTGTCCGCAGGATCGTGGTCTCAATTTCGGGCCTGGTGAGAAGGGTAAAGAGGAAGAAAGAGAGGAGCAGGAGCAAAACTACTGAATAAGCCCGGTTCCGGGTGTTCCAGATACGAAAAAGGCCCTCGGTTATGTTCTTTTCCGAGGCATAGCGGATGAGTCCTTCCGGCTTGCCTGTTTTTCTCATTACGCTGTTGCACTGGTCGATGCAAGCCGTGCAGTTGATGCATTCGAGCTGGGTCCCGTTTCGGATGTCAATGCCGGTGGGACATACTGCCAGGCACTGCCGGCAGTCGATGCAGTCACCATCGTTCCGGCCTCCCCGGGGTTCGCCCCGTTTGTGGTCATAAGAGACTACGATTGTATTGCTGTCGAGCAGTACTCCCTGCATGCGGCCATAGGGGCAGACCATGGTGCAGATTTGCTCTCTGAAGAAGGCGTAGATCCAGTAGAAGACAGCCGAAACCACGAGCATGATGCTAAAGCTTCTCAGGTTTTCAGCTACAGGTTCTTTGATCAGCTTGAGCCAGCCCTCACTTCCAATAAACCACATTAGAAAAACGTTGGTCATTGCAATCGCAATCAGCGCGAAGATCAGATGCTTCAGGGTTTTTTTCAGGAACTTCTCTGTTGTTAAAGGGCCTTTGTCCAGGGCATGCCGTTTGCGGTAGTCGCCTTCTATCAGGTACTCGATTTTCCGGAAGACCATCTCCAGGAAAATGGTTTGAGGGCAGGCCCATCCACACCAGAGTCGGCCAAAAGTGACTGTGAAAACGATGATAAAGAGTATGAAGGACAGCATCAGAAGGGCCATAATCAGGGTGTCCTGAGGCCAGAAGATGGCTCCGAAAATGATGAACTTACGGTGGGCGATGTCAAGCAGAATGAGGGGGTGGCCCTTTACTCTGAGAAAAGGCACCCCAACCAGGAAGGCCAGGAGAACCAGGCTCAGTACACTTCTCCGTCTGTACCACTTTCCCTTCGGCTTTTTCGCATAGACCCATTTGCGTGCACCGCTTTCGTTGAGGTTAATGGGCCGGTCCCGGAATGACAGTTCCTCCTTACTCACAATGCTCCCCCTGTGCCTGTTTTGCATTGGGTGGATTGCTCCCCTTCAGGCTCAGCACATAGCTCGACACTTTTTGAATGCGGGTGTCGCTTAGCTGGGTTTTAAAGGCAGTCATCCCCTTAGCCGGGTTTCCGTTTTTGATGATGTTGAACACACTCTGGAAATCACAGTTGATGAGCCAGGCATCATCGCAAAGGTTAGGGCCAATTGCATTTCCTTCTCCCTGCATCCCGTGGCAGGCAAAGCAGCTCATTTCTGAATAGATGGCCTTTCCTTCTTCCAGCGAAGCAGCATCTGTGAGCAGGGCCAGTTCCTCTTTTTCCGAATTCGAGAGCTGGTACTTGGCATCGTGCCTTGCCGATTGCCTGATATAGCGTTCGTCCTGCAGAGTGCCTACATCCAGCCAGAAATAATAGGCAGTGAAAAATATGGAAAAAGCAATGGTGATGTAGAAGATGGCCATGATCCACCGTGGGGGCGGATTGTCCAGTTCTTCGATGCCGTCGTAATTGTGTTCATCGTGATGTTCGTGCTGATCGGGCATCGCTTCCTGCTCTTGGTTTTTGAGGTTTTCTTCCATACCGTTGGCTTATTGGGTTTGGGATCCGTCGGGATCACTGTCTGACAAAATTGATTGCTTGATCTCTTCCATTTCTGCCGAGGGCCTGCGCATGGTCCGTATGAAGATGACGATGAACAGGCCAATAAAGATGAGTAGCCCGATAATGTAAAAGATATAGATACCGGGTATGCCTTCCAATATTTCAGTGACCAGTTTCATGGGCTTCGTTTTTCGGTTCTTCTGCTTTTGCTTCTAAAGCCTGATCAGGCGGAATTCTGGTGGGGTCGATGTCTCGTCCCAGCTTGTGCATATAGGCAATCATGGCGATCATTTGTGTGTTGGGATCGACCTCAATGCCTGAAGCCTTCAGGTCGGCAGCAATTTCTGCAGCCTGCTTTTGCAAATCGGCTACAGCCTGGTCGGCATAGCCTTCGGGATAGGGTATGCCAAGTTTTTGCATGGCCCTGATTTTATTCGGAATCAGATCGAAATTAATCTCCTTCTGGTCGAACCAGCTGTACTCCGGCATAATCGACTGGTCGTTGATTTTTCGGGGATCCATGAAATGGTTATAGTGCCAGGCTGCATTCTTGAACATCGGGCTGTTCGCATAGCCTGCGCGTGCCAAATCGGGTCCGGTGCGCCGGGATCCCCAGAGGAAGGGATGGTCGTAAACAAATTCCCCCACTTTGGAGTATTCTCCATAGCGGTCGGTTTCCCAGCGGAAGGGCCTGACCATCTGGGAGTGGCAGACATAGCAGCCCTCCTTGACGTAAATGTCACGGCCCTCCAGTTCGAGCGGTGTGTAGGGAACGACTGTGGAAATGGTGGGGATGTTCGATTTTACGAAGACCATGGGAATAATTTCCACGGCACCCCCAATGGCCAGGACCACAAAAACCCAGATGGAGAAGCGTACAGCTTTCCGTTCCATCCAGCGGTGGATGGTTTCCCTGACAGGATTACGGGGTTCATCGGCTGGCGGGGCTGGTGCTTCAGCAGCTTCGTTGGCCGGCATTTTTCCACTGGCCATGGTTTTAGCCAGATTGTAAACCATGAGCAGGAAGCCCAGGAGGAAAAAGACACCACTGATAATCCGCAGCACATACATGGGCAGGATCTGGGTCAGGGTCTCCATGAAATTTGGATAGGCCAGGAAGCCCTCGGGGGTATATTCCCTGAGCATGAGCCATTGGGTAACAGCCGACCAGTAGAGCGGAATGGCATAGACCAGGATGGACAGGGTGGCAATCCAGAAATGGACATTGGCCAGCTTCGAGGAAAACAATTTCGTTTTAAACAACTTAGGGATCATCCAGTAGAGCATCCCGAAGGTAATGCCTGCATTCCATCCCATGCCTGCGATATGGGTGTGGGCGATGGTCCAGTCGGTGAAGTGGGTCATCTGGTTCACGTTTCGCAGCGACATCATGGGCCCCTCAAAAGTGGACATACCATAAGCGGTCACAGCCACGGCCATGAACTTCAGATCGGCCCGGTCTCTGACCTTGTCCCAGGCCCCTCTGAGGGTAAGCAGGCCATTGATCATTCCCCCCCAGGAAGGAGCGATCAGCATGATGGAAAAGGTCACGCCAAGAGCCTGTGCCCAATTGGGCAAGGCCTGGTAAAGCAGGTGATGAGGCCCGGCCCACATATACAGGAAGATGAGCGACCAGAAGTGGATGATGGACAGGCGGTAGGAATAGATGGGCCTGTTGGCCGCCTTGGGCAGGTAATAGTACATCAGCCCGAGGAAGGGGGTGGTCAGGAAGAAGGCAACAGCATTGTGCCCATACCACCACTGGACCACGGCATCCTGGGCTCCGGCGTAAATGGGGTAGCTCTTTATAAGCGAAATGGGTAATTCAAAGGAATTCACCACATGCAGCATGGCCACACCCAGGAAGGAGGCCAGGTACCACCAGATGGCCGCGTAAATATGTTTTACCCGTCTCCTCAGAATGGTGCCGATCATGTTCCAGCCGAAGATCACCCAAACGATGGTGATCAAAACGTCGACGGGCCATTCCAGTTCGGCATATTCCTTCGAGGTGGAGATTCCCAGTGCAAAGGTGATAGCTGCCAGAAGGATGATGAACTGCCAACCCCAGAAGTGGATCTTACTGAGGACATCGGAGAACATCCTTGTTTTGAGCAGTTTTTGCAGCGAATAATAAACTCCCGCGAATATCGCATTGCCCACGAAGGCGAATATGACCGCATTGGTATGCAGGGGACGCATACGGCCAAAGGAGGTGAACTCGAGTCCAAAATTAAAGGCCGGGAAGGCCAGCTGGGCAGCGACCAGTACGCCAACCAGTATAGCCACCAAACCCCACCCAATGGTGGCCAGGATGAAGAGTTTCACGATCTTATTGTCGTAGTAGAATTGCTGGTTTTCCATGATTATGGCATTGTTTTTTAATCATTCACTTGTCTTGTTCGCCGTCGACAGGGTCATCATCGAACAATATGCGACGGGGCGGGGTCTCCTGGTCTTCGAACTGGCCATCCCTGACGGCCCAGATGAAGGCCCCCAGAAAGATGAGTGCTGCGAATAAACTGACACCGATCAGGAGATAGAAAATATTCATGTTTCGCACTATTGCAGGGCAACCTATTCGGGGCGTCCCTGGCGGTTAATTTTAACAATTTGCAAGATCACGTATCCGATGGCGAGCCATGCGCCACCTGCTCCAATGAGAAAGGAAAAAAGGATCCAGGGAGATACATAGGCATTGGTCGACCAAAGTATGCCTTTGTGGATGAGAACAGGGACTTCCTTTGGTTTGCCGATGGGGGCCTTTGCGAGGGTCAGGGCTTCGGCCTCAAAGCCGCTGCCCAGTGAAACCACAATGCTGACAAGGCCATCTACATCTCCGATCAGGTTTTCGGGCAGGGCGAAAACCCCGCGGCCGTTTTCGTCGCTGAGGACGGTTCCAATGGGCAACTGGCCAAAAGCTCTTTCAGCACCAATAGCAATCTCGGCATTGGCCAGCGGAGCAAAGCTTCCCTCTGCGGCTTCATATTCGGCAAAAACCCCGACCTCGAACTTTTCCGGATCGACCGTGGCCCTGAGTCGGGCCTTGACCGGGGGAGCATCGCTTAGGAGGGCTTCCTGCCCGGGGTTGTAGTTGCGAATAAAATTAACCAGCATCCAGCGATCGTTTTCCGGGAGCGTGGAAGCGAAAGGAGGCATCGTTCCTCTTCCCTGGGAGATTTTATAGAACAGTGCGCCATCGCTGTTTTCCTGCATCTGAGCAGAGGCAATATCTACGGGCAGGGGGGAGAGTGCAAGCGGGTTGTTCTTCCCCGGATCACCATGGCACGACTTGCAGTTCAGCAGGTAAAGCTCCTTTCCTCGTTCTACATTCTTCAGGATGTACTCGCTGGGGTTTTCCACAGCGGCCTGGTCTGCGGGAACTTCCCATACCTGGGCCCGGCTTAGGGGGGGCAGGAGAAACAGTGAGAGAACCAGGGATAGATATCGTTTCGTCTTCATCGGCCTAGTTGTTTTCAGTGGTTTCGTTCAGGGTTTCCAGGTCTATCCCTTCTTCCTCGGCCTGTTCCCAGATGCTGATGACAGGGAAGAGTTTGCTCAGGACCGAGACAATCAGCAGGGCGGCACAGAAGGAGAATACCATAATCATAACCTCGGTGCTTGTCGGATGGTAGTGCTTGAAATGGGCAGGCACATTTTGCACGGGCAGGAAGGGGTGCTCCATGGTGGGAACCACAATCAGGTAGCGCTTTAGCCATGCCGAGAAGAGGACAATTGTCGAGATGATGGTCAGTGGCAGGGGCTTCCGGAAGGGCTTCATCAGGATGAGCAGGATGGGCAGGACCAGGCCCGCGATCTGCGCAAACCAGAACATAAACGCAAAGCTTCCGCTAAACAGGGTCCTCAGATGGACCCCCTCGGCCAGTTTCATCTTGTACACCGGCACGAAGTATTCGTTGATGTTGAAGTAGAGATAGACCAGGCAAACCAGCACCAGCAAACGTCCCATTTTATCGAAATGCATGTCGGTGTAGTAGTCCTTTAGCCTGTAGCGCAGGCGGTAAACATACATCAGGATGATGACAGCAGCTGTTCCGGCTACAAAGGCACCAACCACGAAATAAGGCCCGAATATGGTGCTGTCCCAGCCGGGCCTGAGGGTGGCGGCAAAGAGCCATGAGGTAACCGTATGTATCGACAGGCCCACGGGGACGATGAGAATCATCAGCACCCTCATGGCATGGGCCAGGGTTTTGTATTGTCTGGCATTTCCTTTCCATCCAAGTGAAAGAATGCCATAAAGTTTGCGTTGCCATTCGGGCAGTTTCACGCCTTTGTGCTTGCTAAGCAGGGCAAGATCGGGGATCAGTGGCAGATAGAACAGGAGTACCGAGATGGTCAGGTAGGTTGAAACCACGGTAACATCCCAGAGAATGGGGGAGGCAAAGCGGCCATGCAAAAAGACATTGAGCAGGCGATCGGGCCGCCCCATATCCATCACAATGATAATCCCGGCCAGGGCTACAGCAGCCATAGCTATTTGTTCGGCAGCCCTCGATACGGTTTTCGCCCAGGGGATCTTCAGGAGCTGGAGGACCGAGCTGATGAGCAGCCCGATCAGGCTGACTGCCACAAAGAATACAAAGTTCGCAATGTAGAGGCCCCAGGTTACCATGTCGCCCATGCCGGTGACGCCCAGACCATTCTTGATCTGCAGGCCCCAGCCCCAGAGCCCGACGGCCGCAAAGCAGAAGAGGATCAAAAACCAGAAACGGGTCAGCTCATCCATGACCTGCATAGACCGGCTCAGGTCCCTGACGATCTCATCCAGACGCTTTCTGGAGCTTTCGGGAGATGCTGTTTTTTGCATATATCAGTAGTTTAGTTTCTTAACTATTGTTTCCGTCGACGGGGAAGGCCCGGCCCCTGGGTGGAAGATAATAGACCCTGGGCTTGGTGCCCAGTTCTTCCATCAGGGTATAAGCTGCACCCTCTTCGATCAGCTTGCTGAAGGATACGGTTTCTTTGGTGGTTCCGTTGGTTACCGCATCTTCGTTTCTGTCGCCAAACCAGTAAACCCCGTTTGGACAGGCCGAAACACAAGAGGGGAGCTCACCCTCCCGGAGACGATCGGCACTGAAAAGGCACTTGGAGATGGTTCCCTTCTTTTGTGGGACGTTGGCCTCTATGTTATAGGTAACCCCTTCGTATTTTTCTGCATCACGCGGTTCGCCCCATTGGAAAATCCTGGCAGAATAAGGACAGGCGGCCACACAGAAGCGGCATCCAATGCAACGTTCATTGTCGATGAGGACGATTCCGTCTTCCCGCTTAAAGGTTGCATTTACCGGACAAACCTTGGTACAGGGCGGGTTGTCGCAGTGCTGGCAGGGCTTGGGCATGAAATAGGGTGAAGTGTATTCTGTATCCTGCATCTGAAGCACATTGATGTGGTGCTGCTCGGGACGCAGCTGGTGGTGCGACTGGCAGGCTTTCATGCATTCCCGGGCGTTGCGGCACTTCGACAGATCAATGACCATGACCCAGCTGCGATTGGGCAGGCCTTCCCTTCCTCTTTTCTGGTTCTCCGAAAGAGAGGGCATCTCGGCAGGCTTTAATTGTGCTTTGTCCACAACAACCAGCTCGCCACTCGATGTCAGAAGGGTAATTTTGTCACCGGCAACCTCCTCGACGCGGTTACAGGAAGCAAGCATGCCGCTACCCCCCAGAACACCCGCAGTTCCGGCTGTAGCGCCGAGGGTTTTCATAAATTTTCTTCGGGACTGTTTCTCCATAAGGATATAGTTTACTATGTTTGACTGCAACCAGAAAGTGCAACTTCAAAATAGCATATATGAAATTCAGAACCAATCTAAATTTGCTTTTGCTGACATGTTTCTTAAGCGCTTGTACGAGCAAGCCTGCAGTGCAGCCCCCAATTCCGACAGATGCCGAACACCTGACAAATCTGGAGCATGTCGATTACAGTACAAAGGACAGCTTGATTCTGATGGATGTCTTCCAGCGCCTGGAAGATCAATCTGCGCTTTCGCTCGGTGATTTGGTTGTGGAAACCGGTCGCTGCTTTTACGGAACCCCCTACCTTGCCAGAACCCTGGAAAAGGAGGGAAAGGAGCGTCTGGTGATCAACCTTCGTGAATTGGATTGCCTGACCTATGGCGAGAATTGCCTGGCCATTGCCCGCTGTATAAAAAAGGGAAAAACCAGTTTCCCGGCCTTTTGTGAGGAGCTGAAAACGATTCGTTACCGGGATGGAAAACTCGACGGCTATCCTTCCCGGCTGCACTATTTCTGTGACTGGATTCATAACAATAAAGAGCGAGGCCTGGTTCAGGATGTGAGCTTCGAACTGAAGGCCTTTCCTCTCGAACGGAAGATCAATTTCATGAGCACTCATCCTGGAAACTACACGCAGCTGGTTGAAGATAGCAGCCTGGTGGAAGTTATTGCCGGCATTGAGGATGAGATTAATCAAAGGGAGATGTATTACATTCCCGAGACCGAGATTGCCGCTTATGAGGAGTACATTCATGACGGCGACATACTGGGCATCACAACCAATATCGAAGGACTGGCGATTCAGCATGTGACAGTTGCAGTAAAAAAGGATGGTCGTGTACACATCCAGCATGCTTCATCCTCCGATATGGAAGTGGTGCTTTCGAAAGAAAGCCTTGAAGCCTTCCTTCTGGGGAGCAAGCGGGCGACAGGAATCGTCATTGTCCGTCCGGTCTGAGTCCCCGGGAATGGCAGCCTTGGTGCTGGTTTTGAGGGCCGGTTCGGGTTTGATTTGGCTGGTCGGGGTGCTGTGGGCGGTTCCCGTGTTCCGGCTCAAGCCTCCTGCGGCCTTTCAGACCAGGAGCCCGATGATCCGCTCCGGAAACAGACGGGCATTATTGTTGTTTAATTCTTACTAAAGAAGCTATGAGCTTATTTCGATCGATTTCGGTGTCCTTTCTGGTTGTACTGTTTTTCTTTACTTCGTGCAGCAGCCGGAACGAAAGGACCATTACAAAGGCTGAGGACTTCCTGAGCGAATTGAGTGTGGAGCTGGTTCCTGACAGCCGTTTTGTCTGGCTCGAGACCCGGCTGCTTGATAGAGATGGTGAGCTGGTTCTCACTGGAACCGTTTCTGATGAGAAGGT
>PDRI01000134.1 GCA_002748055.1 Bacteroidota bacterium | reverse complement strand
ATGGTGGTGAATACCTCCACCCTCGACGACAAGATCTTATTCAAATCGGATGGTATGCCCACCTACCATCTGGCCAATGTGGTGGACGACAACCTCATGGCCATTACCCATGTTATCAGGGGAGAGGAATGGTTGCCCTCTCTTCCCCTGCACCTTTCCCTCTACAAGGCCTTTGGCTGGGAGCACCTGATGCCCGCCTTTGCCCACCTTCCGCTGATTCTGAAACCAACCGGGAAAGGCAAGCTGAGTAAGCGTGACGGGGAGAAGGGTGGTTTTCCGGTCTTCCCTCTCGACTGGAAGGATCCCGCGACCGGAAGCCTCTCGCCCGGCTATCGTGAGGCTGGCTATGAGGCCGGGGCCCTCGTGAATCTTCTGGCCCTTCTGGGCTGGAATCCGGGGACCGAGCAGGAGCTCTTCAGTCTGGACGAACTGATTACAGCCTTTCAACTGGAAAAGGTTGGGAAGTCGGGTTCCCGTTTCGATCCTGACAAGGCCAGGTGGTTCAATCACCAGCATATTCAGACCATGGATGAGGCAAGTCTGAGCAGGCGTTTTAAGGAGATACTGGCTGCTGCCGGCTATGAACCGGATGCTGGTCAGCTTGCCAAACTGGTTCCAATCATCAGACCCAGGATCAATTTCTTGCACGAGATTCCCGGCGAAAGCTGGTTCTTTTTTCAGGCACCGGACCAATACGATGAGGCCGTGGTGAAGAAGCGTTGGAAGGCAGGCACCCCTGAGCAGATGGAGAGTCTGGCAGCGACGCTGGAAGCCCTGGATGCTTTTGAAGCCTCCGCTATTGAGCAGGCCGTGAAAGGCCTGATTGCGCAAAAAGAATGGGGCATGGGCGCAGTGATGAATGCCTGGCGTCTGCTGCTCGTTGGCGCAGCCAAAGGACCCGGACTCTTCGACCTGGCTGCCTTTATCGGGAAGGAAGAGGTGCTGGGACGTATGCGCAGGGGCATCGCTGCTCTGGATAGCTAATGTGTGCTTACAGCACTTATTATATCAATATTCACGGCCACCATCCGCCCGGAAGGCCCGATGAATGGGTCCTGAGAAACCTGGAACCGGCCTCCTTTGGATCGGGTGAGCAGATCGATTTTCCCTGTTCTTTGGGGCTGCATCCATACAGGATAGAGAATTGCGATCCGGAAACCACGCTGAATGCCATTCGCCGGGCGGCCCCCCATCCCTCTGTTTTGGCCATTGGGGAAGCAGGCCTGGATCGCAGCCTCACAACAGATATTCATTGGCAGGAAGAGTTGCTCCTTAGGCAGTTGCGCATTGCCGAAGACTATGGACTGCCGCTGATCCTGCACGTGGTCCGCGCCTATAGCGATATGCTGCAGCTGGTAAAGGAACGAAAACCAAAGGTGCCCATGATCCTGCATGGCTACAGCGGCAGCTTGCAGATGACCCGGGAGCTGATCAGAGCTGGCTTTTATTTTTCCTTTGGCGAAGCCCTGCTGAAGGGGCATGGAAAGGCCATTGAGGCCCTCCGAATTGTGCCCGAAACCCGGCTGTTTTTTGAACGGGACGAGAGACATTTCGACCTCGTGGAGCTCTACCACTTTGCAGCTGCTCAGCGAGGCATCCCCCTTGCCAGCCTGCGAAGCCAGGTCTGCGAAAACACAAGCGCTTGTTTTAAGCGCTTCGACAAAGAGGACTAAGAAGCTTATGGAGAAAAGGCGAGCAGTAGAAGGATGGCAGGAGCGTAGCATGCAATTGCTGGGTTCTGAAGCTATGGAGAAGCTGGCCGGGGCCCGTGTCCTGGTGGCAGGTATGGGAGGAGTGGGCAGCATGGCTGCAGAGCTCATCTGTCGGAGTGGAATCGGGCATATGAGCATTGTGGATGCGGACCGGATACAGCCCGGTAACCTGAATCGCCAGCTTCCGGCTCTGCACAGTACACTGGATCGGTACAAGGCCGATGTCATGGGCCAGAGGCTCCTGGATATTAATCCCGGACTCGATCTCCGGATTCACAAAGCGTTTATCCGGGACGAAGGCATTCCGGCGATCCTGTCGGAAGGCTATGACTATGTCGTTGATGCCATCGATACCCTGTCACCGAAAATCTATCTTATCCATGAGAGCCTGAAACAGGGTTTGAAACTTGCTTCTTCTATGGGTTCGGGGGGGAAACTCGATCCCATGCAAGTGCAGATAGCCGATTTTGGGGAGACCTTTAACTGCAGACTGGCTTACATTCTGCGGAAGAAGTTGCGCAAGTTGGGTGTGTATGGAGGTTTTCCGGTGGTTTTTTCCACCGAGCAGGTTCCCAGGGAGGTAATTATTGAGGTAGAGAACGAAGCAAACAAGAAATCCACGGTCGGAACCACTGCTCATATCCCTGCAATTTTCGGTTGTATGCTGGCCTCGATTGTGGTCCGGGATCTGAGTGGAAGGGGCGATGCTTGTTGAAAAATTGCCTTCCTGTTCCGGAAAAGGGCAACTATATGGCCTGTCTTTTCGTTTAATAGTCGTGACTTTTATATAAACCAATAGTTGAAATATGAAAAAGCTGATTTTAATACTGATCGCTGTTTTTGCACTTTTCCAGATTTCTGAAGCACAGGTTTTTACTTATGGTGTCAAGGCTGGTGTGGGTTTTTCCTCCCTGACCATGGACGATATTGTCGGGATTTCAGACGGAAGTGATGTTTACGATTTGGTTACCGGGGATGGTGTGGCCGGCTACCATGTGGGGATTCAGACTCAGGTCAACCTGGCCATGCTGGTTATTCAGCCCGAGCTGTACTTTAATGCTGGTGGGGGAACCCTGAAAAAGGTGATTGATGGCGGCAGTACCGAGATTCTGAATGTGAATTTTTCGCGGGTCGATCTGCCCCTCCTGGTGGGTGTACGTTTTGGTCCCGTTCGGATCAATGCGGGTCCTGTAGGCTCCTATGTCTTGAGTGAAGAAACCGATCTGACCAGCATTCATCCCGATTTCACTTTCTTTTCGAATGCCATGACCTGGGGCTACCAGGCTGGTATCGGGTTCGATATCTTCAAGAAAATCTCTCTGGATCTGCGTTATGAGGGTTCGCTGAGCAAGATGGGCGAAAGCCTGATGGTGGGAGGCAGGGACTTTAGAATGGATGCCCGTCCCAGCCAGCTGCTTTGCACCCTGGGCCTCTGGTTCTAAATCCCGGCCGCACATTATGCAGCTACGCCGGAGTGGCGGTGGCTAAAGAATCCACTGCTTTTCCGGGGTACTTATATCCAGTACCCTAAGCCCCAGCCGACGGCCCAGTTCCAGCGCAACCTGGGTCATTTCGTCCTTCTTTCCCCGACAGATCTTAATATAGCGTTTGGGGCCGTCCACCACCAGATTTACCCGGTAGGTCCGGGTGCTTTTACCCTCTTCGGGAATGATCATGGGACCGGCGGTGGTCCTGTCACTGCTCAGCTTTATACGCACCAGGCTCACATAGGTTGGCTTTGACAGGGGCTTCCAGTTGCCTATTTTAAAGCTTAGAAACCGGTCGTAGCGAATGTAACGCATCTGGCCCGCATCGATAATAATGCCGCTGAAGGACCAGGAAAGCAGAAAGACCAGCGCGGCACAAACAAGGGCACCGATGTATGCCTTGTAGCTCAGAAACATCACAAGCATGATTGCCGGAGCAATCACTGCCACCCTGAAGTTGTATTTCTCGTAAACGAACACAGATCCGGCCTTTGGAGCCAAGATAAGAAAGTTTTATATTTAGACGAATACAACCATATGCGATGAAAAAGATAGCCTTGAGTATTCTGGCAATGATGCAGCTTTGTTCCATCCTTGCAAGTGGTTCTGTGGAGGGAGTCGAAGATGAAAAACCGATCGAATTAATCACCTATAACATCCGGCTCAATACCCCATCGGACGGGGAAAATGCCTGGCCAAACCGCCGGGCAGATGTAAGCCTGCTCTTCAGGTTTCACCGGGCCGATGTCTTTTGTGTGCAGGAGGCCCTGCCCGAACAGATGGATGATCTGGCAGGAGCCTTCCCTGACTTCAGTTATGAGGGTGTGGGACGCGACGATGGCAAGCGGGCTGGTGAGTTTTCGGCTGTTTTTTACCGTGCCGATCGTTTCAAACGTCTCGACGGAGGAACCTTCTGGCTGTCTGAAACACCGGGAGAGTGCTCCTTCGGCTGGGATGCCGTCTGCCGCCGGGTTTGCAGCTGGGTAAAGCTGGAGGACCGGCTCACGGGGAAGGCCTTCCTGGTGATGAATACCCATTTCGATCACAGGGGAGAACTGGCCCGCATCGAATCGGCCAAACTAATCTTGCAAAAGCTGGGTATTTTATCGAAGGGTGAATGCCCTGTGGTGCTTTGCGGTGATTTCAACCTGCCACCCGATTCTGAGCCTGTTGGGCTGATTAAAAGCCGTTTGCACGATGCCTTTGAGCTAAGTAAACTGCCTGCTTACGGATCGCTTGCCACCTACCATGGTTTCAGCTACGACCAGGAGCCAAAGGAACGTATCGACTATGTTTTCGTATCGGACGGGGTAGAGGTTAAACGTTATGGTGCCCTGACCGACTCACGCGACCGGCGCTTCTTTTCTGATCATCTGCCCGTCCTGGTTACGCTTTCGTTCTAAATTGCCTACTGAGACCTGTCCATCACCACTCCGACCGATTCGATGGGGCCACCCATGGGGGGGTGCATCTTTCGGACCTTCACAGTGGCACGATTGATGCCCTTCATTTCGGCGAAGAGGGTATCCAGAATCCGCTTAGCAATATTCTCCAGAAGGTTCGATTTAACCCTTTTCATTTCCTTGCGTATCAGGATGTAGGCCTGTTGGTAGTTAACAGCGTCGTTGAGATTATCGGATTCGGCAGCTGCCGACAGATCACTCTCCATTTCCAGATCGACCAGAAAACGGTTCCCCACAATCTGTTCCTCCTGGTAGTGCCCGTGAAAGGCATAAAACTCCATGTTCTCAATCAGAATCTTCCCCATAGTTGCACTGCTTTACAAATAATGATCCAAATGTAAGAATTCATTAGCTTTGGGGAAACCACAGGTTTATTGTGCGACTTGCCCTGATTTCGGACATACATGAGGATCTGGTTTCCCTGCAGAAGGCCTTAAGGCGCATCAATCGCCATGGCTATGACCTTCTTGCATGCCTGGGCGATATTTGCGGCTTCAACATACCCAATGACCGCCATGCCGGGGAGCGAAATGCCAGTGCCTGCATAGCCCTGATCCGGGAGCATTGCGATGTAGTTATCCCGGGCAACCACGATTTGCATGCTGCCAGTCGGCTTCCTTCGGATTGGAGCTTGTTCGGTTTTCCGGATAACTGGTACGAATTATCTGTGGAGGAGCGAAAGGATCTTGGAGAGGGGCGTTTGTGCTTTCATGATGCAGATCTTGATGCCGGCCTTTCCGAAGATGATCTGACCTATCTGAGGGCCCTTCCCTTTCATCATGTACTTGGGAACGGAGCAGAGCGCATTCTGCTGAGCCACTACGCCAGTCCGAACCTCTCGGGTTTTGCCAGCAGATTTTACAGCCGGGAAAAGGAATTCCGGCCTCACTTTGACTTCATGGCTGCGCATGATTGCCGATTGGCTTTCATCGGACATGGCCATACACAGGGATTCTATCGTGCCGATCGGGAGCATCTTAAGCAGTATAGATTCAGGAAGCTTTTGCTGAAGGGGGGGCCTCAGCTTATTGGTGTTCCGGCACTTACCAGACAAAGCCCTTTGCGGGGTTTTTGCATCTACGATACGGATCGGGGTCTTTTGCGGGTTCGGAGAATCTGGTGACAGGGTTATAAACCCGGTGCGCTCGTTTTTCGGCAACAAAGCACCGGAGAGCGAAGCCAGTCTGCCGGGGCCCGCCCCCGTCGTTCTGCCCGGACCGGGAAAGGTGCCTGCCGATATTCACGAGCTTCATCCCCCCGCTTGCCATTGAGTTCGGTACTGTGGAACGAAAAATGATTAATTTTATGGCTTCTCACAAAGCATATAAGATGACAGAGCGAAAAGATGACAGTCCGGGAAAGCGCCTGAACTTCATAGAGGCCATGGTGGAGGAAGACCTCCGGGAGGGCAAGAACAATGGCAGGGTGCATACCCGCTTCCCCCCGGAGCCCAATGGTTACCTGCATATCGGGCATGCCAAGGCCATTTGCATGGATTTTGGCATTGCTGAGAAATACGGTGGCAAATGCAACCTCCGTTTTGATGATACGAATCCCACGAAAGAGGATGTGGAATATGTGGATTCCATCAAGGAAGACATCCACTGGTTGGGTTTCGACTGGGACGACCGGGAATACTATGCTTCCGATTATTTTGGGAAGCTTTACGCCTTTGCCGAGGATCTGATACGGAAAGGCCTGGCCTATGTCGACGATCAGAGTTCGGAGGAAATCGCTGCCCAGAAGGGTACACCCACAGAGCCCGGACAGGAGAGTCCCTACCGCAGTCGAACCCCGGAGGAGAACCTGGATCTGTTTCATCGTATGAATGCCGGTGAATTTCCAGAAGGTAGCCGCGTGCTGCGTGCACGCATCGACATGGCATCTCCGAACATGCACATGCGTGACCCGGTGATCTATCGCATTCTTTTCCACCCCCATCACCGGACAGGGGAAGACTGGAAGGTTTATCCCATGTATGACTTTGCCCATGGGCAGTCCGACTTTTTCGAAGGCGTAACCCACTCCCTGTGTACGCTCGAATTTGAGGTGCATCGTCCCCTTTACGACTGGTTGGTCGAGCATCTGATGGAGGATGACTACCGGCCCAGACAGACCGAATTCAATCGTCTCAACCTGACCTACACGGTGCTCAGCAAGCGCCTGCTGCTCTCGTTGGTGAAGGAAGGCCGGGTCAATGGATGGGACGATCCGCGTATGCCGACCATCTGCGGGCTTAGGCGCAGGGGCTATACCCCGGAGTCGATCCGGAACTTCAACGACAGCATTGGTTATACCAAGGTGATGGCCACCAATGATGTCGGCCTTCTGGAGTATGCCGTTCGGGAAGACCTGAACAAGAAGGCCCCCAGGGTTATGGCTGTACTGGATCCCCTGAAGCTGATCATCACTAACTATCCGGAGGGAAAGGAGGAGATTCTGGAGAGCATAAACAATCCCGAGGATGAAAGCATGGGCAGCCGTCAGATTCCCTTCTCCCGGGAGATTTATATCGAGCGGGATGATTTCATGGAGGATCCCCCGAAAAAATTCTTTCGCCTGGGACCCGGGCGGGAGGTTCGTCTGAAGTCGGCCTACATCATCAAGTGTGAGGACTATAAAAAGGATGCCGATGGCCGAGTCACAGAGTTATATTGTAGCTACGATCCTGAGAGTCGCAGTGGAGGAAGCCAGGCCAAACGTAAGGTCAAAGGGACCCTGCACTGGGTGAGTATTCCCCATGCCCTGGAGGCCGAGGTTCGCCTTTACGACCGTCTCTTCAGCGATCCTGAGCCTGCAGGCCATAAGGATAGAAAACCGGAGGACTTTCTGAACGCCGATTCATTGAAGGTCATCAAGGCCTATGTGGAACCCTCGCTGAGGGGTGCAAAGGTCCTGGATCACTTTCAGTTTACCCGTCTGGGTTATTTCAATGTGGATTCCGACAGTCGTCCGGATGCGCTTGTTTTCAACCGGACAGTTACCCTCCGGGATAACTGGGCTAAGAAAGGCTAGAGGAGGAAACAGGAATAAAAGAAAGAGGGCTTGCAAATGCTGCAAGCCCTCTTATTTGATAGCTTAGCTTTGCCCTTAGCTGTGGTTGTAAACATGTACGTCCTGCTGTGGGAAGGGGATGGAAATCTTGGCATCGTCGAACTTCTTCTTGACTGCCTCGGTATAATCGAAGAATACATCCCAGTAGTCGCTGGATTTCAGCCAGACACGCAGTTTGAGGTTTACAGAGCTGTCGGCAAGGGCCTCTACCATTACGGCGGGGGGATTGTCCTTGAGGATGCGCTCGTCGCTCTGGGCCATATCCAGCAGAATCTTTTTGGCATCATCAATGCTGTCTGTATAGCCAATGCCGAAGGAGAAGTCGATCCGGCGGGTTTCCATGGCTGAATAGTTGATCAGGGCGTTGGTGGCCAGTGGAGAGTTCGGGATAATCACCTTGCGATTGTCCGGGGTAAGCAGGATGGTGGTGAAAATCTGGATTTCCTTAACTGTACCCATATAGCCCTGGGCCTCAATGAAATCACCCACCTCGTAGGGTTTGAACAGCAGGATCATGACTCCACCGGCAAAGTTTTGCAGGGTGCCCTGCAGGGCCATGCCAACGGCCAGACCGGCAGCAGCAAGTACTGCGATGAAAGAAGTCATCTCAATACCCACCATGCCCATCACAGAGATGATCAGCATGATCTTCAGCAGCACGCTGATCAGGGTTTTCAGGAAGGGAATAAGCGACTCATTGACTTTCGAGCGTCTCATCAGTCGTACGATGCCCTTGGTGATGGCCTTGATTACCATCAGACCAACGATCAGTACAAGAATGGCCAGCAGAAGCTTTACGCCGTAGATTAAGGCCAGATCATAAATCTTTTGCAATACTCCTTCTAATTTTTCCATGTTAGATTTAAGTTTAGTTAGTGTTTCGTCACCTCAAGATATGAAAATTGTTTAAATGAGCCCTTTTGGCCCGGCTTTTTGTCAATAGCCCCCTCCATCGATAATAAAAATATTTACTACTTTTGCAGCGCTAAGCGCCTCCGGGTGCTTTTCTCCGGTCGGTTGGCCGAGTGGCTAGGCACCGGTCTGCAAAACCGGCTACAGCGGTTCGACTCCGCTACCGACCTCCGAAGCCCCTTGATATTCAATATCAAGGGGCCTTTTTTCCTAACAGGTATATGCTTCGTCAGAAGTAAGATTTCTTA
>PDRI01000029.1 GCA_002748055.1 Bacteroidota bacterium | reverse complement strand
TTACAGTGCTCCCATTAGTAAGTTTCTGCCCCTTGAGCGATTCGGGGACATCCACAAACTCTCCTTCCGGCTCGATCTGAACGGTACGACTGTGCAGGAGGGTCACAGCGAGTTGATGATCTTCCCCTTTGAAGAAATTGTGGCCCATGTTTCACGATTTATGACCCTGAAGACAGGTGATCTGATTTTCAGCGGCACACCTGCCGGGGTAGGTCCGGTGGCCATCAATGACCACCTGGAGGCCTGGCTGGAGGGCGAAAAACTGATGGACTTTCTGGTGAAGTAGCTATGGATGCAAGCACCTTTCGGAGGGTTCGGATCAACCTGCACAATGTTTCTGCCTACCTTATACACAATGGCGATCGGGCCATGCTCATTGACAGCGGGCGTCGCGGATCGGCGGATCGCATTCTGCAGGCCATGAAACAGGAGGGGCTCTCTCCCGGGCAGCTTGAATGGCTTGTATTAACACATTCGCATTACGACCATGCCGGTTCAGCAGCAGCACTGAAAAAGAGCTGTGGATGCCGTGTTCTTGTGCACCACAGTGAGGCAGCGAGACTGCGCCGTGGGAAAACCCCGATGCCCCGGGGTACCCGATGGAAGGCCAGGGTGCTTACTGCTTTGGGAAGGGGGCTGGCCCCCTGGATTCTTTCTTACCGGAGGGTCGATCCCGATGCTGAGCTGGGTGGGGATGCCAATCTGGAGGACTATGGCTTTCCCGGAAGCATCTGGCATTTGCCGGGCCATAGCCCCGGATCCATAGGCATTTTGTGGCCCGATGGTTCGTTTTATTGTGGCGATGTGGTTTTTGGCCTGGCCGGGAAGGAGTTGTTTCCGCCCTTTGCCGAGGATGTGTCCGGACTACTCGAGAGCTGGGATCGCCTGGCCGGACTTCCTTTTAAAACCCTTTATCCCGGTCATGGCCGCCCGATTTCAGCTGCCGAGTTTTTGGCTGCTCAGCAGCTGGCCCGGGAGAAGTACGGCTAAGAAGCAGGCGGGCGGGGCCGACTTATCTGGCAGGAATGCGGATCACCGGGTAGCGCATGTAGCTGTCCTCCGACCAGGGTGAAGACTCGTAAATAAAGCGGAGCTGGCTGTAGGGATCTGCAGCAAAAGCAGCATCCTCGGCTTTCTTCTTCCTGAACGCAGCGTTTAGCCGGGGATCTTCCCTGAGTAGCGCCTCGGCCGTTTCCTCAAAGATATAGGGCGAGAAGTATTCATTCCGGTAGAGAATTTCATCGAAGAAATTCCAGTTGAAAAAGGAATCGTGGGCCTGGGGTTCCAGGGCCTGTACGATGTATTCAACGGCCTTTTGTTTTGTGGGGACCAGGATGCTGCCTGCCATGCATTCTACTGGCCCGCTTTCCTTTCTGACACGGGTCGAGGAATGGGGGTAGTGGCCGTTGTAGGATGGGCTGGCTGTATGGAAGTCTTCGATGTAATAGTACTCTGCGCGAAGGATGGTATCCCTGTCCAGGGGCTGCATTTCGACCCCGTTGAGTCGCAGTCGCTCAATGACCTCCGGCCAGGCCGGAGGGATGAGGTAGGCCTCGGGAAGGCTGCAGCTGATCGTCGGAATGTAGTACCTGTAATAAGGGATTTTCTTTTCCCAGGGCTCGCTTCGGTCGTAGTAAAGCCGTTGGTGACCGGTAAGTTTGCTTTTCCTGTACCTGGCAGCGTAGCCTTTGAAAAGCAGGCTGTCGCAGCGCAGGGTATCGGGCTTCCATTCCAGCACGAATTGCCTCCTGCGGCGTTTTTGTTTCCAGGCCTTCGCTTTCTGTGCCTGTAGTTCATCGGAATGAGTTGCCATGAAATGCAGGCTTTCCCGGAGCAGGTGCCAGGTGGAGAGGACCCGGTCGGGATAGGGCTTGAACATGTGGGTTTCAACTGTCAGCGACAGGCAGTTGAACATGCTGGTGTAGCCCGAGGTGTAACGCGGATAGTCCATGAAGCCAATCAGGCCATCTTCGGGTGTCGTCTTTATACTCCAGACATAGGGACTCATTTCGTAGGGGGTCTTTGTCATGGCAGCATAGAGGAAGGGCAGCATCTCTTGCCTGAGGAAGTGGGCCGAAGCCGATTCGTGCCGTTGTTCATGGCTGTTTATCAGGGTGATGGTATAGGGGTAGTCGGCACCGTTTGAGGTATGGGTATCGATAAAGACATCCGGATCCCATTTCCGGAGCAGGGGAACGAGTGCACGGGTATTGGCCGCATCCATTTTCATGAAGTCGCGGTTCAGGTCGAGGTTTCGCGCATTCCCCCGGAAGCCATGTTCCCTTGGTCCGTTTTGGTTGGCACGGTGATAGGGGCTTCGCTTAAGTGCCCCGCCAATGTTAAAAACGGGTAGAATCAGGATGGTGGTCCGGGACAGAAATTCGGCATATTCATCCCGCCCCGACAGCAGACCATAGGCCAGTTTTACACTGGCATCAATGCCACAGGACTCGCCCGGGTGGATGCCGTTGTTGATGAAGAGGATGTTTTTTCCGGATTCTCTGAGGTCTTCGGGCTCGAAGCAGCCATCGGCCGAGATGATGAACAGGTGAAGCGGCTTTCCCGCATCACTGTACCCAATTTCGATGAGCCTCGCCCGATCCGAACTATCGGCCATTCGCCTGTAGAGGCCTATGCATTCTTCCCATTCCAGGCTGATGTTTTCTTTGTAGCGGAGCCCGATATCGCTTTCACCCTTTGCAGGGGAATGGCTACCGCTGCTATCCTGTGCTGCGAGATAGCCGGGGAGGAGAAGGAGAATAAGGACCTTAACACAGGTTCTTGTAGCCATCTTTCAGATCAGCTTGCAGGGCGTCGAAGAAATCCCGGACAACGCAACCCGGTACGTGCTTATCAACATGCATCCAAAGATTCCCGGGTTTAATTCTCCGGCCCATTCCGATCTGCCGGATGTGATTCACCACTCCCAGATAGCCCGATCTGATCTCCCGGGGGTTTTCCTCAATCAGGAGTTGTTGGTTATAGCGATCAAAGAAGTTGATCAGGGTGTCGTAGCGTGCTTTGAAGGCCCTCAGGGTATGGGGGCAGGCGCAACAGGATTTGCCGATGTTTGTGAAGCGCATACTTGCATTGCGCATGATCTGCGTGCCTAGTGATGATAAAGGAAGTTCACGCTCCGTGTAGATTTCTACATAACGGTAAATCCCGATATGGCCAAAGGCATCGAGGTCGTCGGCAATCGAAAGGTAGCCCAGAATCTCCGGTTTCTTACCGGGGATGATACCCCGGTATACGGAAGCGTCTTTTTTATCGTGGTACTCAATGGCTTCCAGTGCCTCTTCCAAGAGCGCAGGTTTCTCCTGAATTCTGTTTTCGAACCAGGATGTGCAGAGGGCCCTGCCCGGTTTTCCATGCGCCGGGGAACTGGTTTCAGCCATGCCTGCATCGTGGAAAAAAGCAGCGATGATGAGCCCTTCCACAAAATCCTGGTCAACGACCGGATCAGGGTCGTTGCTTTCCCGAAGAAGGAGTTTGCAGATGTTCCATACCCTGCTGTGGTGGCTGTGGTCATGCGAAGGCAGGTGTCTTCCTCTAAACCCCTGACGACAAGCCTCATAGAGAGGGGTGAGCCATTTTTCTTCAATGGCAGCTATGCAGATATCGATGTGTTTGTTCACCTGACTTTTGTCAGCTTCAGCATGTTTGTTTTTCCCTTTTCCAGGATGGGGATGCTCCCCACATGGATGACCAGGTCCCCCTTTTTAAGCAGATTCTGGCTTAGCAGGAAGTTTTCTGTATACTCAATGTAATCGTTTACATTCGGGCACTCCCCGAAGTAGTAGGTCCTGACACCCCAGATCAGCGACATATGGGTAATCAGATCGTGATTCATGGTGAAGGTGAAGATCGGGGCTTTCGGCCGGTGGGAGCTGATCTTGATAGCAGTAAAGCCGGAGTGGGTGAGGGTGATGATGGCTGCGGCATCGACCTGTTCGGCCAATTTGACCGCATTGTAGCAGATCGATTCCGGCAGGAAGGTTGCGGTATTGAAGCAGGGTTGATTGTCCCGGTAATAAATGATGTCATCGGTTTCGGTCGAGTCGATAATCTTTTGCATGCTCGTGATGGTCTGGACGGGGTACTTGCCAACGGAGGTCTCGCCGCTGAGCATAAGGGTGTCGGCACCGTCGAGTACGGCATTGGCTACGTCATTGGCCTCAGCCCTGGTGGGGCTCGGATTCTCGATCATGCTTTCCATCATCTGGGTCGCGACAATCACCGGTTTGGACTTTTGTCTGCACTTCTTGATTATCTCCTTCTGGATCAGGGGAACACGATGAAATTCAATCTCGACACCGAGATCGCCCCTGGCAACCATTATCCCATCAGCAGCCTCGATGATTTCATCAATCTCGTCGAGCGCCTCGGGCTTTTCGATTTTGGCAATCAGGTGCGCACGATGGGAATGCTCGGCCATCAGCTTCCGAAGATCCAGGATGTCCTGTTCCCTGCGCACAAAGGACAGCGCAATCCAGTCCACCTTCTGGTCGAGGGCAAATTGTGCATCGGCCCGGTCCTTTTCAGTCAGGCTGGGAAGGGTAATCCGGGTATTGGGCAGATTCACGCCCTTCCTGTTCGACAGCTTTCCGCCATTGATTACCCTGGTTTTGATTGTATCGCTGCCATTGCTTTCCAGAACCTCGAAGGAGAGTTTCCCGTCGTCGACCAGGATGGTTTCTCCCGGCGTAACATCCAGGGGCAGGCGCTTGTAGCTGATGTAGGCTTTTTTGGTGTTTCCGGTACAGGGTGTGGTGACAAACTCAAATACCTGGCCCTCTTCCAGCATGACCCCATTGTTCTCCATTTCTCCAACCCTGAGTTTGGGGCCTTGCAGATCGGCCAGTATGGCGGTGCTGGATCCCAGTTCTTTGTTGAGCTCCCTGACCAGGTCAATGGTTAGTTGGTGCTCGGCATGGCTGTCGTGTGAACAATTGATCCGGAACACATCCACACCCTCGTGAATCATGGCTTCGAGGGTTTTTCGGTTTCGGGTTCCCGGACCAACCGTGGCAATAATTTTCGCGTGTGATCTCTCGTGTCGCATCTGGGGGCTTTTTTAACGACACCAAATATAGTGAACTTTCGCTTTTCCCATAAAAAAGAAAGCCGCCCTGAAGCTGATTCAGGACGGCCTTACCCTCATTTAACAACCTAACTAAACACAATGATGAACTTCAACGAAGGCTAAGATGAAAGGGGCTTTTTACCCAACAGGAATTCATCGATCATTTGTTTGAACATCTGTTTCGTTTCCTCCGGGGTACGCGCAATGCCATTGCTCATGGTGGGCTTGCCATTCATCGGTATAAAGAGGAAGGCCGGGATGCTCTGGATACCGAATGCAGCGGCCAGTTCACGTTCGACCTGGGTGTCGACCTTGTAGATATGAATCTTCCCCTCGTATTCTGCAGCGAGTTCTTCCAGAACCGGGGCAGCCATTTTGCATGGCCCACACCAGTCGGCATAGAAGTCAACTATCGCAGGCAGGCTTCCTTCATAGACCCATTCAGTCGGGTTCTTCTCGTAGTTCATGACCTTTTCCAGGAAGTCCTTCCTGGTCAGCTGGATGGTCTTGCCGCCTTTTTCCACATGTGCTTTCTCAGCGACCGGGGCTTTGGGGGCAGAGGCCGTACTTTCTGGGGGCGAAGCTGATCCGTTCGTGCATGACATACCGAAGATGGCCATGGCAAAGAGTATGATGCTTTTCTTTTTCATCGTTCTGCTTTTTAGTGGTTCTACAGGCTTACATTGAGCACTTCTGAAATGGCCTGCTTGAAGGTCTCTTTGGGGAGTGCTCCCATGGCCATCTGCGGTTTCCCCTCTTTGGGGACAAAAAGAAGGGAGGGGATGCTCTGGATCCCAAATACGGCTGAGAGTTCACGCTCCTGCTCGGTATTCACCTTGAAAATCTCGAGTTTGTCGCCATATTCCGCTTTGAGTTCTTCCAGGATGGGCGCAACGATTTTACAGGGCCCGCACCAGTCGGCATAAAAATCTATGATGGCCGGTGTTTCACCTTCGTATTTCCAGTCCTTGGAAGCTTCGTAATTGTATACCTTTTGTTTAAAGGTCTCGTTGGTTAAATGTTCGAGTGTCATCGGATGTCTGTTTTTTGTTTCTGATGCAAAAGTACAGGGGAGCGGACGTCCCCACAGTAACCTAAGTCACACAAGCCCAATATTGAGGAATCCGGACAGTCGTATCCGGGTCTTTCTGCTTGTGCAGATGCCGGTATTGAGCGTTATTGATAGCCTGTGAATGATAAGGGAGAAAGATTCCGGCTTGCCTGTTTTGCTGCAATCGGCTGATGCCATGGAAGGAGAGGCCTGTATCCCCGGGACGATTCCGAAGGCCGGGCTGTGAAGGATTTAGAGGGTAATTATTAATTGCTATTTTTGGTTCATCGGCTTCGGGCCCAAACAAGCAAATTATGCAAGGTATTAACGACTTTCTTCTCTTTCTGAATGATTATCTCGGCGGACACCAGTGGTTCGTCTTTTTTTTACTGGGTACAGGAATCTGGTTCACCCTCTACCTGGGCTTGCCTCAATTTCGGTATTTCGGACATGCCATTCGCATTGTAAAAGGTAAATACGACAGGGAAGGGGATGTTGGAGATACCTCTCATTTCCAGGCCCTCACTACTGCTTTGAGCGGAACCGTCGGTACCGGAAATATTGCCGGGGTTGCGCTGGCCATTCATCTGGGTGGACCCGCCGCCTTGTTCTGGATGCTGATTACGGCCCTTTTCGGCATGTGTACAAAATTTGTTGAGGTTACCATTTCCCATAAATACCGTGATATCCTGGAAGACGGGACCGTGTCGGGCGGGCCAATGTACTACATGAAAAAGAGGCTGAACATCACGACCAAAAAGGGGAAGGTGATAAAAACCGGGGCCGTGCTCGGAGGCTTCTTTGCCTTTGCTACCATTCTTTCCTCTTTTGGTACCGGCAGCCTGCCTCAGATCAACAGCATCTCCGATGCCCTCTTCAGTAGCTTTGGGATCAAGCACATCCTTACCGGTGCGGTACTGTCGGTTTTACTGGGACTGGTGATCATCGGTGGAATTAAACGCATTGCCAGGGTGACTTCGACACTGGTGCCCCTGATGGCCCTAATCTACCTGCTTGGTGCCCTTGTGGTCATTGCCACCAATTACCAGAACATTTTGCCCTCCCTGGCCTCCGTTTTTACGGATGCCTTTACGGGCAGTGCCGCGGTAGGAGGTTTTCTGGGTGCCGGTTTTGCCTTTACCTTTAACAAAGGGGTAAATCGCGGACTCTTCTCAAATGAGGCCGGTCAGGGTTCAGCCCCCATTGCACACAGTGCGGCCAGGGCCCAGGAGCCTGTTTCTGAGGGCATGGTTGCGATTCTGGAGCCCTTCATCGATACCATCGTGATCTGCAGCATTACAGGGCTGGTTTTATTGTCGTCGGGCGTTTGGAACGAGAAGATAGAGAACCGCTTCGAGAGGGCCGACCTGACCATCTACGAGGGAATCTACAGCGAGTCGGACCCGGCAGATGTGGCCCTTATGGCCAGGGCTTTTGCCGGCGATACAAGCCTGTCGGTCTTCAACGGCCGGATGATGGTGGAAAAGGGGCTTATCCGCAGTAACAACCTCACCATTGTCCATGCCGAGTCCTTTGCCGAGGACGTTTATGTGAGCCGGGGGGGGAAGCCTTTCAGCGGCACCCTGCTCATTGAAAACGGACAATTGAAGCCTTCCGTTAAAGATGGGAACAAGGGGCCGGTTTACCTCACAGGCCGTTCTTTGATTCATAGCGCCCCGCTTACGGCAGAGGCCTTCAAGCGGAGTATTATGGGCGACTGGGGCCAGTACATTGTTTCCATCGGCCTGTTGCTGTTTGCTTTCTCCACGGCTATTTCCTGGTCGTATTACGGTGGGCGGGCCGTAACCTACCTCTTTGGCACCCGCTGGGTGATGCTCTATCGGCTGATCTATGTGATTGGCTTCTTTCTGGCTTCCTTCACCGACACCACCATCGTCTGGAACATTTCCTATATTACGATTGCGGTGATGACCATTCCGAATCTGCTGGGGATTTTGATTCTTCAGCGGGATATTAAGGAGACCATTAAGCAGTATTGGGTCGATTTTCGAAGGCAACACACTTAGGGGGTGGAAATGAAATAGCTCCCCCGGTTCCGGATCAGCGGTGATGGTTCCGGGATCAGAAGGCTGCTGGAGGCGCTTTGGTGGGCCGGCATCCAGGGCATTTGAAAGACCCGGAGTTGCCCGAGTTAAGGGGGCAGGCTTCAGGATTGCTTCTCGAGAAGGGCAATGTTTTCGACGTGGTGGGTGTGCGGAAACATGTCCACAGGCTGAATCTTCTGAACCCTGTACTTCGAGGCCAGCAGTTCCACATCGCGGGCCTGGGTTGCCGGATTGCAGGATACATAGACGATGCGTTCGGGAGCCACTTTCAGGATTTGTTCCACAACCTTCTGGTGCATACCTGCCCGGGGCGGATCGGTGACAATGACTTCGGGCCGGCCCTGTTCGCGGATAAAAGCTTCCGTAAATAGGTCCTTCATGTCGCCGGCAAAGAAGCGGGTGTTCCCGATCCCGTTTAGTTTCGCATTTACCCTGGCATCCCCGATGGCCTCGGGAACCGATTCGATCCCGACAACCAATCCGGCTTTTTTAGCCATGAAGTTGGCGATGGTTCCGGTTCCGGTGTAAAGGTCGTAGAGAACTTCTCCTCCGCTCAGTCGGGCAAAATTGCGGGTATGCCGGTATAAGTCAAGGGCTTGTTTCGAGTTGGTCTGAAAAAACGACTTTGGACCGATCTTGAAACGGAGGTCCTCCATCTCTTCGAAGATGTGATCGCGGCCCTTGTAAACCAGAATGTCCTGGTCGTAGAGGGTTTCATTTTTCTTCGGATTGATCGTATACATCAGGCTGGTGAGCCCGGGGAATTGCTGATGTATGGCTTCCAGAATTTCGTAAACCACCGGCTCTTCGAATTGCACCGAGAGGATGACCATGACCTCACCAATGGTGGAGCTGCGAATGATGAGGTTCCGCATGAGCCCCTCATTGCTGCGGTGGTCATAGAAGCTGACGCCTTTTTGAAGGGCAAGTTTCCGGAGGAAGTTTCGGATCTCGTTTGATGGGGAGTTTTGGTGATAGCAGTGATCAATGTCGACAACCTTGTCGAAGCGTCCGGGCACATGCAGGCCAAGGGCATTCGTGTGTGCAGGCTTTTCGTTTTTGTCCTTTTCTTCTTCAAGCAGCCAACGGTGGTTCGAGAAGGTAAATTCCATTTTGTTCCGGTATCCGGTGTTGGGTTCGGCGCCAAGGATGGGCAAGGCCTGTGGAATGTCGACTCCGGCAATGTGCCGGAAGGCCTCTTCAACCTGTTGTTGCTTGTAGAACAGCTGTCGGTTGTAGGGGAGCTGCTGCCATTTGCATCCCCCGCAAACTCCGAAGTGCTTGCAAAAGGGTTCGCTTCGCTGCCCGGAATAGGATAAATAGCGAACCACCCGGGCTTCCATGTAGCGGCCTTTTTTTCGGAAGACCTGAAGATCGGCCACATCACCGGGCACCGCCTCTTTCACGAAGACCACCATGTTGTCGACGCGGGCAATGGACTTCCCTTCGGCTGCAATGGTTTCTATCCGGACCCCTTCCAGCAGGGGCAGTTTCTTTCTGCGGCTCACCCTTTTAGATTTGGTCCTGCAAAAGTAGTTTTTTTCAGCTTACTCATCTATTTGTTCTATTTTTGCGGCGATATGCCAAGGATCGGTAGACAAATACCCCATTTTACAGCAGTAGAACCCGGGTCGGTAAAGGCCGAGTTTTCGGAGGACATGCGCTTTCGTTACCTCCTTTCGCTGAAATACGGAGGGGGGCTTTACGGGGAGGACAGGCCCGAGTCGGCAGCAGTGGTTCTGAAGAACCCCAGTGCGGCAGACATCCATGCAGCCGACACAACCGTTCGCAAGGTGGAGACCTATGTCCATCGCCATATGCCCCGGGTGGGAAGGCTCTGCATCCTGAATCTTTTTGCACTGCGGGCCACCGATGCAGCCGAGCTAAACCAGGTGTACAGGATGCAGGGTGCGGAGGCGGTGATCGGTCCCGGAAACGATGCCCGGATTGCTGCCGTGTTGGAAGGGGCAGATCGGATTATCGTGGCCTGGGGGAACAGAAGTGGAATTGATGCCCCTTTTTACGAGGAAAGGGTAAGACAGTTGCGTGAGCTCATTCTTGGCCGGAAAAAGTGCAGGGTTTACGAGGTTCGGGGAAAAAAAGAAACCGCACATCCCCTTCACGGCATGATGTGGGGCTATGAGCACAAGCTGGTGCCGGCGCGTCTTTTAAACGAAGGATCATGATATCGGTCGACAACATCAGCATACATTTCGGGGACTTTGTACTCTTCGACAGGATCAGCTTTCAGGTGAATCCCGGCGACAGGATTGGTTTGGTGGGTAGGAATGGTGCGGGAAAGACCACCATTTTGAACCTGATTGCAGGGCGGCAGGAAGCCGACAGCGGAAGGGTGGTGCGAACCGGTGGAAAGAGCCTGGGCTATCTGCCGCAACAGATGACCCATACAAAGGGAAAGAGCCTTTACAACGAAACGCTGGAGGCTTTCAGGCATGTGCTCGAGCTGAAGAAGCAGATTGAAGAGATTACCACTGAACTGGGTGAGCGCGACGATTACGAGTCGAAGGCCTACCTCGATCTGATCCAGTCGCTCAGCAATGCCAACGAGGCCTTCGAGCTGGAAGGTGGCCACAGCATTCACGCAAACATAGAGCAGACCCTGGTCGGGCTGGGATTTAAAAAGGAGGATATGGACCGGCCCGTGCATGAGTTCAGCGGAGGCTGGCGCATGCGGGTTGAGCTGGCCAAGATCCTGTTGCGAAAACCCGATTACATTTTGCTCGATGAGCCCACCAATCATCTCGACATTGAATCGATTCAGTGGTTGGAAGGCTTCCTGGCAGGCTATGCCGGCGGGGTCTTGCTGATCTCCCATGACCGGGCCTTTCTGGATGCAGTCACGAACCGTACGCTTGAGTTATCGCTTGGAAAGGTTTACGATTATAAGGTGGCTTACTCGAAGTACATGGACCTGAAGGAGGAGCGGATCGCGGTGCAGCAGGCAGCTTACGAGAACCAACAAAAGATGATACAGGATACGGAGGACTTCATCAACCGTTTCCGTTACAAAGCCACCAAGGCCGTTCAGGTGCAGTCGCGTATTAAGCAGCTCGAAAGGCTCGAGCGCATAGAGGTGGAGAAGGATGATGATCAGGTTATGACCCTGAAATTTCCTCCGGCCAGGCGATCGGGAACCATCGTGGTTGAAACGGTCGGTTTGCAAAAGTGCTTTGGAAATCATCGGGTTTTCAAGGATGTGAATATGGTAATTGAACGGGGCGAGAAGGTGGCTTTCGTAGGCCGGAACGGCGAGGGCAAGACCACCCTCTCACGCATTCTCGCCGGGGAACTGGATTATGAGGGGGAAGCCCGCTTAGGCCATAATGTGGAACTGGGGTATTTTGCCCAGAACCAGGACGAGATCATGGATGGCCAGCTTAGCATCCTGGAAACCACCGACCGGGTGGCCGTAGGGGATGTCCGTACCAAAATCCGGGATATTCTGGGGGCTTTTTTGTTTCAGGGATCCGATGTGGACAAAAAGGTGAAGGTGCTGTCGGGTGGCGAGCGATCGCGCCTGGCTATGGCCCTGATGCTTCTTCAGCCTTTTAACCTGCTCATTTTGGACGAACCGACCAATCACCTCGACATGCGCTCGAGGGATATCTTAAAAAATGCCTTGCTGGGCTATGATGGTACGCTTATTGTGGTTTCTCACGACAGAGACTTTCTGGATGGGCTGGTCGATAAGGTTTATGAATTCAGAGATGGTGGCGTTCGGGAGCATCTGGGTGGCATCTATGATTTTCTCAGGCGCAGGAAACTGGATTCGCTCAGGGACATTGAACGGAGACAGGTTCCGGCCCGAAAAACCGGTGAAGGCAGCACTGCAGCTAAGGAATCCCGGCCCGCTGCTATAAAGGGACCTGGAGTGAAAGCAGCCGAAGGGCTCTCCGGGAATCCGCGTCATGAGGGCAAGGCCACCGGCAGGCGCGATGGCAAAGCCCTCTACGAGGAACGCAAGGCCCTGGAAAAGAAGATCCGGAAGGTGGCCAACCGGGTGAAGGCGCTTGAGCACGAGATTGAGGGCATTGAAACGGAGCTGGCCGAAATGGACCAGAAGTTAATGGATCCTGCGAATGTTAGCGATATGCAGGTATATGAGGACTATGAACAATTCAAAAAGAGGCTTGATGAGGCCATGTCTGCATGGGAAAAGCAGACCCGGGCCCTGGAGAAGCTCGAGGCTAAAAGAAATTAGTTACTTTTAGGGTGATGACCGGCAGGCAATTGATAGTAAATGTGCTCCTGATCTTCCTGGTGATGATGACCGGCTGTATCGGCAGTTCTCAGCGTAAGACTGCAGCCGGTGAAGACTATATTGCCTCCCTGTACAACCCCTCCAAGCCCTCTCTGGATCCCGATTACTTTATGCATCACGAGAATGAGCGTTTTTCGACGCTTTATATCCGGGCCTACCCTTCGCAACTTCGCTTCAGCGAGGCCAATGAGGAATCGGAGTACCGGGCCATGCTGCTGATCACCTACAGGCTGCTCAGCCTCGATGAAAACTGGCAGGTAGAGGGGGTGGTGGACTCCAGTGCGGTGACCTATAAACTGAGGGATGTGGATGAGAAGCGCCCGGCTTTTTTTGCCTCGCTGGCCATTCCGGTGCCCATGGGCAGGCATTTCCTGCTGCAGCTGGAGGCTACGGACCTGGTCAGGGGCACCAGGGGCCTGGACTATGTCTATGTCGATAAGCGAAGCCTGCACTCAGCCCAGCAGTTCAAGGTGGTCTCATCGGTATCGGGTTATCCCAAGTTCATGCCCTTCTTCAATCCGCATGAGCACTTTAGCATACACTATAGCGGTGCGACCACAGACAGTCTCTTTGTTTCCCGGTTCAGGACCGAATCAGCCCTGCCCAGGCCACCTTTGAATGCCCCCGGGGAGTTCAAAGCCGTTACCCGGCGCGATACCCTGCTGGCCTTCGCGAAAGCCGATACCCTGCCCGTCGATTACAGGGAGGAGGGGCTCTATTTTATTCAGAGCGACACCCTGGGGGGCGAGGGGATCAGCCTTTACAATTTCGGTTCTGATTTTCCCCGCGTCAAGACCCCGACCGATCTGCTCGAGCCGATCTTTTATCTCTCTACCATGGCCGAGTATCGCAGGCTTCTCGAAGAGCCAAACCGGAAACTGGCGGTGGATATTTTTTGGCTCAAACTGGGGGGTAACATTCCTAAATCAAGGGAACTTATACGGGTCTATTACAACCGGGTGGTCTATTCCAACCTCTATTTCACGACCTATACCGAGGGCTGGAAGACCGACCGGGGCATGATTTTCATTCTTTTTGGTCCGCCTAACCGCATTCAGGTTACAGAGGCGGGCGAGAACTGGATTTACTATTCGCGACGGGGGGCCGATCTGGTTGAATTCTTCTTTGAACGTAAACCCGATCCGCATTGCAACTATCGGCTCGACTGGGTCAGGACGGCCAGGTCGCAATCGGCCCGCACAGAGGCTATTAGCTCCTGGCGCAGGGGCAAGGTGTTCTCAAAGGGATCGTGATGGGCAAAGACGGACAGCTCATATTTGGCATCCATGCCGTTCTGGAGGCCCTGGAGGCGGGGAGAGACCTGGATCGGGTTCTGGTTCGCCGGGGGAGCAGATCCGGGCTGATGAAGAAGCTGCTGGCCATGCTTTCGACCCGCCGGGTACCCGTGCAGATGGTACCTGTCGAGAAGTTGAACCGCATGACCCGGAAGAACCACCAGGGGGTGGTGGCCTGGGCCTCCCTGATCAGTTATGCCGATATTGAAACGGTGCTTCCTGGAATCTATGAGGCAGGTGATGATCCGCTGCTTCTCATCCTCGACAGCGTTTCGGATGTGCGTAATTTTGGGGCAATCGCCCGCAGCGCTGCCTGTGCGGGGGTACACGCCATTGTGATTCCGGAATCGGGGGCAGCCGCGATCAATGCCGATGCACTAAAGACTTCAGCCGGGGCTTTGCACCGTCTGCCTGTGTGCCGTCACAAGGACCTTTCCCGGGTTTGCCGGTTTCTGAAGCACAGCGGGATCCAGCTGGTGGCAGCGACAGAAAAGGCAGAAGACAGCCTGTACGATGCCGGCCTCGATGGCCCCCTTGCCATTGTCATGGGGGCTGAAGAAAGGGGCGTTTCACACGAGCTGCTTAAAGAGGCAGACCACTGGCTTGCCATTCCCATGAAGGGGGAAATTGCCTCCCTCAATGTGAGTGTGGCCTGCGGAATTATGCTCTTTGAAGCCCGCCGTCAGCGTGCCCTAGGCAAGGGGTAGCTGCCGGTTGAAGCCTTCCTCCAGCGAAATAAAGGTTTCGGTCCGGAAAACCCCCGGAATGGCCTGCACCTTATCCACCAACACATGCTTCAGATCCTCGTTATTGCGCGTGAAGATCTTGATGAAGATGGAGTAACCACCCGTAATGTAGTGGCACTGGGTAATCTCCGGAATGCCTTTAAGCCGGTTTACGACCTCGGGGTAGAGGGTTGCACTGTCGAGATAGATGCCAACATAGGCACAGGTGTTGTATCCGATCTTTTTCGGGTCGATCACAAACTTGGAGCCGCTGATAACCCCCATTTTGCTAAGCCGCTGGATGCGCTGGTGGATGGCTGCACCGGAGACCTTGCATTCTCTGGCCACCTCCAGGTAAGGAATGCGTGCGTTTTTCGTAATCAGCGAAAGGATCTTCCGATCCAGTTCATCAATATGGCATGTTTCTTCCATTTGGGGAGGTCGTTTTGTTGAAGGCTAAATTAGTTACAATTTGAAAGAATCTCGCCTGGATAAATGTGATATTAAACATTTATCTTGCTTTAAGCTATGGATTTTCTTCAGCCCCGCGACCTTGCCGTCGGGCAGGCCCTGGGGCCCTTTCATGCCCGGCTACAGCAGCCAATGCGGTATTTGTTTGCTCCCCGGGCCTGGATTCTCCGGCCCGCGTGTGATTTCTTGCTGTCGGGTTCTCTTCTTCGGTCTGGACAGGCTCCGCTCAGTTTGGGTTCGTTTCCGGGACAGGTTTGTTTTCTTCGGGCCTGGTCATGATCTTGTTGAAATCGGCACCTGTGGGGTTCTGGAAGACGCGGAGATCGAATTCGGGCAGGATGGCCAGTATGTGGTCGAAGATATCTGCCTGGATGGCTTCATAATTGGTCCAGGCCTGGTCGTTGCTGAACACATAGATCTCGATTGGCAGCCCTTTCTCTGTGGATTGAAGGTGGCGCACAAGGAAGGTCATGCCCTGGTGGATACGGGGGTGCTGGTGCAGGTAGTTTTCCAGGTAAGCCCTGAAGGTGCCCAGGTTGGTGAGGCGTCGGCCGTTGGTCACTGTGGAGTCGTCAAGGTTCAGGCTCTTGTTGTAGGCAGCGATCTCCTCATCTTTCTTTTGCAGATAGTCTTTTAGCAGATAGAAGCTGGAAAGCTTCTTTTTCATTTCCTCGTCGAGGAAGCGAACACTGCTCATATCGATGTTAATCGAGCGTTTAATGCGCCTCCCGCCCGATTCCTCCATTCCTTTCCAGTTATTGAAGGAATCACTAACCAGTGCATAGGTGGGGATGGTGGCAATGGTCTTGTCCCAGTTCTGCACCATGACGGAAGTCAGATTGATATCCAGTACAGTCCCGTCGGCCCCGTATTTGGGCATGGATATCCAGTCGCCTACTTTGACCATCTTATTGGATACCAATTGAATGCTTGCGACAAATCCGAGAATGGTATCCCTGAAGACCAGGATGAGTACAGCTGCCATACCGCCCAGACTTGCGACCAGCGCCTTTGGGCTTTCCGGGCTGAAGATGGAGATGATAAAGATGATTCCCAGCAGGTAGAAGATGATCTTGATCACCTGCACGAAACCCCTTATATTTCGGCCTTTGGAGAAGGGGAGGGAGAGATAGACCTCATGCAGGGCATTCACCGCAGCATCGACTACCAGCAATACCACAATGGCCATGTAGGAATGGGTCAGGTTTTCCAGAAAGGTAATCAGCTTTCCTGCATCAAATAAATAGTGCAGGGCTTCTTTGACGACCAGGGCCGGGGCAAGGTGGGCAAGCCGGTTGAAAACCCCCCGTTCGAGGAAAATGTCGTCCCATTTATTCTTGGAACGTTTTACCAGCGTTTTGATAGCGGTGATGATGAAGCGTTTGACCAGAAAATCGGCCAGCATTGCCAGGAGAATGGTCGCAACGATGATGGTCGTATTCTCGATCAATACAAGGAGTCTGGCTTTCTCGATAAGGCCGGAAAGCAGCTCATGATACCAGTTGAGAAGATTTTCTATCATGATGGGCCTGTTTTGCCTGCAAAACTAATGAATGAACGGCCAATTTCTTTTACATTTGCGTTTTTTTTAAGGCGATAATGAAAGGCGTTCAGAAAAGGGTACTTGAACTGGTCCGGGAGGCCAATCAGCGCAGACTGATCCTCGTTTTGAGTCTGGTTGTGGGTGTCTTCTCGGGTGCAGCTGCAGTCCTGCTGAAAAATCTGACCCATTTCGTCGAGCATCGGGCCAAAGGAGCCCTGCCCAATGAGTCGGGTGCTGATCTCTACTTCTTACTTCCGCTGGCCGGAATTTTTGCCACTGTGTTATTTGTGCAATGCCTTCTTAAACAGGATATCGGTCATGGAATCAGTAAAATCCTTTTCTCCATCTCGAAGCGCAAGGGCCATCTGAAGCCTCACAATACCTGGTCCTCCATGCTTGCCAGTTCGCTGACTGTCGGGCTTGGAGGCTCGGTCGGTCTGGAGGCCCCCATCGTTTTAACCGGTTCTTCGATTGGCTCGAACATCGGTCGCATCCTGAAGCTGAACTACAAGACAGTGGTGTTGCTGGTTGGTTGCGGTGCGGCGGGTGCCATTGCCGGCATCTTTAAGGCCCCCATTGCGGCCCTGATCTTTGCTTTCGAGGTACTGATGCTGGATCTGACGGCCTGGTCCATCGTGCCTCTCCTGATTTCCTCTGTCACGGCCGCTACCCTGTCCTATTTCTTCATGGGCAAGGAGGTGGTTTTTTCCTTCACCATTAGTGAGCCTTTCTTACTGCATAACCTGCCATTTTACATTCTGCTGGGGATATTCACGGGCCTGGTTTCCCTCTATTTTACCCGAATGAATATGTGGGTGGAAGAGAAGATCGGGAAGATCGGAAATGCCTTTAGCCGGCTGGCTGTGGGAGGGTTGCTGCTCTGTGTGCTGATCTTTTTCATGCCCCAGCTCTTCGGTGAAGGCTATTCCACGCTGAGAACATTGTTGACGGGCCATTCCCCGGAACTTTTCGACGCGACCCCTTTTGAGTCTTTCCTCTCGGGCAATCGTTACCTGATCGTTCTCTTTTTTCTCTTCCTGATTGTCTTCAAGGTAATTGCAATGGCACTAACGACCGGAAGCGGGGGGATAGGCGGCATTTTTGCACCTGCCCTTTTCGTTGGCGGGATGAGTGGGGTAAGCCTTGCTGCTTCCTTCAATCTTTTCGGAAAGACGCCACTCCCGGAGAATAACTTTGCCCTGGTTGGTATGGCCGGCGTAATGTCGGGGGTGATGCATGCACCGCTGACCGCCATCTTCCTGATTGCGGAGATTACCGGAGGCTACGATCTTTTCATCCCCCTCATCATTACCGCCACGCTCTCCTATGTGACGATCAGGGGCTTCGAAAGGCAATCGATTTACACGAAACGGCTGGCTAAACGGGGGGAATTGCTCACCCATCACAAGGATAAGACCGTGGTAAGCCTCTTACAGATTAAGGAGGTGCTTGAGGACGATTTTCAGGCTGTGCATGTCGATGGGAAACTGGCCGACCTGGTCAAAGCGGTATCGCAATCGAAGCGCAACCTCTTTCCGGTCATTAATGACGAGCTTGAATTGGTCGGTATTATCAGCCTGAATGATATCCGGGACATTCTTTTTAACCGGGAACTCTATGATAAAGTGCCCATCGTGGAACTGATGCAAACCCCTCCTGCCATAATCAGGAAGGATGATCAGATGGGGCATGTGCTGGAATGCTTTGAGAATACGGGTGCCTGGAACCTGCCGGTGACCGACCAGCATCGTTATGTGGGATTCATCTCACGTTCCAAGATTTTCTCTTCGTACAGGAAGCTGTTGAGGGAGTTTTCCGACGACTAGTTTGGCAGAGGCGGTGTGAACCGTGATTTATTTTCTATTTTTAGGCCAAAGCTAAACCCCGTGAGATGAAAATCCCTAATCGTTGTTTTGCCCTGCTTTTGCCGGGCTTTCTTTTTCTTCCCCTTCATTCTCAGCGTTTTGATACCTGGTTTGAGCCTGGTGTAATGCGACTTGATCTCATGTTTACGGGCAGCTCAGACCAAAGCAGCTATGCCCTGGTCGATGTTCGGAAAGAGGCCTACTACAGTGGCTCGAAGACTCAGTTAATCGATCCTTTTGATTATGGCGACCATGTATTCAGGGTGAAAGATGCCGGGGATGGTACCTTGCTTTACAGCCATAGCTATTGTACCCTCTTTCGTGAATGGCAAACCACGGTTGAGGCTACTGAAAGGTCGCGTTCCTTTTCTCATGTATTGCGTTTCCCCTGGCCGAAGGAGAAGGTAAAGGTGGAGGTGCTGGACCGGCAAAAAAACGGCAGCTTTAGCTTGGTCTGGAGCGATGAGTTTGATCCTTCAAAGGAATATGCAGACCCCACAAACCCATTGCCATTCAAGGTTGTGGAGCTCGAACTGAATGGTGCTCCGGAGGAGAAAGTGGACCTCTTGTTCCTGGCCGAGGGCTACCGGGCCGAAGAGATGGAGAAGTTTCTTGCCGATGCCAGGCGTTCGGCCAACTACATTTTTTCGGAAGAACCCTTCAGGAGCCACCGGAGCGACTTTAATATCAGGGCGGTCCTGTCGGCAGGCAGCGATTCAGGAACGGATATTCCGGGCCGGGGTGTGTGGAAACGGACCAGAATGAATACCCGTTTCTACACCTTTGGGATTGAACGTTATATGACAACGGCCGATTTTATTTCTGTTTGTGATGTAGCTGCCAATGCGCATTACGACCAGATCTACATACTGGTCAATACCGATAAGTACGGTGGCGGCGGTATTTATAATTTCTACAGCATCTCGGCGGCCGATAATGAGGCTTCCAGAGCGGTGCTCATCCATGAATTTGGCCACGCTTTTGCAGGATTGGCCGATGAGTATTACAGCTCGGAGGTGGCCTACAACGATTATTTTCCCCAGGGTGTCGAGCCCTGGAACCCAAATCTGACCACCCTTGTCGATTTTGAGCGAAAATGGAAGGCCATGCTTGAGGAAGGAACTGCTGTTCCGACAGCAGCGACCCCTGAACATACCGAAACCTTAGGCGTTTATGAGGGAGGCGGATATGTGGCAAAGGGCGTTTTCAGGCCAATGATGGACTGCAGAATGCACAGCAATGATGCGGCTTTTTGTCCGGTTTGCTCACGGGCGATTGAGGATATGATTTCTCGTCATACCGGACTGAAAAGCTTGCATTAGAACCACATTGCTGTTTCTGCGAAGGTGAATTCTCTATATTTGATAAGCCACTAACGACACCCACCTGTGGAGCGACTAACAGATGAGGAAATGATTATTGGTCTCCGTAAACGGGATGGCCGGGTGTTGGAGTATATCTATGAGAATTCCTTTGAATCTGTGCAGCAGCTGGTGCTATACAATTCAGGCTCGGAGGATGATGCCGAGGACCTTTTTCAGGATGCCCTGGTGGTGATCTTTAAACAACTCAGGGCAGATCCGGATTTCGAGCTCAGGTCGCGTTTTTCCACCTACATCTATTCAATTGCACGTTTGATTTGGATGAAGCGTCTGAAGCAGATTAAGAAGCTGGATATCGATCCTCTGAACCGGGATCTGGAAGAAAGCATAGAGTTTGAAGAACCACTGCCTGTCCAGGACAAGGACTTGCAGTTTTCCATTTATCAACGTGTACTGAAGACCATTCCCGAGGATTGTCAGGACATACTTCGCCTAACGGCTAAGGATGTTAGTGCCAGGGAGATCGCCCGGAAACTGGGCTTTCGCAGTGAGGGCTATGTGCGGAAACGCCGGCACCATTGTAAGAAGTTTCTGATTGGGAAAATCAAGGAAGATCCCGACTACCAGGCACTAATTGGAGACTAAATGCTAAAATTGCTTTACGCTTTATACCATCGAAGACATGACGACGAAATCTAAACCGGAACGCCTGCAATCGCTGGATATGCTGAGAGGCTTTGATATGTTCTGGGGGCCTGGGGCGATGTTCTCCTTGCTGCCGGTGCCCTTGGCCTGGTCTGGTACGGCCTCTACCTGCTCTACAGGCACAAAGTCTTTTTACGGATCTGAGAACCAGACAAAAGTAAATTATTCACCTGCTGACCACGTAGATGCAGGCGTTTACAGTTCCTAAACCTCAGCCTTGATCGCTTCAAAAGCAGCAATCATTTCCTTCAGTTTTTCGGGCTTTTCTTTGGCCAGGTTATTTTGCTGGCTCAGGTCATCCTTCAGGTTGTACAACTGCCAGTTTTTAGCGATGCCCAATTCAATATTGACCATCTCATGAACTGCAGGACCTTCATAGGGGGGGATGAGGACCCAGTCACCTTTCCGGAAGGCTGTGCGTCTCATTGCTTCCAAAACCAGGGATTCGCGTCCGCTTGTACTCTCGCCCATCAGTACATCCAGCATAGGCTGGCTGTCGCGGGTTTTGCTTTCACTGCCAATCAGCTCGGCCAGGGAAGCCAGGAGGTCGACGTGGCACAGCAATGCATCGGAAACGGAGGGTTGAATTCGGCCTTTCCAGTAGGTGATCAGGGGAACCCGGGTACCGGCCTCGAACAAACTGTATTTTCCCCCGCGTAATACCCCGCCCGGGGTGTGAAGGCCTGTTTTCTCAACCGCATCGTCGAAGTAGCCATCGTTTAAAACGGGTCCGTTATCACTTGAGAAGATGATCAGGGTATTCTCCATAAGCCCTTCTTCCTCCAGTGTTTTCATAAACTCGCCTAAACACCAGTCGGCTTCCACGATCACATCGCCACGCGGCCCTAATTCCGTTGCCCCCTCAAAGCGGGCATTTGGTGTACGGGGAACGTGTGGCTGCTGCATGGTATAAACCAGGAGGAAGGGTTCGTTTTTATGCCTTCTCACATAGGCCTGTGCTTTTGCAAGAAAGTGGTCGGCCATATCCACATCGCTCCAGTGTGCGGCCTTGCCCCCTTTCATGAATCCAATCCTGGGGATTCCATTGATGATGGTATTGTTGTGCCCGTGGTGCCACATTTGGTAGCTGCACAATTCGGGGTTGTCTTTCCCGGTTGGCTGCCCTTCAAAATTGTTTTGGTAGTCAACCTCTATGGGGTCGTTTTTATCCAGGCCATCGACATAGCCATTCTCGATATATACCGTTGGTACGCGGTCCTGAGTTGCTGCCATAATGTAGGCATCGTCGAAACCCACCTCGTTTGGACCCGGTGCAATGTGTTCGTTCCAATTGATACGGCCTCTGCCTAAACCAAGGTGCCATTTTCCGACAATGCCGGTGTGATAGCCCTTTTCCTTAAATAGCTTTGGAAGGGTGAGCTGTTCGGTGTCGATGATCAGCGGAGCGGTTCCGGGCAGGATCCTGGCCTGTTCGTTTCTCCAGGGATAAACCCCCGTCAGCAATCCGTAGCGACTTGGGGTACAGGTTGCCGATGTTGCGTGTCCGTCGGTAAAACGAATCCCGCCTGCAGCCAATTTATCGAAATTTGGGGTTTTCAGTTCTGTTGCACCATAGGCTCCTACATCGCCATAGCCCAGGTCATCCATGTAAACAATGACAACGTTGGGTTTCTCAGCCTGTACCGGAGTCTTGTGCTGGCATCCTGTTAACAGTCCTGTTGCTACAAACAGGAATGCGACAATTTCGGTTCTTTTCATGATAAGTTTCTTAATGTGTTCGGGCTTCTCACAGTCCAAAATACATTTTTTTCAGGTATGAAAATCTGCGGCTTGGTAGTAAGAGGTGTTGAAAGGCTTGTATCTTTGTGCTTAAACCATTGCTTTTCGGCCCAATAAAGAAGGATGCTCATGAAAAATGGAATGATGTATGGTGTTTTGCTCTTTTTGGTGCTTTCGTCGTGTACATCTTTAATTCTGAGGCCAAAAGTAAGGTCGATGTCCGGAGAACTGCTTGTTGCCGAATTGAAGAATGGCTCACGTGAAGTTCAGTTTCTTAACATGGTCCACATCGCCCGTCCCGGGTTTTATGATAGTGTGGCAAACGAAGTAAAAAGGGCCAAAGAAAACGGTGCCGTTCTTTTTTATGAGTTTATTGATTACGAAACAGATGATACGCTGGTCTTGCGTAAAGCCCAGCGAATTACAGGATTTGTCCCCTCTCCTGAAAACTATTTACAAATGACCGGCAAACTATTGAAAGATGGCGTTCTCGAGGTACAGGACAATGACAAATTTCTGCACCTGGTGAATGATGAGGACTTTATCGTTGACTATACGCCTCAAAGACTGGTTAAAGAATATGAAGAAAGCTTTGGTGAACTAGTCCTGACAGAGGAGGAATTACGCCTTCCTCTGGACGCCAGAAACCCCGACCCGGAGCCTTCGGAGCAGGCAGATGTCATTGTTTTGGAGCATCGCAACAGACATTTGGCAGAAGAGGTAAATAATTCGGAGTTTGACAGAATCGTTGTGCTTTATGGGGAAGCACATTTCCCCGGGTTTTTGGACGAACTCCAAAAGCTGGATAAGAATTGGATAAAAGTCGCTGAACGCAGGATTGAAATCAGGGATTGAATAGAATGCAGGCGAGTGTTCGGAGAGGAGACCGGCAGCTTACCCTGCTGTTTCTTTGGCGCGATTTTTGATAACACCTATTCCTGAATAAAAAACTCAAAATACACGAATTAGTCATGCGCAAGCTCATTTACATTGCATGGATTACGCTGGCACTTGGTGCCTGCAATGCAGACAAAAGGCAAGGAACTACAGTGGACGAACACAGTGCCGAATATGCGCTGGATTACGAAGGTGTTTACAAAGGGACCTACCCCTGTGCCGATTGTAGCGGTATTGAGGTTGTACTTACCTTAAACACCGATAAATCCTTCAGCTATGAAACCGTTTATTTGGATACAACAGATCAGCGCTTTATAAGCGAAGGGAAGTATAGCGTTAAAGAAAACCTGTTGACCATTGAGGAAAACGGCAGACCTGTCCATTTTTTCATTGGTGAAGGCTCCCTGACCCTTTTGGGCGAAGACTTAAAACCCAACACAGGCGAACTGGCTGAATACTACAAATTAAAGAAGCAGTAAAGGCCTTTCAGGCCATGGAGTTTTGCTGAGAATCCGTTGAATTCATTGGTGTTTTGGATAAAATGTTGTAAATTAGTAACACGAATATATATAAACGTAACACTAATGAAAAAACAGCTCCCACTTGTTATTCTTTTGCTGCCCCCGATGCTGAGCCTTTTTGCGCAGACTGTCAGTGATACTATGGTGATTGATGAACTGGTCGTTACCGGCACCAAAATTGAGGTGGCCCGAAAGAATGTTCCTTTGACCGTATCACAGGTTCCCCGGAAGATCCTTGAGGACGCCCCCGAGACTGCCCTTTTGCCGGTGCTTTCGGAAGAGGTCCCCGGGCTTTTTGTCACCGAGAGGGGGATAACCGGTTTTGGTGTGGCAAGGGGGGCTGCGGGTCAACTAAACATGCGGGGACTTGGAGGGAATCCCACTACCCAGGTACTGATCCTGCTGGACGGACACCCCCAGTTCATGGGCCTCATGGGGCATCACCTGCCCGATGCCTATGTGAGTTCCGATGCTGAACGGGTCGAGGTGATACGCGGGCCTGCGTCCTTTCTTTATGGCTCAAACGCCTTTGGGGGGGTGATCAACATTATCACCAAGAAGCAGAAGCAGGATGGACTCCAGGCTCATGCCCGTCTCCAGTACGGGTCTTTCAATACCCAAAAGTACATGGGCAGTTTGGGTTACAGAAAGGGGAAGTTCAATGTGTTTGCTTCCTTTAACCACGACCAGACCGACGGACATCGCGATACTTCGGACTTTAAGATTAACAATGGCTATCTGAAGGCAGCCTACCGCTTCAATGAGCATTTCGATCTGATGGTCGATTTTAACCTGGCTGCTTATGAAACGGTCGATCCGGGTATGACCGGAGCGGCGGCGGGTGAACGCATCGATATCCTTCGGGGAAAGAGCTCTTTTTCGCTCAACAACAAAACAGAAAGACTGGAAGGAGCCTTCAAGCTGTATTGTAATTTCGGGGATCACGACATTAGCGACGGATGGCATTCCACCGACCAGATGATGGGGCTGATGGCCTATCAGGGGATCAGGCTGTTTCCCGGAAATGTCCTGACTCTGGGGATTGACTATATGAATTACGGAGGAAAGGGGAGTCCGATTGTAACGGTATTGCGCGACGATGACGGTAAGCTCATTAAGCCTGTCACTTTCGAATTGTCACCCTTTAACAATACCTGGATCGACATGAGCAATACGGGCCTGTATGCGACCGTGTTCCAGCAGTTGTGGAGCCGTCTGACCCTGAGTGGTGGGCTTCGCTACGAGATGAATGCCACCTACGGGAACCAGTGGATTCCCCAGTTGGGCCTCTCCTGGAATCCGCAGAATTCGAGCAACCTGAAGGCGAGCATTTCAAAAGGTTACCGGCCCCCCTCTCTAAGGGAGTTATACCTCTTTCCTCCAGCCAATGACGGGCTTGAACCCGAGCGTATGATAGCCTGCGAACTGAGCTGGAGACAGCATTGGATGAATGGCCGTATAAAAACCGAACTGAACACCTTTTTAAACAAGGGAGAAAATCTGATTGTGCTGGTTCCTCCTGCTGCTCCGCCTCCACCACGCTACCAGAACAGTGGCAAATTCAACAATAAGGGAATCGAATTTCTGATCAGCTATTTTTCACTTAAGGGGATCGGGCTGCATGCCAATTACACCTTTATCCACATGACGAATCCCCTGCCCGGGACACCGGCCCACAAGCTCTTTGCTTCGGCGACTTACCGCTATAAAAAGTGGCAGTTCCGGGCCAAGCTGCAGGGCATCTTCCAGCTTTACAACCAGACCAGATCCGGGGTGGAGGTCATTGAGGAAGATTACCAACTGTTGGGGGTACGGGTTGGCTATCGGCTCAACCGCAACCTGGATCTTTATCTGGCAGGGAACAACCTGCTCGATCAGTCTTACCAGATCAATTACGGCTATCCCATGCCCGGAATCAATGTGATGGGGGGGCTAAACCTTAAACTGGTCAGGGAGTAGCAAAGTGGTCGGGCAGGCATGAGGCTGCCTGCTACAAACAGGCCTTCTATTCCGCTTTCTTTTTATGGCGCCGATGGCCAAAGGCTCTGGTGTCTGCTGCTCTTAGTTCCGGTCCTTTGGGGGGATGTATGAATTCTCTTTCAGGATGCCGCTTGCGTGGCGGTAGTAATGCCCGCGAAGGTCTTTAGCATATTCGGTCAGGATTTGCTTCCCTTCGCCCTTGTAGTCGCCACATTTGTACAAAGCGCGCCCCAGGATCAGTTCCCGCAGTGAGTTGTTTCTGGTGCTCACATCGTTCTTAAAAGCGGGTTCCAGCTGTCGGGCTGTCTGAATATCGGGCATGTAGTGTCCACGGATTCCCGGCATTTTCAGCAGCCTGTAGAGTGGCTCTGCAGCATTTCGGCTCTTGATGCTTTCAAGGGCAATGGCTGTTGCCCGAAAGTGGGAGAAGTGAGACCCGGGAGTGAGTTTCTTCATCAATCTGAGGATGGCCGGGAGGGTTTCTGTATGTCCTGTACGGCCGGCAGCAATGATCAGGCTGTCGAGGTAGGAGATGCTTCGACCGAATTGCCCCATCCCTGTAAAGTCCCAGCCTTCGTCCCAGTCATCATAACGGTCTATGGCTTTAACCAGGACTTCCCAGCCGTCGGCGATCCCCAGCATTCCCAGAATCCTGGCATAGCTGAGTCTGTCATCTTCATTTTCCGTGTTGCGGAAGGCGGCTCTCATGGCCTCTATTCCTTTTTGCCGGTCCCATAGAAGAATCTCGAGCCCATCCAGATCATGGACAACTGAATCTGCAGCCTTGCGAATAAGTTCCGCAGAGGGAGGGTAGTTGTCGGTGTCGGTGAGTACGTTTTCGGGCAGGTTGCCCAAGCTTACCAGTTCTTTCTGGAGGGCCTTGATATCGATGTCCCGGATGTTTTTGTGCTGCCGGGCTGCCATGGCCGCCCCCATGCCTACTGCATAGCCCTGGTTCTGCAGGCAGGGCTGCATTCTTATCACAGGCATGGCATCGCGGTGGGCACTTGCTCCCAGTCCGGTAACCACGATCCCCTCCAGGCCCTTGGGCAATAAGGCTCTGAAAGGAACATAGGCATAGACATCGATTCCGCTGTGCTCGGGCGGTTTCAGGGAGAAAAAGGGATCCTCGGTGAAACCGTGAGTATCGAAAGAGCTCTTATGCAAGGAGATGGAATCCGGATAGGTCCGGCCGTTGTACACGTCGAGCACAGATATGGTGAAGTCGCCTACAATTCTTCGTCTCTCACGGGTTTGAGGAACCTTCCCTATGTCGTATTGTCCCTTGAATTTGTCCTTGGCCACAACCATGGCGCGCCAGACATCGAGCATATCCGAATCGTTGATGAAGGTCCAGTCGGTGTTGTTGTAGAAATCATTTGGGTTCTTGAAGGGAAAGCCCGCGCCCTGAACGGCCACCGATTTCCCATCGGAGTAGCTGTATGCTGCCCCGGCGACAATGGCGATGTCGGCGCTTCCCGTTGAGTCGATGATGGTGTGTCCCAGGACAACGCCCCGGCCATTGGGTGTGGCTACCACGAATCCCTTCACCCGGTTGTTTTCGACGAAGGCCCCGCAGCCTATGGCTCCAAACCAGATCTCACCACCAGCCTTACGAATCTCTTTTCTGAAGTACTCGGTTTTCCAGTCGAAGACCCATTCGGCCAGCTGGCCTTTCTTACGAGGATGATCGGGCCCCATGTTCTTTACGCCCAGGTCGACCGTATTGGTATAGCCTTCCCGGTATCCGTGAAAATACCTTCCTATCATGCCGAGTGTGCCCATGCCTCCCAGCCCGTGCAGGTAATCGATGACCAGGGTCTTCGCCCCTTTCTGGGATGCTCCCACGGCAGCGGGAGCTCCGGCCGTTCCTCCGCCAAGAATGAGCACATCGTATGTGCCCAGGACCGGCAGAGCGGTTTCTTCCGAGGGCACTGTCCCCAGGTTCAGCGAGGGTCGCAGTCCTTCGAGGAATTCCCCCACGTCTCCGTTTTCGGCCTGCAGACCGGGATTTCCCTTCACGCTAAGGTAGGAAGGTGAAGGCCGGGATGCAGCCAGGTAGGCAGCTTTCCGGCCCACCCGTTCCCCAATCCGGATTAGTTTTCCAGGCTCCAGGAGGCTTTCAGCAGCCTTTTCGCTCAGGTTGGCACTTCCACTCAGTACAAAGACATGTCCGACCTTTCTGGGTTGAAAGACCTTCAGGCTGATCCTTTCCAGGTCGACTTTTTCATTGTTCCATCGTTTCTGCCCCACCATTTTATCGGGCGGGTTTTGAAAAAGCAGGTCGGCAGATTCTACCTGGTCTGTATCCCAGGTGAGATCACGGGCGATTTGTTCTGCTTCGGCAAAGGATCCCCAGCTCCCGTCCTTCATGTCGATATCCAGGGAATACTCAATGGCCTTGTATTGGATGTCGGCTTCCTGAAAACTTCCATCCCCGGGCGTTCCCGACGACCTGAAGTTGATCTTAACCGGCTCATCATGCATCCTGGCTGAGAGGCCGGGTGCTTCCCTGAGCTTGTTACCAACCACGGTAAAGCTGAAGGTCTGCTTTCCGGCAGGGTAGGGGCCAAATGTTGCCCCGGCCATTCTGGCAACCAGTCCACGGGGCGTGGCATCGATGATGGTTTTGGCGACGACGGCCTGCCTGCCCGACCGGTTCGCCATTACAATCCCGGCCGGGTTTCCGGCGTGGTCGGTCAGAACATCCGTTACAAAGCAGGAATACAGGAAAGGAATGTTTTCAGCGATCAGGGCATCATCAAGGGCCTTTTTTGCCTTCAACTGACTCGGCAGGCCCTCTCCCCAGATCGCAGAACCCAATGCTGTATGCAGAATGCTATTGTCCTTTGTCCAGAGACGGAAAGTTCCGCAGACATCTTCACCCAGATAGGGTTCCTGTGCCAAAAGGAAAACCTTTGCTCCGGCACGTGAAGCCTCAACAGCTGCAGCCACCCCGGCAGTTGAGCCACCCACGACCACCACATCTACCTTGTAGGCAACAGGAATCTTTCGTTCCGATTGATGGGCAAGCCCTTTTTGAACAGTTTTGGGTGAACGGAAAGCAAAAGCCCCGGACGACATCAGAAATGCGGATCCGGCAGCAGTGGTTTTTACGAAGCTACGTCTTTTCATACCCTGGCAAGTGAATAAGGATTCTGGTGGAAGTGAGCCCTAAGATACAAAAGAAAGATGGTATTTAGAGGCTCGTTATCCCGGTTTATGGCTTCGCCAAAACACGCTGCAGGATGAGGTCGGACCACTTCCAGGATCCTGGTTTTTCGCCTTCGTAAACGATGGTCGTCGGGCTCAGCAGTGCGGGCAGCTGATAGAGGTCCGTAATGCGAAGGCAATTCAGCATTTCGATGGCCGCACCCTGCCCGTTGGGCTGGCTCGGCGCGTTCTGGGTTTCGGGCGGGTCTTTGAGGAGAAGGGTTTCACAATTGCCGTCCATCAGTGCTGCATACATTGCCACAACGGCCATTTCTTCCCGGGCGGCTATGCCAATTCTCTCGGGATCGACACCCTCTAAGGTCCGGCAATAGGCGATGGCCCTCAAAAGGTCGTAAACCTGCATCGAGGCGATGGTCCTGCCGGTCCATGCAGAGGCCCTTCGGATGTGCCACTGCAGGGCGGGATCCCAGCCATTCTCGCCAACTCCTCTGAGCTCGAGAAAAGCGATGTTCCATTCCTCGCCAAGTTCCGAGACAAATGCCTCTGTTTCCCAACGGGCTTCGCCATAGTTACGCAGGGCAATCATCAGGGGTTTTGCTTCTTTTGGATTGTTTTTCCATCGCAGGTCAATCTTCAGGCGCCATCCTTTTTCACTTACAAAGCTGTAGATGTCCCAGCCAAAGGGTGCACGGTCGAGCGAGCGGAATTCGTGAACAGATTCAAAGGGGGCGGGGACTTGGGGGAATGCGCCAAAAGTCCGGGTACCTAGAAATTCCTTCACCGAGTCTCTTAAGGCATCCAACGCTCTTTGACTCGAGATCTTTGGATTATCGTGCAAGTGAACAAATGAGTTCTGGATGGTGGTGGTGCGGTCATCCTTCGGAATGCCATCCTTGTAAACCCTCAGTTCATCGGCCGAAAGATGGTGATCGCTGTTTTCATCGATATCACCTGTTTCATTTGGAGGAACTTCTTTGCCCATCAGATGCCTGATGAAGAAGGACTGAATCTCCTGTCTTGAGGTCTTGTGATAGGAGTGCCCTCCGGGGGTCTCCACCAGAGATACGAGATCGGGCTTTTCGTATAGTTCGTAAACCTGCCGGATGTCGTGGTACAGGCGTCGGGCCGATTCTATGGTGTTAAGCCCGTCGCGATCGGCTTGTGCGATCATCAGAGGTCTGGGGGCAATAAGCGCTCCTATGTCTTGAAAATCAATTCTGTATGTATTGATTGGCATCATGCAGTCACAGTGTCCGTCGATGGTGCGGGTTCTGATCTGGTCCTCCAGGGTGCTGGCTCCACAGACGGGGGCCACAGCCTTAATGCGCTGGTCGGCTGCGGCAATGTACCAGCTCTGTGCTCCTCCTCCCGAGATGCCCGTTACGCCCAGGTGTTCGGGATCGACTTCCGGCCTTTTTGAAAGGAGGTCGAGCCCACGAATGGCATTCCATAGTTCCACGCCCCCGGGACCGTAACCGCGGCTATACCAATTGAACCAGCCTTCGGCATAGCATCCATGGTGGTGGCCAGTGACTTCGCCCTTTTGTATGGATTCAATGATCAGGCAGACGAAGCCGAGTTCGGCAAATTTTGCCGGATAGGCCTGGTAATGGACTTTTTGGGTTTGGGCGTGACCACAGACATAGAGAATGGCCGGGGCCGGCTCTTCCAGATGATCCGGGATGTATAAATTGGCCGGTACATAGAGCCCGGGAAGTGATTCGTACCAGAGTTTTTCGATCCGGTAGCCATCTCCTTGTATGGTGCCGGTGATCCGGGCGTTTAGTTTGGGGCGTTCGCCTTCAAGCGGCATGTCCTGCAGCCCCATCATCTCGATAAACTCCCTGTAGTGTCGGGGACGTTCATCCTGCCAGACCGATAAGGACTTACAGTCTGCGGGGCTGTTGTCTGTTATTTCTTTAGCTACAGCTGCGAGATAGCTCCGGATGTTGTTGTTCTCGGCAGGCTTTGTCTCTTCCCTGCCAGGGGCTGTCTCTGCATCCTGTTCAGCGGCTTGTCCGCAGGAATAGAAGGCAAGCAGAAGGGCTGTCAGCATGGTGGGGAGCCGGAGGGTTTTCATGTTTGTGGAGGTTTAATGGAAAAAACCGCCCATCTGTAGAGCCAGACGGGACGGTTTATGATGAATGGATTCAAGGTATTTGCTTATTTCGTTACTATATAAGGGGCATCCTGAGATGGAACGGGATCCGGATGCGCATGTGGTGCAAGCGGATTTGCATCCCACCAGAACCTCACAAGCATGCCGTCTGTGCCTCCAAGCTCAGCCAGGGCCTTCTGATAGTTTTCGGCATTCAGGGTCTGTTCTTCGTCGGGCCACATGTACCTTCGGGGGGAAACGCCCCGCAGGTCGTCCCCATCGTCGCCGACCTGAACTCTGGGATAGCCTGTCCTTCTCCATTCACACCAACCCTCAAAAACCTGGACAGGATAGAATCCCGCGATCTTTTGGTTTATGATCATTTCCAGTTGCTCTTCTTCCGAACCTGTCAGTGTCATCACAGTGGCGGTATCGGCAAAGGCTTCTACTTCCTCTGGGGTGATCATATGGAAGTTTGCGTAGTCGGCTACCTGTTCGTCGGTCCAGGAAGGTCTGTACAGGGCAAACATCTCTTTCAATTGCGAGGAAGTGAGGTCATACCAGGCCACGGCCCAGTCAAGGGCGGCCCTGACTCCCTTTTCGTAGTAGCCCTGGGCATCGGCAGGCGTACCCTTGATTCCGAAGAGTGCAGCCTCGGCCAGTGCGAAATACACTTCCTGAGCACTCAGGACTGTCATGGGAAATACCGGTGCGTACATGAGCAGAGACCAGCGCGAAGATGACTCGAATTGCCAGGGGTATTTTTGTTCCACGGGTACATCTCCCAGCAGGGGATGCCCGCGATATCCGAAGTAGTCGTAAGCTTCATATCCGGGTGTCGTTGGCCATGAAGCTTCCGCGGTATCGATGAAAACCTTCATGCGTGGGTCATAGTTGTCCTTCCATATATCGGTAATGGTCTTGGCAGCCATGTGTTTGGTCAGTGACTCCTGCTGGCTGTATAAGCCGCTGTAAGGCGCCCGGAAATTCGGGTTGGTGTTATCAATGATATCGTAGGCTGTATTGATGAAGGCATTGTCGGCTGCATCTGTAATCAGCATGTCTTCGTTCAGGTCGCTCATGTTGGAAGCAGCCATTTCCGGATCTGCATAACGCACTCTCAGGGCAAGACGGAGCCTCAAAGAATTGGCAAATTTGGCCCACTTCTCCACATCACCCCCATACATCAGGTCGCTGCTGCCATAGTTCTCAAGGTCGGGATCCAGTTGCTCCACCGCTTCTTTCAACTCTTTGAAAAAGTCGGTATAGATATCCTTCTGTTTGTCATAAGCAGGGGAGAAGATCGCTTTCTCCAGATGCAGGCAGGACTGGAAATAGGGGATGTCTCCGTAGGCATCCGTAAGCCTGGCAAATACCCAGACCTTAAGGATTCTTGCAATGGCAATCATGCTTGCATTCTCGTTGCTTTCATTTTCTGCATCCCTTTTTTCAAGTATTCTGATCAGGTCTGCCAGGTTTCTCGCATAACTGGTATAGGTTCCAACCCAGATGGCCGTATTGGCCGATTGCTGGAATGGACGGTTGGCATTGGATACCGACATTCCGGGATAGTTTCCAACGGTTCCGTTTCCACCGTCAAGGCCGGTGACAATGCTCCTGTGCAGGACGAAGCTTAACAGGAGGTCGGTATCCAGGACTTCCTCCGTGACGAGCGAATTCCTAGTGTTCAGCTCGTCAAATTTTTCTGTACAAGCACTGGTCGCAAGGACAAGCAAAGCCAGCACAGCTATGATTTCTGTAATCTTCAAGGATTTCATGTTTGTCTGTTTTTCTGTTTCGTTTAGCTCATAAGCTAGAAAGCCAGCTTCAGATTCATCCCCCAGGTTCTGGTGGTAGGAATGGCAAATGATTCAATTCCGGCATACCCTGCGGATGTGTTCGGTGCAGATTCGGGAGATATTCCCAGGTCCTGCATGTGTTCCTCCAGATAAAGCAGGTTGCGGCCAACCAGGCTGATTGAGATGCCTTTGAAGGGAGTCTTCTCCAGGGCCGATGGCTGGAAGCGGTAACTCAGCATGATCTCTCTGAGGCTGATATAGCTGCCGTCCAGTACGAACCAGTCGGTGGGTCCACCCCAGGCTCTGCTGGCCCAGTAGGTTTGACCGTCTACAGCCTGGGTATTCTCCTCGTAGCCTATTACATTGCCCGATGCATCCAGGACTTCCACCACTCCGTCGAGTACCCCCACATAGGGTAACTGGTTTCCTGCATCGTCTGTATCCTGGGGGCGTCGGCCTTCTTCGGTGAATTTTCCGGTGCCCTTGGCGGTCATCTGGTATTTGGTTGCAGATGAAAGCTCTCCACCCATTACAAAGTCAATCAGGATATTGGCCGAAAACCCCTTGTAAGAAAAGGTGTTGTTCAGGCCGCCGATCCAGTCGGGGGTGATGTTACCCAGTACGCTCACTTTCGATTCCCGGGCATAGGCTCCGCTGGCATTGACAATGTATCGGCCATCGGGGTTCTTTTTCGTTTTATAGCCGACGATGGTCCCGAAGGGTTCTCCCGGATTGGCATAGATATCGTTGGGATAGTGGGAGGCGATCTGATAGTTCTCAATTCCCGGTGCCAGTTCTTCCACCATTGAAGTATTTCGGGCATAGTTGAATGAAATATCCCACCGGAAGCTGTTGCCCATGTCGATTGGTCTGAGATTGAGGATGGCTTCCAGCCCCTTGTTGCTCACCCGTCCTGCGTTGATGATAACCCTGCTGTATCCGCTTGCACTGGAAACGCTGATGGGCAGAATCTGGTTGGTGGTATGACCGTTGTAATAGGTCAGGTCCAGACCTACTCTGTTTTGCAGAAACCTCAGGTCGGTCCCGATTTCCCACGATTCACTCAACTCATTCTTCAAATCAAACAGCGGCAGCGTTTCACTCTTTGAAGCGAAACCCTGTCCAAGGAAGTTGTTGGTATAGGAGTTATAGCCCGCTTTTGTCAGGTAGGGATCCGAGTCGTTGCCAACCTGCGCCCAGGAGAGTCGCAGCTTCCCGAAGCTGAAGATCTTTTGGTCGAGGGTAAAGGCCTCCGAGAATATAAAACTCAGACCCGCCGAGGGGTAGAAGAAGGACTGGTTGTTCAGACCCAGTGCCGAAGACCAGTCGTTTCGTCCGGTCAGATCCAAAAAGAGATAGTCCCTGTAGGCCAGTTGCCCTATAAAGTACAGCGACTGCATCTGTTTTTGCCAGAGGTAGGAATCGGGGCGCAAGTCAACGGCATTGGATACGTTGTACACGCCTTTGGCTTTGAGTTCCCTGGCATCCATGTACTCGGTATCCCTTCTTTGGGACAGAAGGGAAGCCCCCAGCGAAAAGGATCCGGACAGATCATCGCTAAGCTGTCCGCTGGCGGTCAGCAGGGCATCTGCATTGATATCCTTGTAATTCCTCATGTTTGTGGTGAAACGTCCAAGGGAATACCCCCGGTCGCCGTAGGGATAAATTCTCTTCTGGTACTCGGTGTAGAAGTCAGCCCCCACACGTCCCATCAGGCTCAGCCATTTGGTGAAGGTGAGGGTAGCAGAAGCATATCCAAGCACCCTGTCCCTGTAATCATTGTTCTTGACTTCGTTGACCACGTAGTAGGGGTTCATGTTTACGCCGGGCCAGCGGCCATAGCTTCCTGTGGTTTCGTAGTATTCTTCCAGCCAGTCCATGGGGACATAGCGTCCCATGGTGGCGAAGGTCCGGTTTACATTGTATCGGCTCGAGCCCAGGAAGGGCCTTTGGGTTCCGTCGGTATGGATGTAATTGATCTTGGAATCGAAGGACAGCCATTTGCTTACTTTCGAGGTGCTGCGCAGGGCCATGTTGTATTTCTGGACTTTGTGGTTGGGAACGATTCCCTTCAGCAGGGTATTGCCCAGCGACAGCCTGGTGGAACCCCTTTCATTGCGTCCGATGATGGCCAGGGTATTTGAATTTGTCATTCCGGTTTCGTAAAAATTGCGGACATTGTCTTCCGGCTCCGGAAGAAGTACCCTGGTCCGGGTATTTTTGTCTTCGGGGTAAACGAAAGGATCAACAATGGTTCTTCTGCCATCCAGAGGCGGCCCCCAGCTGTCTCCATGCCAGGTATCCATCGTTTCGTAGAAATTACCGCTGCCCTCGGGAATCTCTACAAGGGATCCGTAGATGTTCGTTCCTTCATATCCTGTGGCATACTTGTTCTGGTAATTCGGGAAAAGGTTCAGGGTCTCAATCGAGAAATTGGAATTGACTTCGACTGTAATCCCCCTGCCCTTCTTTCCCGATTTGGTGGTGATCAGGATGACCCCGTTTGCTCCCCTTGACCCGTACAGGGCCGAGGCATTCGGGCCTTTCAGTACCGACATGGACTCCACATCTTCGGGGTTGATGTCGCCGATCCCGTCCCCATAGTCGTTGTCTCCCCAGAGACCGCCGGAGGACTTGGGATCGTTGATGATGGGTACACCGTCTACCACATAAAGGGGCTGGTTGCTTCCCGAGATGGAAGAGTTCCCCCGGATGGTTACACTGGAAGAACCGCCCGTTCCCGAGGAGGTCTTTGATACCTGTACCCCGGCCACTTTGGCGGTGAGGTAGCCGGTGATGTTTGGCTCCCGGGCGGCCGTCAGTTCATCTTCGTCGAGTTCCTGGACGGCAAATCCAAGTGCTTTTTCGGCACGTTCAATCCCGAGTGCAGTCACGACAACCTCTTCCAGTCCGACAATTGAGCGCTTGAGGACCGCATCAACAATGCTTCGGTTGTCGATGGTAATTTCTAGATTCTCCATCCCCACAAACATGAATGTCAATGCCTTCGTGTTCGCGGGTACATTCAGGGAATAGGATCCGTCGGCACCGGTAATGGTGCCGATGCTCTCCTGTCCTGTGACTACAACATTGGCTCCGGGCAGAGGAGTGCCATCCTCGTCGGATGTTACCCTTCCTTTGATGGTACGGGTTTGAGCCATTGTACTGCCGGTCAGGATGAAGAGCAGTGTAGCGATGAATAGCAAGTGTTTTTTCATTGAAAAGAGAGCTTAGAATTGGTTAAAAGTGAGGGGACTATTTTTATTCATATGCCGGGTTGTTTTTCTATGCCTTACGTAAGGGATAAAAGAATGAATCGAAAGTTAAAAAAGGGGTCATGGTAAGGGTAAAGGTATGTAATATGTGGGCAAAACAAAAAGAAATGGCTGATAAATGCAGAAAAACAGCGATACGAAAATAAATAATTGAGTCTGTTTGCAGAAGTGTCAGGGGGCATCGTCATTTCCGTTCTTGTTTTTGTCGTGGCCATTCCCATGAACAGGTCTTATCCTTGCCTGTTTTAGATTGGCCCTCTGTTCCATCGATCGAATGACGGAAGATGATGGAAGAAGCGAAATATAAAGTATATTTGCTTTTGTAAGCTTAGTGTTGATTAGATCATAACTGAAAATGAAGTTTCTTTCTATTGCATGCGCACTGATCGGAATCCTTGTCTTCTCTTGTTCGGGACAAAAAGACGAGGAGCCGCTCAAGATTGGATTTGGTAAAGCAGATTTATCCCGGGCCTGCATTCTTGAGGACCCGGTTTCGGATGCCATAAGCCAGGATTTTAGGGATAAATACCGGCGGGAAGAAAAATTCGCTATTTCCGATCGGGTTGAGGGAAGGTGGCGGCCGGGATCGGGTGGTACAAGGAAGTTGGTGGATTCCCTTTTTGTTACGGCCATGTATGGGGAGGATGAAAATGGTCCCTGGATCATCCTTACCCTGGACCAGATGATCCTGAACTACGGGGATGTGGATGTCATGATGCATCCGCTTACACATGAGCTGGGTATTCCGAAGGAACGGATTGTGCTGCTTCCATCTCATTCTCATGCGACCCCTCCGCTTGATCCCGGAATTCTGTCGGAGGTTGTGCTTGAGGCGGCGACCAGGGCCCGGGATGACCGCGTCGGGGTGGAGATTGCCTTCCTGAATCTGCAGCTCGATGGGAAAAAGTATCTTATTAACAGACGGGTTTATGTGGATGGAATCGGTTCGCGGACGGTCATGTTCAATGATGGTTGCGAGGTGTATGACGATCACCTGGATGCCAGCGCTCATATCCGTGACTGGATTGTGAACCTCGGTACGGATCCCGAGAGATTCTGCGGGGATGGGCAGCGCTATGTTGCAGACGGGGGGGTGGACTCTGCCCTGCAGGCCCTCTTTATCCGGGACAGGCAGACAGGAAAGTTGAAGGGCAGTTTCACACGCTTTGCCGCCCACTCGGTGATTGTTTCATCCAAGGTGGTGAATGGAGATGTTTCCGGCGATTTTACGGGTTATCTGAAGAAACGGCTTGAAGAAAAACTGGGCGGGGTTGCCCTTTTCGGGCAGGGACCCAGCGGGGACCTGCGGCCACTGAATAAGGAGTACTCCCATGCCTTTGCCAAAAGCTATGGGCAAAAACTGGCCGACCTTCTTGTCGCGGACTATGGAAACCTGGAGTGGCAGGCTTTGACCAGCCAGAAGTTTTTTACCCAAGCTGTGGAGATGGAACTGCTGGATGGTATTCTGCTGTCGACCGAACAGGTGGAGAAGGAAATGGTGGCCCTGGAAGCGGCATTTGACCGGGAAACAGATCCTGAAAAGAGAAGGCAATTGCAAAATCGGTTCTGGGGCCTGTACCGGACACCGGCGAACCATCGCATGGTTCGCCCCGAATGGAAGCAGGAGGGGGCACTGGGCTTGCAGCTCTACGCCCTCAAACTGAACGATCAGGTTCTGCTTGCCGCTCAGGGCGAAGTATTTCATGAGATCGGGGCAAAGATGCTGGAACCCTTTCGCGACCATCATCCGGTGCTGGTGACGATTGCCAATGAATACATCTCGTATCTGCCCACCGATGAAGAACGATTGAGGGGGGGCTATGAACCCAGCGTTTGCATTGTGGTTCCGGGCAGTCCCGACACCCTGATTAAGGCATCTCACCGCCTTCTGGAACGGATTTATGGTGAATAAGACAAGGCCGGAATGATCAACAGCAGTGCTTGTGCGATAAGCAAGCCGGTTCGTTTTCCCGGGGCTCACAACCGTGAATTATTGCTGGAAGGGGAGATCGGAGGTGTGGAGACCTGCTATGTGGAAACAGGTGTTGGCCGGGAGCACCGGTTCAAGCCCGAAGCGGGTAAATTGAATATCCTGATCTTCCTCGGAGGTGAAGGGGTTGTTTCATACGCTGATATGAGAATAGCTGTGCCTGAGCCTGCTTTGTTTGTTCCCGGGCCGGCGCAGGGCTACGCTGTCAGGGGGGGAGCGCAGCAGCTGTCCTACCTGGAACTTGTTCTGGACCTTACGAAGCAGGACCAGCTCGATCTTCAAAGAAGTGTGCAGCATTTTCCCTACCATGTTCTTTTTTCCCGGTGTGGCAGGTACAGTGAAGCAATTAAAAGTGAGAAGACGATCAACAGGATGGTCCTGCCCGAGGGGATTGTACCCCGCGTATGTGCGGGAACGGTCGAAACCACCGGTCCGGATGAGGTGGCGCCCCATACACATCCCATGCTGGAACAGCTTTTCCTGGGACTGGAGGGGAATGATGTGTGTGTGTTTGCCGATGCCGACGAGAAAGGTTTCGGTGAAAATGAGCTGCTGCACATCCCCCTTGGTTCATCCCACGGTGTAAAGGTGGAAGCGGGCAAACGCCTGCACTATCTGTGGGTGGATATATTTTCCGACCACAGTCAGATGGCCTATATGCAGGAGAACCATCGGATGATCGACGAATAGCAGAGCGCCTGCCGCTTCGCTCTTCAGCTGTGGGCCTTCACCCCTTCAGCCGGGCTTTTTCCATAGGCTACAAGGGTGGCATGTCATGAATCTTGGCGTACTCATTGATCACTTCTTCGAGCTGCACTTTCCATTCTTCTATCTTCATTCTTTCAAAGGGGGCAAGCATGTATTCCAGCCCCTTTCGGCGGTCGGCAAAATGGTCCTTCACATCATCCAATACATATAGGTATTCAATGCCGTTTTTGCTTTGATTCTTAGGCAACCTGCTTTTATACCACGATGCGTTAAAACAGGACCACATGATTTCCTTATTCCTGAGGATCTTTTCGGATAATTTATGCGCGTCCAGCAGCAAGTCCATGGCTTTTTCAGGATCGGAACTGGCTGCTTCGGATGCAGCTTCGAACTTTCCTTCAATTCTCGCCAGATTGTATACGGTTTCCATGGTATAACGTTCCAGGGAGGCAAGCGCCAGAAGCACTTCCAGGTTGTAAGCATTGTGACTCACCCTGGTGGTATTCTCTGTAAGCTGGGCGAAGAGCAGTTCATTCTCATCCAGCGAACAAATCCACTTTAATCTCTCGATAATTTTTTTATCAAACTTTATCAGTTCTCTATACAATTTAACAACATATAATTCATCCTCATATTCACATAAATACAATTCTGCCTGTGCACCACATTGACGTAATTTATAAAGCACATTATATTTATTTAAAAACTGATACCCTTTGTTGATACTCTCGCAATTATCAATACTTTCCCAATTATTATTTCTTTTTTCTAAAATATTCATCTTATCACTCTCATATTACAACAATATCACTATAACCCACAAAATATTAAAACTGCTATTA
>PDRI01000133.1 GCA_002748055.1 Bacteroidota bacterium | reverse complement strand
TACCTGCACGACGGGAAAGCCAATACACTGGAAGAGATCTGGACCGAGTTCAGCGAGTTTGATGAGCACGGAGTGGCTAACGATATGACCAAGGACCAGCTGAACGATCTGGTTGAATACCTGAAATCCATCAGCGATGCCAGTTACTATATGGATGACCCCTATGTGCTTGAATCGGCGGTTTCCCGTAAACACAGAAAAAACAAAGCTAAAAACTAGATGACATGACAAAAAGATTTGCAATCCTGACGAGCCTGATGCTATGGCTTGCCCTCCCCCTGATGGCTGAAAAGCCCGCGAGTGCTAAGGGGACCATTCCCGAATACGGTAAGTGGAAAACCTTTACCACGAAAGACGGTCTGCCCGCCAATAAGATCTATTGTGTAAAGGCCGATGGTGACCGTGTATGGATCGGCACAAGCCATGGACTTGTCCTCTACGAAAACGACAAATTCAGAACCTTTACCACCGAAGACGGCCTTGCCCATCTGGGTGTGCTGTCGATCGATGTCAGTAAACTTACCGGTGATGTCTGGATTTCCACACTGGCCGGTCTTAACCGTTATTCGGGTGGCGTGTTCGAAACCTTTACCCAGTTCAACAGCGGCCTCCCCAATGACGTCATCTATACGGTCATCTGCGACGGCAAAGATGTATGGTGTGCAACCGGTGGTGGTGCCGGACATTATGATACCTATACAAACGAATGGGAAATCTTCACAGAGCGGAATGCGCCCATGCACGAACCCTGGACCTACAGCGTTTGCGCCGGTGGCAACAAGGTCTTCATCGCCGCCTGGGGCGGAGGGATTATCGAATGGCAAAAGGACAAAAGGACCTTCCGCGACTATGTCGATCCCGATGGTGAAATGGAAATTGACCTCTTTCCCGATGATGGACTGGTCCACGACATTACGACAGCTGTGAGCTATGCGAACGGCATCCTGTGGGCAGCCACTTATTTTGGCCTGAGCCGCTACGACGGCACTTCATGGAAGGGCTACTTCGACCACGACAGTGGCCTGGCCAGCAACTTCATCAACTATGTCCGTGCAAAGGACGATGTGGTATGGCTCTGCACCGATGAAGGGCTCAGCAGCTTCAACAATAAGGAATGGGTGACCTATAAAAGGTCGGGTAAGAGCGGCCAACGCGTATACTGGAAAGATGGCAAAAGCAGTGTGAAGACCGATCCCGATGGAATTGCCCATGAATTCACCATTGGCGTGGACTTCCAGGATGAGCACATCTGGGTGGCTACTTCCTATGGTTTGAGCCGCGGAACCCGCATCAACTAATCAAACAGAAAGAATCATGAAAAAATACACTAAAAGGCTTCAAGGCCTCATGCTGCTGGGGATTTCGCTCCTGCTTCCTGTTGCAGTTCTGCAGGCACAGAAGAACAAAACCGACGAAAACTATGGCAATACTCCGAGCCAGATGCTGCCCTATGGCAACTACGAAAATGCCTACATCTATCATTTTCATACGCAGCAGGCTTTCACCGGGGCCGGTCGGGAAAAGCCCGAACCAAAAGGACTGAAGGAAGTCAGAGTGGGCATGCTAGCCCCCCTCGAAGGAAGTGTACTGGTACCTCAGGGAACCCAGATGCTGCAGGGTGCCACCCTGGCCATGGAAGAGGCCAATAGACGCGGGGGCTATAAGGGTATTCCCTACAGAATTATGCCCCATAGCGATGTCGGACTCTGGGGAGCTGCAGCCAATGAGGTTGTAAAAATGGGCGACGAAGGCTGCTGGGCCATCATGGGCACCATCGACGATATTAACTCGCATGTGGGCATCCGGGTCGCCCTAAAGCTGGAGATTCCCTGGATCAATGCCAGTGATCCGGATCCGACCTTCACCGAAACCAACATCCCCTGGGTTGTACGCATCATTGCCGATGACCGCCAGGCAAGCTACGCGCTTGTGGAGAAGGTTCACAAAACCGACGGACACAAGAGGGTTGCAGCTGTCAGGGTGAACAACCGCTATGGCCGGGTTGGCATTATGGAATTCAGGGATGCGGCACTTCGCCTGGGCTATCCCCTGGTACTGGAGGTCCGCTTCGAGGATGGTGACACCGACTTTTCCTATTCTCTGGAAAGGGTCAAAAACGCCAAGCCCGACGCAGTGGTGCTCTGGGGAAATGCCCTGGAAATGGGACTGATCATCAATAAGATGAGGGAGATGGGCATGGACTATCCGGTCTATACCTCGGACCGTGCGGTGAATCCCCTCTTTATTGAAACAGCCGGAGAAAATGCCAACGGTGTCATCACCACCTGTCAGTACAACCCCAAAAGCAATGATCCCAAGCTGAAGGCCTTTCAAAAGAACTACAAGCAACGCTTCGGCATGGAACCCGATGTCTTTGCAGCCCATGCCTACGATGGCATGAACCTCTTTGTGGAGGCCACCCATAAGGTAGGGCTCAACAAGGCCAGGATTCGTGACTTTCTGACCGATCTCAAGAGCTGGCACGGGATCACAGGAGATATTGTACTGGATCCTTCCTGGAATGACGTTGGACAGATCTATCTGACCGAGATCATTGATGGTAAATTCCATTTCAGTCCGGCCGTCTGGGACAAGGACTGAGTTTGATATCCTGAACCGACCCTCAAAAAATCAAATCAGCAAATGAGCACAAGAATGACGGAAGGACCAAAGATGGAAACAGAAACCTGCAGCATTTCCGGCGCAAGCCGGAATGCGCAGGAGTTGGTGAGCCGCAGCTCCAGACCCGAAGGCAGCGTGGTGTATGTGGGAGACCTTCCCATAGGGGGAAATGAGGTGGTGGTCATCGCAGGTCCCTGTGCGGTTGAACATGCCGAACAGCTTTCAGAGACGGCCCGCCAGGTAAAGGCTGCAGGTGCCAGCATGTTGCGGGGCGGGGCCTACAAGCCACGCACCTCCCCTTACAGCTTTCAGGGCCTGGGAGAGGAAGCCCTGAAACTCATGGCCGCCTCACGTAGCGAGACAGGCCTGAAAATCGTGTCCGAGGTTATGGATACCCGGCAAATCGAAACCGTGGCAGCCTATGCCGACGTCTTGCAGATCGGCTCCAGAAACATGCAGAATTTTCCGCTGCTGCAAGAAGCCGGCAAGAGCGCAAAACCCATCCTGCTGAAACGAGGTATGATGTCGACCATTGATGAGTACCTCCATGCTGCAGAATACATTCTGGCCCAGGGAAACCAATCGGTCATCCTCTGCGAGCGAGGCATTCGCACCTTTGAAACCTCCACCCGCTTTACCCTCGATTTGAACGCCATTCCCGTGTTAAAAGAGAAAACCCACCTGCCCGTACTGGTCGATCCAAGTCACGGTACCGGCATACGCTCACTGGTGCCAACCATGTCGAAGGCTGCCATTGCGGCCGGAGCAGATGGCCTGCTCATCGAGGTCCATTACAATCCGGCAGAGGCCCGCTGTGATGGTTCACAGTCGCTCTTCCCGGACGATTTCGCCAAACTCATGGCCGAGCTTGCCCCCCTTGCCAGGGCTGTTGGAAGGCGACTATACAAAGCCTGAGCATGCTTCAGGGGTCATGTAAAAAAAGGACTAAAAGGGGGCTTTTGGGCATCATCCTGCCGCTTCTTCTGCTCGGCCTTCTGCCGCTTCCGCTCGGGGCACAAAAGACAGCAATCAACATTGGGCTGCTTTTGCCCAACCCTGGCCAGACGGATGTTATTCACGCCGCCGAAATGGCCATTGCCGATGCCAATCGTGAGGGACTGGTCGGGGGCCGCCCCTTCGCCCTGGTCGTGCGCACCACGGAAGGCCCCTGGGGAGCAGGCTCCAAGGAATCGGTCAGCCTGGTCTACGAAGACGAGGTTATTGCCTATCTGGGCTCCCTCGACGGACGAAATGCCCACCTGGCTGAGCAGGTCGCCGCTAAATCGCATATTACCTATATCGAGGCCAGGGCCAGTGACCCGACCCTATCCTATGCCTATGTTCCCTGGTTTCTGCGGATGCTGCCCGACGATGATCAGCAGTCGCAGGCCCTGCTTGCCGACATCCGGGCCCGGGGCGGAGGCGCTGTTGCAGTCCTGTCGGATGGAAACTATGATACCCGCTACTTTACACGCAGCCTCGCAAAAGCCCTTGCTGCCGCAGGCCTGTCGCGAGCCTATGAAATTGATCCGGCCGCATACCCGGACCCGGACAGGCCCTCAAAAGCAAGAGCCGGGCTGATCAAAAGCTTTCGCCTAAGGGGCATCCGCCACCTCGTGCTACCCTTTTATTCCCGGGAAGGACTCCGGCTGGTTCTGGCGCTGCAGAAACAGCTGCCCGATTTGGAGCTATACGCCACCCTGGGCTACCAGTTTGGAGCCGGGGAAGCAGAGGAGACCGGAAAGGCTAAAGAGGCCATAGCGCAGCTAAAAGCCATGCACTATGGGCCTGCCCCCGGCCCCGAAATGGAGGCCTTCATGGAACGGTTCTCGGCCCGGTACGGGCATCGGCCCGGGCTTGCAGCCATCTACATCTACGATGGGATACGGCTGGTTACCGGGGCCTCACGGAAGCTTGGAACCGACCGGCAAGCCCTTACGAACTACCTTCGCGAAGAAAGCCATCCCGGACATCTCACCGGCACGCTTCGTTTCGATGAACTGGGGAAAAGACTACAAACCGACTAATCAACACAGCCGGAAATCAACACAGGTGGAAATCAGGCATCGATATTGGCATACCTTGCATGCTTCTCGATGAACTCGCGCCTGGGCGGAACTTCATCCCCCATGAGCATGGAGAAGATCCGGTCGGCCTCTGCGGCACTGTCGATCGTGACCTGGCGCAGGGTCCGTTTGGCCGGATTCATGGTAGTCTCCCAGAGCTGCTCGGCATTCATCTCACCAAGGCCCTTGTAACGTTGGACATGGATGCCCGTTTCCTTCCCGCCACCTATCTCCTGAACAAAGGCCTCCCGCTCTTCCTCACTCCAGCAATAGCGCTCGTTCTTGCCCTTCCGCACCAGGTAAAGAGGCGGGGTGGCAATGTAGAGATAGCCGTTCTTAATCAGGTCGTTCATATAGCGGAAAAAGAAGGTCATGATCAGGGTGGCAATGTGGGAACCATCGACATCGGCATCCGTCATGATAATGATCTTGTGGTAACGCAGCCCGTCGAGATTCAGGGCCTTGCTGTCCTCCTCGGTGCCAATCTTTACACCCAATGCCGTAAAAATATTTTTGATCTCCTCATTCTCAAAGATCTTATGTGCCATGGCCTTCTCCACGTTCAGAATCTTACCCCGGAGGGGCATAATGGCCTGGAAAGCCCTGTCTCGGCCCTGCTTGGCTGTTCCGCCAGCCGAATCACCCTCGACCAGGTAAATCTCGGTCAGTGCGGGATCCTTTTCCGAGCAATCGGCCAGCTTCCCCGGCAAACCGGCACCCGAAAGGACGTTTTTCCGCTGAACCAGCTCCCTGGCCTTACGGGCTGCATGCCTGGCCTGGGCAGCCAGAATGACCTTGGAAACAATCTGTTTGGCATCCTTGGGATGCTCTTCCAGGTAGTGCGAAAGCGAAGAACTCACTGCCTGGTCCACAACCCCCATAATCTCGGAGTTTCCAAGCTTGGTCTTGGTCTGGCCTTCGAACTGAGGCTCTGCAACCTTCACCGAGATAATGGCAGTAAGGCCCTCGCGAAAATCATCCCCGCTGATGTCGAATTTCAACTTGGCCAGCATGCCTGATTTTTCCGCATAGGCCTTCAGCGTACGTGTCAGGCCCCTGCGAAAACCGGAAAGGTGCGTTCCGCCTTCGATGGTGTTGATATTGTTAACATAGGAGTGAATATTCTCCGAAAAAGAGGTGTTGTATTGCAGAGCAATTTCTACCGGCACACCGCTGCGCTCGGTTTCGATGTGTACCGTATCCTCGATCAGCTTCTCGCGGTTTGCATCCAAAAAACCCACAAATTCTTTCAGGCCTTCCTCGGAATAGAAACTGTCCTCCCGGTAGCCGTTCTCATGCCCGTTTCCGTTCCCGTTTCCCTGGTCTTCCTTCTCACGAAGATCTTTGATATTCAGACGAATCCCCTTGTTTAGAAAGGCCAGTTCCCGAAGGCGGGAGGAAAGGATTTCGTATTTGTATTCTGTCACCGTAAAGATGCTGTCATCGGGCTTGAAGGTAATGCTGGTACCCGTTTTATCAGTCTTCCCGACGGTCTTAACCGGGCCGTCCGGGATGCCCCTGCTGTAACGCTGCACATGCACTTCTCCATCGCGGTGAACCTCCGCTTCGAGCTTATTCGACAGGGCATTCACACAGGATACCCCCACGCCGTGCAATCCTCCCGAAACCTTATAGGAATCCTTGTTGAATTTTCCACCGGCATGAAGCACGGTCATCACCACTTCGAGGGCTGATTTCCCTTCCTTCTCGTGCATTCCGATGGGAATCCCCCGTCCATCATCCACAACTGTGATGGAATTGTCCTCGTTGATGGTGACATCTATGCTGCTGCAATGCCCTGCCAGGGCTTCATCGATGGAATTGTCCACCACCTCATATACCAGATGATGCAAGCCCTTTTCACTCACATCACCAATGTACATGGCGGGCCTTTTCCTGACGGCCTCCAGCCCTTCCAGTACCTGTATGCTGTCCGCGGAATAGTCACTGTTCATTTCCGCTCCTTTAGCTTCTGCTCTTTTATCTTCACTCATCTCATTATTCATTTTTCAATACACAAAGGGGTTGGCGGCCGCCCCCCTAATACCAGATCATTCCTGCATCCTTTTCTCCGGGAAATCCTAAACCGCACAGGACCCCTTCCGGGGCTGCCCCCACTTCCGGCAGCACCGCAAACAGCTCTTTTCTATCACGCAGATTAACAATGATTTACATGCTATTTCCGGACTGCTTTTTAACGCATATAAAAGTAGAAAAAATCCACCTGAATTCCGCGTATAAACACAGCGAAACCCGGCCGAGTTATCAACAAATACCCTGTGGGAAACGAGGCGAAAAGCGTATTCCTGAACCCTTTTCCGGGTCGCTTGCATTCAGCTGTCTAAAAGGACTCCATGAAAAAGCTTTCAAGCCCTTCCACAAAAGCTCCAAGGCTCTCCATCCTGTCGGCCAGTCCATGGGTGAAATAGCTGAAATCGAGCTTACTCACCACTGCATTCAGCCTATCCCTTTTCTTCGTATAGTCGTGCCCGACCAGGCGGTAAATGGCTTTCAGGTCCTCGGCTGGCCGGTCCCTTTCCTCCATGTTATCGGTTTTCGGATTAAAGCCCATCTGTTTCTCAACAAACTCGGGGCTTAGCTTCCTGCTCAGCTTCCGCAGATGCCTGTATTCGCCCAAAAACCAGGCCTCTGTCTCCATTACCGCCAAATGAATTTGCGTGCGGGCCCCTTTCTGGGGAAGCTTATAGTTCAGCCCCCGCTTGAGTTTGGGAACGTCTTCCCGCTGAAAATTCGGATAAACATCACGTAAACCCAGGATCATCGAATAGCCATTCCCGACCAGCTTCTGCCGGTGTGCCATCATATAGCCCTTCACATTGGTTTCTCCGCCACAATCGTACACAAGCACATAGTATTCGGTCTGCCGCTCAACATGGGCTGCACGCAAGACGGTAAAAGACATGCGCACATTGTGTCCACCCGTAATCTTCACACTTTGGATGGCAATGCGTTTGCGATCGAGTACAGCCTGCAGCATCTGACGTACAAGGATCTGCTCGGTCAGGCCCTCCACAAAAATCGCCAGTTTTTTCATGCACCCTCTCCCTCTTCATCTTCCGCGGCATCCTGAAATCCCGAGCGAAAGAACTCACTGGCATAAAAATCAAAATTATTCAGGCCGGTATACTTAAATTCCTCGAAAATCGCTTTTGAGTTTTCATAGTTATACAGGCTGATCTTATGGCCTTCCCTGACAATTACTGCCCAGTTTCGGATGTCAACAGCATTCATGATAAAGGAATCATTGGTCGACATAATGAGTTGAATACCTTTATCTTCCGCTCTGGCAGTCAACAACTGCACCAGCTGCTTTGCTCTCATAAAATCGAGTCCCTCCCCAATATCGTCAATGATGACAAAACCCTTGTATCCGCAACGAAAATAATAGTTCAGTTGCACCAGCAAAGAGAAGGCCCGGAACATCCCCTGCGACATGTCCCTCTGGGTCACCTGCTTCTCAAGCCCCCTTTCCGAAGTATATACCGCAAAACGATCCCGCGCTTCCGATCCGTAGCGTTCCGAGAAGCGAACAACTCCAAAGTCCTCCAGGCTGTATCCAATCTGCCGCATATCCTCCAGCACCCCTTCCTTAAAATCGGGGAAGCGGTCCGAGGCTACTGTAACAAGCGGCACCAGGGAGGCATTGGTCATACTCCAGTCGACTTCCTTTTCATGAAAATCGGACTTCAGTACATAACTTGTCTTACCCAGATCCCCGCTAAAATCAAAACGCCTGAGGCTTAGGGCCCAACCGTGTAAGATTTCTAAAAAGGGATGCTGCAAGCGATCGCGCTTGGCAAAACAGGCCAGTTGATCGTGAGGAATCTCAAAATCGAGAAAGATGGACCCGGGGGTTGCCTCGTACTTGATGACCCCGACCCCTTCGGCTCCGCGTTCAAGTACGGCTTCACCGCCTACCCAGAGCTTTTCCCGGACAATGGTGTTGGGGTCGCATTCGAGTTCATAGCGAATGAAATCGTCTTCGTTTCTGAATTTCAGTTCATAGGAAACCGGGCCTGTCGCCATGCTTCCCCTGCCCTTGAGCATTTGAACCAGATCGGTTAAGGCATTCAGGGTCCTGGTTTTACCACTCGAGTTTTTCCCGACCACCAGGTTGATCTCACCGAGCCTTACATTGTCGATGAGCCACTCAATTTGTTTACCGGCATTTTCCCGGTAGCTAAACTGACTTAAATACATATCTCTGCTTGCTGAATTCTCC
>PDRI01000015.1 GCA_002748055.1 Bacteroidota bacterium | reverse complement strand
TCCCAACTGACTGGCCGTATCCTCCGGAGTGCTCCGGGAATAGCTGAGCAGAGGAAACACAACAAGGGTATAGTCCCCTTCAAATTCACGACGCGTTTGTTGCACCTGGATAAGTGCAGTCTGTACATCGGCCTGCCAACATTCCCTGAGGCCTGTGACAGCCAATTCCTTTAGTTGTTGATCGATTCTTTGCATGGTCAAATGTGAATGGCAAAGATAAAAAAAAGATCCCCCGGCTGGCACCGGGGGATCCTAAAACTAAACTAACCCTAAAACTAAATCTATGAAAAGAATGTAGAATATAAAGAACGAAATTATCTAACTGATAATCAATAGGCTTTCTACACTATAGTAAACGAACAAGTCGAAAAAAAGTTACACTCCGAATGCAAAAAAAACTTAAAAAAGTGTTAATATTAGTTGAGTCCTTTTATAAGCCGCGCAAACACTGTGTATTCCGGATGTATGTTGCCAAAACAATTACATATTGTAGCCTTCAATGTGCCTTATCCTCCCGATTACGGAGGGGTCATTGACCTCTATTACAAAATGAAGGCCCTCCACGATGCAGGAGCGGCGATCCATTTGCATTGTTTCAGTTATGGACGTCCGGTTGCCAAAGAACTAAAACTACTTTGTGAGCGGGTTTACGATCACCCGCGCCATTCTGGCCTTCGCTACTTACTGGCTAAAAGGCCTTATGTAGTTGCTACAAGAAATGCAAATACTGTGCCAGAAATCCTTTTGAAAGACGAATATCCTGTACTTTTTGAAGGACTGCACACAACCGCAAGCCTCCAGGCCTGTTCGGAAGCAGGAAAAACCTGCCTGGTACGGGCTCATAATATAGAGCATGCCTATTACAAAGGCCTCGCTCAGGCTGAGAAAAGAGCAGACAAGCGTTTCTATTTTCACATGGAGGCCCGCAAGCTTCAGCGCTATGAGCCTATACTCAAAAAGGCCGATCACATCCTGGCCATCTCATCAAGCGAGGCTGCCTACTTCGAATCGCAGTACGGAAACACCACCCTGATCCCCGCTTTTCATAAGTTTGGACAAGTTGCTTCCCTGAGAGGAAGCGGCACTTACATCCTTTTCCATGGGAATCTCGGTGTGGTTGAAAACCAGCGAGCCCTGCTTTACCTGCTCAACGGTCCACTTGGCTCGGGAAAACATCCCCTGGTGGTGGCCGGAAAGAATCCGGGCCGGGCCATTCGACATAAACTGTCCGGCCTGAAGAATTGCCGCCTTCACGCCAATCCGGGCGATGAACAACTCGAAGCGCTGATTCGCAATGCACACATCAACCTGCTCTATACCCACCAAGCCACCGGACTGAAACTTAAGTTGCTCCATGCTCTTTTTGCCGGCAGGCATTGCATGGTTAATCCGGAAATGGTGCAGGGCAGCGGGCTGGAAAAACTCTGCCTGCTTTACCGCAACAATCATGAGTTAGAACTGCTGACAGACGAATACATGAACAGGCCCTTCGAAGAGGCAGATACAGCGAAAAGGACTCGTGTGTTGGGCGACTATGACAATGTGCGGAATGCGCAAAAGCTTCTGAGCCTCCTCCCCTGAAATCACTTGCAGTATGGCGCTCAAAGCTTTTATTTCACGGCCTGCTCTGTGCCAGGGAGGAATCCTGGAGAAGCAGCTTTAGTTTTCGTCCACTAAACAGGCCGCCAGGCTTTGAATACTGTAAAAAGTCCGCGCCTGGCCATCTCTCTCAAGTGTCCATGCAAAGCCCTGTCCATCACTCATAATCCTTAGAATCGGTTCCCCGGTGCTTCCGGGTTCAAATCCGAGTCGTTCAAGTGCCTTTTGGGTCCAGATCCGTGCTACATCATTTTCTGCCTTCAGTTGGAGCCTTCCCCTCTTCTGTACCGGATAACGAAAGCGTTGCTGCTCCACCACAAAGTGCAATTCAGATGCTGCAAACATGGCTTCGAAGACCCCGGAGATCCCCAGGTCCTCGGGAGCACCCGCATGAATCCTGCCCTGGTGAAGCACCCAGAGTGTGTCTGAAGTACTCAAAGCGGTTTCCAGGTCATGGGTAGAATAGACAACCGTTTTACCTGCATCCCTGATCCTGGAAAGGATGCGAATCAGCTCGTATTTGGCCGGCAGGTCTAAAAATGCAGCGGGTTCGTCCAGTAGCATGAGTGGCGTATCCTGCACCAGCGCACGGGCGATCATGGCCCGCTGACGTTCTCCATCACTTAGTTGCTCCATCCTGCGTTCACCAAAACCCGCCAGTCCAACTTCAGAAAGAGCCGCTTCCACCCGACGAAGATCAGCTGCTTTATACCTTCCCATCCAACCGGTATAGGGCAGGCGGCCAAGCGCAAGTACTTCCTTTACCTTCAATGGTGCGGCAAAGGTGCCGGCCGCGACATAGGAGATCCTGCGGGCCCGCTCTGCACCACTGAAACTGCCAAGGGCCTGCCCATTGAAAAGACAGTTTCCTTCGAGCTCCCTAATCAGCCCTGCCATGGTCTTCAAAAGGGTGCTTTTCCCACTCCCGTTCAGCCCGATCAGGGCTATGAGCTTCCCTTCCTGAAAGGACAAATCCAGTCCTTGCAAGAGCGGCTTTGCCCGGCTGTAACCAATACCCAGCCCTTTCAAGTGGTAAGAAAAAGCCCCTGCCCCACTCCCTTTCATAGCTGTTTGATTTGTCTTCGTGAAAACACCAACCAAACGACAACCGGAATGCCCACAAGCGATGTTACAGCATTAATGGGTAGAATACCCTCACTCCCGGGCAGGCGCGAAAGCAAATCACTTCCCGTCAGAATAATCATCCCGCACAGAATGGTCGCGGGGTAGAGCACCCGGTGATCGGCTGTGTTAAAAAGCACCCGGCTTACATGTGGCACAGCAATGCCAATGAAACCAATGGGTCCGCAAAAGGCTGTAATCGTTCCGGCCAGTAAGCTGCTTACTAAAAACACAAAAATGCGGTTAGGAAGAATAGCTATGCCCATGCTTCGGGCATATTCCTCACCCAGTAAGAGGGCATTCAGGGCTTTGATACTGCCCGCCCCCAAAAACACGAGGGGAACAACGACCAGGGCCATCAACTTTAAACCCTTGCCATTCACGCTGCCCAAACTGCCCATGCTCCAGATAACAAAGGATTTCAGGGCTTCTGCGCCACTAAAATACTGCATAATGCTGATGACTGCCCCAATGGCCCCGGACAACATGATTCCCAATACAAGAATGGTCATTACATCCCGAATACGCAGCGAAATAAGCAGCAGGCTGAGCATCACCAGGGCCGCACCAATCCAGGCAGCCAGGGCCAGGCCCAGGGATGAGACCATGCTGCCAACCCCGGCCCCCATCACCACCAGGGCGGCCCCCAGACTGGCTCCGGAACTGATCCCAAGGATGTAGGGGCCGGCCAGAGGATTCCTGAACAGGGTCTGCATCATTAATCCGCAAAGGGGCAGCGCAGCACCGGCAAGGAGGGCTGCAGCCAGACGGGGAAGCCGAAACTGTTCCAATACCATCAGCTGCTGATCCGTAAGCCTGCTGCGACCACTCAGGTAGGCCAGTAGCTCCTGTATGGGAATCCTCAGGCTGCCCGTGGCCAGATCTGCCAGGGCAGCAAGAATGAGTATGAGCACTAACAGAAGAAAGACTTGCAGCGAAGACTTGCGCATCAATCTCCCTTTTTCAGATCATCTACCACCCGGACCAGGTGAGGCAGATCGTTGTGGATCCTTTGATAGTGTTGCCTGATACTCGCCGATTCGGCATCATTCTCGGGATGGTTTACCCTGGTGATCATCTCATTGCGCAGGAGCACCAGTTTCTTAATCCCTTTTTCAAATTCTTCGCCCCCGACTTCTCCACAAGCATGCAGATCGAAGCATTGCTGAAGCAGACAGTAGGACCTCCTGTTAATCTCCTTTTTTAAAGCTCGTATACTGGACATGGTATCCGGGATTTGTTTTCCTAAAAATAGAGATTATTTCAATTGCTGATAGTAGAGAGCCTGATGTTCCGGAAGCAGCTCGGGATGGAGAAAGTGTATAAGGTCGGCAAGGACATCGTCGGGCCGGACCACCCCCGATTCCCAATAGTCGTTACCGCCGGCAGGGCCCATACGTCTGTTGTTATTGATTACCCGACCGGATTTATAAGGGGGAAGCAGCTTAAAGCGTTCATCCATTCCACTTATTTCGTCCAGGCTGGTAGCTGTACCCGTATTCAACCAGAAATCTGCTTCCATGGCCTTGAGAAAAATGTGCTCAATGTCGATGGGTACAGCCTCGCTTCCCTCCAGCTTACTCCACAGATAAGATCCACCGGCATCCTGAATCAGCCTGGCCACATAGCTCTGCCCCCCGGCTATGTACCAGCTGTCTTTCCAGGGCAGTCCGGTAAGCACCCTGGGTTTGAAAGCCGTGTTTTCGGCCAGTTTTGCCATCGATTCGTAACGCTCTGCAATCGCATCAAACAAGGCATTACCCTGGTCCTCAATCCCCAGAAGGGAAGCAAAGAAACGGACCCACTCGGCCTTGCCCAGGGGATGCGATTCCAGGTATTCGCCACAATATACATAAGGAATGCCCAGTTCTGAGAGCCGATCCCCAAGCTCCCGGTCACCCGCATTAACTCCATATAGAATCATGAGTTCGGGCTCGAGGCCGATAATGGCCTCAAAATCAATCGATCGTCCATAGCCAATATCGCTTATCGCTCCCGAATGAAGGGCTTCAACTAAATCGGGTTGGTAGAGGTATTTTCCACCTGAAACAGCGACTATGCGATCCTGCTGACCAAGCGCAGAAATCATGGCACAATGCGTGGTCGACATCGGAATAAGCCGTGTTACGGGAAGCTTGATCCGGGGCAGGTCCTGCAATGAATCGGGGATCACACTTCCTTTTTCCGTTAGCAGATAGCTGAATTTCAGTCCCTTACTCTGTTGCCAGGGATCATAAACAGTCAGGAGCCTGTAGCCCTCCCCTTCCTCCACCTTAAACCCGGTGGCATAGCGGTTTCCCTTTTCATCCGGGCGACTGCTTTCCGAAAGACTTCCCCCCTCCCTGTTACAGGACAGCAGGACAACTGAAATCCCCAAAAGACATATGAACTTCTTCATCGATCGAGTGTAAAAATTCCGCTTGCACGGCCATCTGTCCAGCCGAGTTCAAGAAAATAGATTCCCGGGCTCAGTTGGCTCAGCTCCAGCGTCTGAACCGGCTGAGGCATCTCCAGCCAACTGCCGCTTAAAACGGCCCGCCCCTGTGCATCCAGGATTCTGTACCGAACCCTGCCATGGACGGGGGTGCATTCAATATGCAGGAAATCCGATGCAGGATTGGGATAAAGTTTCAGTGCCGACAGCCCGGGGACTTTGTCTGTGGCATTGCTGTAGGGATAAAAGCCCTGAACAGCCTTCGCCCCCGTATTGCCCGGATCGAGCCAGCTTTTAAGCACCGGTCCATCCGGGGCATAGTAGTTCCAGGCCACATTCAATTTGGTGAAATAGTCGTCCTCTACCTTCCGGTAGATGGTCCGCTTTTTTTGCGCATCAAAGTCGATCGAATCGAGGCATGTAGCCTTTCCCCCGGTTAGCGTTCCGATTACCAGTCCCCGCTTATTAAAGAGCGGAGAACCCGAGGATCCACCTTCGGTAACCCCCCATTCCCAGTTCTTCACCCACCAAAAGGAGAAATAGTAGTAATCGCGTAAATCGGTGTTTGGGATGTCCGAAAGACTTTCCGGTTCTGAGATATCGTCCTCGTCTATCGAAATCTTCTTAACATCTCCTTCCGGATGATGTATCACGACTGAGGGGCCGCTTTGTTGTGCATCAAGATCCCATCCTGCAAAATAGGGCTTGAAATGGGCAGGAGGGTTCAGGCTGAGTTTCACAAGACTGAAATCAATGCTGTCGCCTACCGCCACAAGTTCGGCTCCTGAAATCGACTGCGTTGTGGAACCGTCTCCCCCGAAACAGGACGGGCTGTCATAATTGAAGCAAAACTCCGAGCCTTCGGCTCTGTCTTGATTCGGGATGCAATGCTGGGCTGTCAGAACATAGGGGGTCCCGTCATAATCTGTATTGTTCAACATCACCCCGGTGCACCATTCTCTTCCGGTATTGATCCTTACAACAGCCCGACGCTGGCGGAGCCAGGCATTTCCTTCCTCACAGGCTACATCGATTTCGCAGTCGTGCGATCGGCCAAAACGCTTGTCTTTAGTCCCCCCGGGTTGTTTGAAGGCATGATAGAGGGAGGAAACCCTGAGGCTGCCAAAATCTTCCATGCCAAGGGGTACCTGCAACTCAAGGATGAGTTCTTCGCCGGGCAGATGTCCGATGGCGAGGGTTCCGTATGGCTTGTTGTTATGGGACCCGTATGCCCCCCTGACCACATCACGCCTTGGGTTGAAGACAAATAAATTCACCCCCTTACGCAAATTGTATTCCCCCAGCTCCAGGCCCAGCGAGAAAGCACCCGGCGAAATGATATGAACCCTCCAGACCCTGAAAGTATCCCAGTTCGTCCATGCCCCGTGATTGGCAGGGTCCAGGTCGAGCCCGCGCTCAGTAGCATACTTCATAAGCTTCAAATCACTTTCCTCTGCTTCCTGTAAAAGGGCTTCTGTCTGAAGGTCGGATAAGGGGGGGAGCAAATAGATGACCTCCCCGGCTTTTAGCTGCCCGTTATCCGGCATGGGCCTTCCGGGGATGGCCAGCTGGCCATTCATCGTAAAAGAAGCGAATAAAAGAAATAGTGGGACTAGAACCCTGAGGCAGGCTTGCATGGGGCAAAAATAGAGATTCTCGATCAAAGGATAAATACTTATTTTTGTGCAAAACCGGCTTCAATGACCCCTGAACAGGCTAAAGAACAGATTGAAAAACTGCGGACAGCCCTGCGCGCACACAACCATGCTTATTATGTGGAGGCAAAGCCTTCCATTACAGATTTTGAGTACGATCAGTTGCTAAAGCAGCTGAGCGAACTGGAAGCAGCCTTTCCCCGCTTCGATGACGAGAATTCCCCCACGAAACGCGTAGGCAGTGACCTGAATCAGGAATTCACCTCCTTCGCCCACCGGTATCCGATGCTCTCCCTTGGAAACACCTATAACAAGGAGGAAGTTACGGCCTTTGATCAGCGTGTACGGAAGGCATTGAATGCGGCACCTGCCTATTATTGTGAACTAAAATACGATGGAGTTGCGATAGCGCTCAATTACACGAACGGAGGGCTCAGCCGGGCCCTTACCCGCGGAGACGGGAGCCGTGGCGATGATGTTACCCGGAATGTCAGAACAATCAGATCCATACCCCTGCGGCTATTGGAGAATGATGTTCCTGCGCAATTCGAGATCAGAGGGGAGATCATCATGCCCCGAAAAGGCTTTGAAGCCCTGAACGAAAGCAGGAAAGAACGGGGTGAACCTGCCTTTGCCAATCCCAGGAATGCAGCTGCAGGCAGCCTGAAAATGCAGAACTCGGCACAGGTAGCCAGACGCCCCCTCGATTGCCTCTTTTACGATATCCCGGGCGAACAAAAACTCTTTTCGAGTCATGGGGAGGGCCTTGAAAAGGCGCGAAATTGGGGATTCAAGATTCCGCATCATGGGCGCCTGGTGAAGGATGTGGAAGGCATCATGGACTTCATCGATGACTGGGAAAGAAAACGGAAAGACCTGCCCTACGACATCGACGGTGTGGTGATTAAGGTGAACGACCTCGGCCTGCAGAAAACCCTTGGATTCACCGCAAAAACCCCCCGATGGGCCATCTCCTACAAGTTTAAAGCGGAACGGGCCAGCACCACCCTTCTCCATATCGATTTTCAGGTGGGGCGTACCGGAGCGGTCACTCCGGTAGCCAACCTGGAACCGGTTCAGCTGGCCGGTACACTGGTAAAACGGGCTTCGCTGCACAATGCCGATCAGATCAGCTCAATAGATATCAGGATCGGTGACAGGGTATATGTGGAAAAGGGAGGAGAGATTATACCCAAGATTGTGGGTGTAGACTTGAGCAGCAGAACGAAGAACAGCCCTCCCTTTGCCTTTATCACCCACTGTCCCGAGTGTAACACGCCCCTGGTCAGAGAAGAGGATGAAGCAGCCCATTACTGTCCGAATGAATATGCCTGTCCCCCTCAGATTAAGGGCCGGCTCGAGCATTTTAGCAGCAGAAAGGCCATGGATCTGAATGTAGGCGAAGCCACCATTGATCTGCTGTTCTCAAACGGGCTGCTCAGGAAGCCTTCCGATCTCTACCGGTTAAATGCCGCAGACATCATTTCGTTGGATCGCTTTGCGGAAAGATCTACTCAAAACCTGCTCGACAGCATTGAAGCCAGCAAGACTGTTCCTTATGCAAGGGTACTCTATGCCCTGGGCATACGCTTTGTGGGGGAAACGGTAGCCCGGATTCTGGCCTCAGCCTTCCCCTCTGTTGATCTGCTCATGCGTGCTTCTCAGGAAGACCTGGAGGCCGTGGATGAGATTGGAGGCCGGATTGCAGAATCGGTCAGGTCATGGTTTTCCAGGCCCGATAATCTGGAAGAGATCGAGCGGCTACGTAGCGCAGGCCTCAGCCTTAAAACTGCTGAGGATGAGGAAAAAGGGGATGCCTTAAGCGGGAAGCGCCTGGTAATTTCGGGAAGCTTCGAAGCCCATACGAGGGAAGAGTTACGTGCACTTATCGAACAACATGGGGGCAAGGTAAGTTCCTCGATCAGCAAGACCACCAGCTACCTTGTTGCGGGCAGGAACATGGGGCCGTCGAAGCGAGAAAAGGCCGAAAAATTCGGGATCCCGGTCATTCGAGAAGATGAGTTTATTTCTTTGCTCGGCTGAATCTGCAAGCTGTTTATTTTATCGTACTTTTGTTTCACATGGCAAATCTGAGGGAGAATATAGGCCGGAAAATGCTTCATCGCAAGAAACGGGCCTTAAAACGCGACAAACAACTATTCAA
>PDRI01000014.1 GCA_002748055.1 Bacteroidota bacterium | reverse complement strand
TCAAGAAGCTCAGAGTTTTTTTTCAGGAGGAAATATGGTCACACGATTTGAGTGCGAAATCGAAGCGGCACATCTTTTTCGTTCGGCAGGCCCGCATTTACATTCTGGCATTTAAGGGCTTCTTCGAGGATCTGGCGGCAGTCAGAGCGGCATCGCTCACCTACTTTACCATGCTTTCGCTGGTTCCGGTTTTCGCCATAGCCTTTGCCATTGCCCGAAATTTTGGATTCGAAGAGATGCTGCACCGCTTTCTTACCAACAATATGAGCGAGCAGGAAGCTCTCATGAAATGGGTGACGGGTCTTGTGAATGATCTGCTGAAGGAGACCAGGGAAGGGGTGATTGCGGGCATTGGCGGTGTCCTCTTGTTCTGGTCGGTGGTACAGGTTTTAAACAATATTGAGGCCTCGTTTAACGACATCTGGCAGATTAGAAAAGCACGTAGTCCGATGCGAAAGTTCTCGGATTACCTTGCCATTATGATTATTGCCCCCTTTGCCATTGGTCTTTCGGGCAGCTTTCTGCTGAAGATTCAATCGGCTGCCGGTGATTTTGAACTCCTGGCAGGGCTGGTTCAGATACTGATAAAACTGGTGCCCTATATATCTATCTGGCTCTTGTTCACCCTGGTTTACATTGTGATGCCCAATACAAAGGTGAAATTCAAGTATGCCCTGATTGCCGGGATTTTTGCCGGAACCATTGCCCTTGTCTTTCAATCGCTCTACCAAAACCTGCAGATCGGAGTGTTGCGCTGGGGGGCCATCTATGGAACCTTTGCCTTTATTCCTCTGTTTCTGATTTGGTTGCAGATTACCTGGCTCATCTTACTCATGGGGGCGGAGATTTCCTTTGCCTATCAGAATATTGAAAACTATGAGTTTGAAGAGGATGCACTTAAGCTGAGTCAATACAACAAGCGCATCCTTACTCTACTGATCACCTACCATGTGATTAAGAATTTCGAAGACGGTGAGCAACCCTGGAACAGCGATAAAATAAGCCATGAGCTGGGCATTCCCCTGCGTCTGGTTAACGACCTGGTCTATGACCTGGTGAACGCCGGAATCCTTGCCGAACTGGCTGCCGATAATCCCAAAGACCGGTCCTACCAGCCGGCCGTTGATATCAACCGTATTACGGTCGATTATCTCTATTCCGAAATGGAGCGGATGGGCGGAGATCACATGGTGGTGACCGAATCGGACAGCCTGAACCGTGTAACTCGTATTCATGAGCATCTGATGCATTCCTTCAGGGAAAGTCCATCGAATATTCTGATCAAGGATTTATAGCTATTATGGCGTTAATTTGGAAGCTGTTAGTTTGATTTAGCAATAAATTTATTCCTGCAATAGGCGGATAATTACAATTTAATAGCTATACTTGCACAATTACGACAGGTATGAGGAATTACAGGCGGCACAGCATTCGACATTTTCACCATCGCCAGATGGACTGAGCCTTTTGTGCAGTATTGTAATCCCAAAAACAGATGGATAGGTTTGCAGCTGCTGCAGACCTTTTTTCGTTTAAAAGATTAAGAACAAATGGATATACTCAGAATTGCCATACAGAAATCGGGCCGGCTCAGTGAGAAGTCATTGGAGCTGCTCAAGGAGGCCGGAATCTCTCTGAATAACGGTTCCAGAAAGCTGCGTTCGGTGGCGAATGCATTTCCCCTGGAGGTGATTTATTTACGTGACGATGATATTCCTCAGTATGTTGAGGATGGTGTAGCCCAGATTGGCATTGTTGGAGAAAATGAGTACGCCGAAAAGGGATGTAAAATTGATCTGGTCGAACGACTGGGTTACTCCCGTTGCAGAATGTCAATTGCCCTGCCCAAAGCTGAGGAATACAATGGGATCGGTGATCTTGAAGGGAAACGCATTGCAACCTCTTATCCCCGTATTCTTGAGAATTACTTAGAAGAGAAGGGGATTTCTGCCGATGTTCATGTCATCAGCGGCTCGGTTGAACTGGCACCATCCATAGGGATTGCTGAAGCCATTTTCGACATTGTGAGCTCGGGAAGCACTTTAATTTCGAATGGCCTGAAGGAGGTGGAAAGGGTGATGGAATCGGAAGCTGTTCTCGTGGGAAACCCAACGATGGAAGAAGCCCATCGGAGCATCCTCGACGATTTGCTTTTTCGCATCCGCAGTGTGATGGCAGCGGCCAATAACAAGTACATCCTTTTGAATGCGCCCAATGAGAATCTGCAGAAGATTGTCGATATTATTCCGGGGATGAAGAGTCCTACAGTGATGCCCCTTGCAGAAGCAGGCTGGAGTTCTGTACACTCCGTTCTTTCTGAAAAAGCATTCTGGTCTATCATCGACCAGCTTCGGGGTTTTGGCGCACAGGGTATTCTTGTGATCCCTATTGAGAAAATGATTGTTTGATCTTATCCGCTTACTATGAATATCATCTCCCACCCCGAACGCAGTAAATGGCCCGATCTTCTGAAACGGCCCGAAATCAACCACTGTGACCTGGAATCGGGTGTGCAGAAAATCATACATGATGTGAAGGTCCGTGGTGATGTCGCCCTTGCCGAATATACCCGTCGTTTCGATGGCATAGATCTGGATGATTTCCGGGTGCCGGAAGCCGAATTAGCTGCTGCCTCATCGGCACTTTCTGCATCTTTGAAAAAGGCCATTGATGAGGCCCGGAGCAACATTTACTCCTTTCATAAGAAGCAGCTTGCCCCGGTCACAACCATTGTTACCACAGCCGGTGTTAAATGCTGGCAAAAGCCGGTACCGATGAGCAAGGTGGGCTTGTACATTCCGGGCGGATCGGCTCCTTTGCTTTCTACGGTGCTCATGCTGGGCGTTCCGGCTAAGATTGCCGGATGTCCCGAGGTAGTGCTGTGTACACCGCCGGACAAGGATGGAAAAATCGATCCCGGCATCCTGTATATTGCCGGCTTACTGGGCATTGACAAGGTTTTTCGCGTTGGCGGTGCGCAGGCCATTGCAGCAATGGCCCATGGAACTGAATCCATCCCGGCGGTGAGCAAGATTTTTGGACCGGGGAATCAGTATGTTACCATGGCCAAGCAACTGGTCAGCCGCGAAACAGTGGCCATCGACATGCCTGCCGGACCTTCGGAGCTGGTGGTTGTGGCCGATTCGACTTCTAATCCCGCTTTCATCGCGTCCGACCTGCTTTCTCAGGCCGAGCATGGTCCCGACAGCCAGGTTTTACTAATCACCGATTCGGGCGATATGATTGGCAGGGTACAGGAGGCCCTGAAGAATCAGCTTGCCGATTTACCCAGAAAAGAGATAGCTATTGAGGCCCTGAAGCACAGCAAGATGATCCTGCTGCAGGATTTCGATTTGGTGGTGGACATGGTTAATGACTATGCGCCTGAGCACCTGATTATTGTAACAGAAAACTACCTGGATCTGGCGGAACGCATCGTCAATGCCGGATCTGTATTCCTGGGCGACTATACGCCTGAGAGTGCCGGCGACTATGCTTCGGGAACCAATCACACCCTGCCTACAAATGGATGGGCAAGGTCCTACAGCGGGGTCAATATGGATAGCTTTTATAAAAAGATCAGCTTTCAGGAGATTAGTCGCTATGGCCTTCACAATATTGGGGATGCCATTGTGACCATGGCTGAGGCCGAGCGCCTGCAGGCCCATGCCAATGCGGTCAGTATCAGATTGAGGAACAATGGAAATGGTGAATCCGGTGACTGATATGGCTGATTGTTTTAATATTGAACAGCTGATCAGGGAGAATATCCGGATGCTTGAGCCCTATGCCTCGGCAAGGGACGAGTTTTCCGGGTCTGCCTCGGTCTTTCTCGATGCCAATGAAAGCCCCTACAACAGGTATGCGATGTCGGGAGGCCTTGAGGACGGGAAGACAGGCCCCCTACTGAATCGTTATCCCGATCCTGGTCAGCGCGCACTCAAAAAGGATGTTGCGCGACTGAAAGGGCTGGATGAGTCCTTTGTCTTTCTGGGAAACGGCTCCGATGAAGGCATTGATCTCCTGTTTAGGGTATTGTGTGAGCCGGGGCGGGACAATGTTGTTACAGTGGATCCGACCTATGGGATGTACAGGGTTTGTGCACGTATTAACAATGTGGAGCAGCGAAGTGTACTTCTCAGACCCGATTTCAGTCTGGATCCCTCACGGGTGCTCGAAGCTGTGGATGAAAACACCCGCATGGTCTTTCTCTGTTCGCCAAATAATCCGACTGCCAACGCGATGGATGAGTCGGCTGTAGACCTTCTGCTGAAGGCTTTGAACTGCTTTCTTGTGATTGATGAGGCCTACATCGACTTCAGTTCATCCCCCGGTTTTCTTTCCCGCCTGAAGGAGGAGCCCAAACTGATTATTCTTCAGACCCTTTCAAAGGCCTGGGGGCTTGCGGGTATCCGACTGGGCATGGTTTTCGCCCATCCCGTTCTGAATACCTATCTGAGGGCTGTGAAGTATCCCTATAACCTGAACAGTCTGAGCATGGATGTAGCCAGGCAGGCTTTGAAACAAAGGCATTCCCACAGGAAGCGGGTGGAACAGATCCTGGCCGGCCGTGCCCGTCTGTCAGACCGCCTTAAGGCCTTTAGCTTTGTCGAGATGGTATATCCTTCAGATGCTAACTTTTTATTGGTCAAGGTTTCGGATCCGATCCGGCTCTATCGCGATTTGATGGCAGCCGGAATTATAGTCCGTGACCGTTCGACCGTTCCTCTCTGTGATGGTTGTATTCGAATCAGTGTGGGCACGGAGGAAGAGCATGAAACCCTGCTTCAGGAAATGAAGCGACTTGAAAAAACCTACAGTGCCGGATCCGGCCTCTAAAAACGGTGTTATGAAGAAGGTCCTTTTCATTGATCGGGATGGTACACTCATTGTAGAGCCATCGGAAGACTACCAGGTGGATTCTCTTGAAAAACTGGAGTTTATTCAGGGGGTCTTTCGCAATCTTTATAAAATCAGGCATTGCAGCTCTTATGAGCTGGTACTTGTCAGCAATCAGGATGGACTGGGGACTGCTTCATTCCCTGAGGAGGCCTTCAGAAAGCCCCATGAAGCCTTCCTGAAAGCCTTCGAGAACGAGGGAGTGGTTTTTGATGCAGTACATATTGACCCCTCCCTGCCGGAGGAGAATTCACCCAACCGGAAACCGGGAACGGGGATGTTGAAGGCCTACATGGAAGGGGCGTATCGCCTGGAAGACTCTTATGTCATTGGCGATCGCCTGAGCGATTTACAACTGGCTGCAAACCTTGGAGCGAAAGGCATACTTTTTGGCAGCCCCGACAGCTTGGAGGGCGTTAAGGAGGCTGGCTTGCAGGACAGTCTCGCCTTGCTGAGTAACGACTGGGACGAGATTTACCGCTTCCTCCGGTCGAATGAGCGGCGTGTCGAGTTGCGCAGAACCACTTCCGAGACCGATGTCCGGCTTGTGCTTTCACTGGATGGTGAGGGCCGTTCCAGGATTTCGACCGGACTGGGTTTCTTTGATCACATGCTTGAGCAACTTGGCCGGCATGGGGGATTGAATCTGGACATTGAAACCAGGGGAGATCTGCAGGTGGATGAGCACCATACCATCGAAGATACTGCAATTGCACTGGGAGAAGCTTTTTTGCAGGCGCTGGGGGATAAGCGCGGACTTGAACGCTATGGTTTCCTGCTTCCGATGGATGATTCCCTGGCCAGGGTGGCAATCGATTTCGGGGGCAGACCCTGGCTGGAATGGGACGTGGAGTTCAACAGAGAGCGGATCGGGGATGTTCCCACAGAGATGTTCTTCCATTTCTTTAAAAGCTTTAGCGACGCAGCTAAATGCAACCTGAATATCCAGGTACGGGGCGACAATGAGCACCATAAAATTGAGGCAGTTTTTAAGGCATTTGCCCGCGCAATTAAGGCTGCGGTTCGTCTCGACCCGGAAAGCAATCGTCTCCCCTCAACCAAAGGAAAGCTCTGATTAGATGAAAGTTGCCATTGTAAAATACAACGCAGGAAACATCCGCTCTGTCGATTTTGCGCTTCAGGGCCTGGGCATAAAGGCCCGGATAACGGCCGATCCGGATGAGATTCGGCATGCCGACCGGGTGATCTTTCCGGGGGTGGGAGAGGCCGCCAGTACCATGGCCCACCTGAAAGAAACCGGACTCGACCAGGTGATTCGCTCGCTGAGCCAACCCGTGCTTGGTATCTGCCTGGGACAGCAGCTTATGTGCAGTTGGTCGGAGGAAGGAGACACCCCCTGCATTGGAATATTTGAGGACAAGGTCAGGCGTTTTCCCAGTATTGGTATGAATATTCCGCATATTGGATGGAGCCGCCTTGATGAAGTGAAAGGAGATTTATTTCCGGAGGCATTACAGGGGAGCTATGCCTATTTTGTCCACTCCTATTACGTACCTGTGGGGAAGTATACGGCTGCCAGCAGCAATTACATTCTGCCCTTTAGTGCGGCCATGCAAAAGGGCAATTTTTACGCCACCCAGTTTCACCCGGAGAAAAGCGGTGGTCCAGGGGCACAAATTCTTTCTAATTTTCTGGCTTTATGATAGATCTGATACCTTCCATTGATTTAATCGGAGGCAGATGTGTACGCCTGAGTCAGGGCGACTATGCGAAAAAAAAGGCCTATGGGGATCCATTGGAAATGGCGCGTTTGTTTGAGGACCATGGGATGAAGCGCCTGCATCTCGTGGACCTGGATGGTGCCCGTGAGAAGCGGGTGGTGAATTACCGGGTTTTGGAACAGATAGCCGGGAAAACTTCTCTGGTGATCGATGCCGGGGGAGGTCTGCGGACCGGAGAAGACTTACGAATCGTATTTGAGTCGGGGGCCCGGATGGCTACCGGGGGCAGCATTGCGGTCCGCAACCGGCCTGCTTTTCTCGACTGGTTGCAGAGCTATGGCCCGGAACGGATCATTCTTGGGGCCGATTTTCGTGAGGGAATGATTGCTGTTGGAGGCTGGATGGAAGAAACGAGCCTGGAGCTGCTTCCCTTTATTCAGGACTACATGAAGGAAGGACTGAATCAGGTTATTTGTACCGATATTGCCCTGGATGGTATGCTGACGGGGCCTTCTTTTGGGGTCTATCGCGAACTGACTGCAGCCTGTGACGGACTTCGGCTTATAGCAAGCGGGGGAATCAGCGGGCTTTCGGAGATTGAACAGTTGCAGGAGGATGGTCTGCATGGAGTAATTATCGGAAAGGCCCTCTATGAGGGCTACATCATCCTGAAAGAACTTGAGAATTTCATACTGAAACAAGCCTAGGACTATGCTCGCAAAACGGATTATACCCTGTCTGGATATTCGGAATGGGAAGACGGTGAAAGGGATCAACTTCGAGCATGTGGTAGATGTGGGTGATCCTGTTGAGCTGGGCGCAAAATATGCGCGGGATGGTGCCGACGAGCTTGTTTATCTCGATATTACTGCCACTCACGAGGGCCGGAAACTCTTCTCCGGCCTGGTGGGACGGATTGCACGTCACCTGAATATTCCCTTTACCGTGGGAGGGGGGATAAACAGCCCGGAAGATGCCGATCTGCTGCTTTCGGCTGGTGCAGACAAGCTAAGTATTAACTCTGCGGCCCTGCGGAATCCCGGACTGATCGACCAGATTGCCGGAGGTTTCGGGAACCAGTTTGTGGTGGTGGCTGTCGATGCGCAGCTGAAGGATGGAAAATGGACCGTTTTTTCGAATGGCGGACGGATCCCGACCAATAAGGAGCTGTTCTCCTGGGCAAAAGAGGCCCAGGAAAGGGGGGCGGGTGAAATCCTTTTCACTTCCATGAATCATGACGGGACCAGGGAGGGCTATGCCTGCGAGGCCCTGAAGGTGCTTGCCGATAGCCTGTCGATCCCGGTAATTGCCTCCGGAGGAGCGGGGGAAAAGGCCCATTTTCTGGAGGTCTTCAGAGAGGGAAAGGCCGATGCTGCGCTGGCTGCCAGCATTTTTCACTACAATCAGATTCCCATTCCGGAATTGAAGGCTTACTTGAAAGAGCACCAAATAACAATCAGATAATATGAATTTTAAAGCGCGGGCTGATATCGATTTCAGCAAGATGAACGGACTGCTTCCTGCCATTGTGCAGGACAGGAGCAGTAAACAGGTTCTCATGCTTGGTTTTATGAATCAGGAGGCCTATGAGAAGACTTGCAGGGAAGGGAAAGTGACCTTTTTCAGCAGGACGAAGAAGCGGTTATGGACCAAGGGTGAGGAAAGTGGTAACTTCTTAATTGTAAAAGAGATAAAGGTCGATTGTGACCGGGATACCCTGTTGATTTATGCAGATCCGCTCGGACCTGTTTGTCACACCGGCAGCGCCAGCTGTTTCAGCGAGCCGAATCCGGAGGAGGGGCAACAGCCCCCCTCAGACATAGCCTTCCTTTCACAATTACAGGCGCTCATTCAGCGTCGAAAGGAAGAAATGCCGAAGAATTCCTATACGAGCCATTTATTCGCATCCGGGGTGAATAAGATGGCACAAAAGGTGGGTGAAGAAGCCGTAGAGCTTGTTATTGAAGCCATGGACAGCAGGGATGAGCTTTTTCTGAATGAGGCTGCTGACCTGATCTATCACCTGTTGGTGCTCTTAACGGCACGAGGATTCAGTCTGGGGGATGTTGCCGCAGTGCTGTCAGAAAGGCATCGCTGATTGCAGCCCATTTTTCAGTTGCATGCTGTTTTTGTATTTTCGCGGGACACTTGAAATAAGATTGTATATGAAAGCAGAAATTCACACCGAGAAAGGGCTGATGAAAGTAGAATTTTACGAAAAGGATGCTCCCGGGACCGTTGAAAACTTTGTAAAACTCTCTAAAGATGGCTTTTACGATGGGCTTACCTTCCATCGGGTTATTCCCGATTTTGTGATCCAGGGTGGATGTCCGGATGGGACAGGCATGGGTGGTCCCGGTTATACCATCGATTGTGAGCTTGACGGAGACAATCAGTACCATGACAGGGGCGTGCTATCCATGGCCCATGCAGGCCG
>PDRI01000028.1 GCA_002748055.1 Bacteroidota bacterium | reverse complement strand
CTTGAATTATAGCATTGTACCACAGTGCATTGAGCTCAACAGGAGAGCCTTCACGAAGGGTAACGGGTCGCTCATCCACCACACTGTCCATCCAGGTCAGAGGCCGCCCTTCCCTCGCCGCATAGAGTAGTCCATTCTCCCGCATGCGAACCACTTTCGTCTGCCCTCTGCGATAGTTTTCCAGGATGGTCACCACTACCGCGCCATACTTCTCCCATACATCCACCCCGGGTGCATAGGCTTCATATTGCTGGAGCGCCCAGATAAACCAGAGGGGTGCATCGACGGCTTCCCTGTACGAAGACTCCGGGAAGAGGGTCTGCGGGAACATCCCGTCCTTCATCCGCCTGAGCATGGAATCGAAGACCTCCCTGGCCGTATCCACCTCACCGGTCGACAGACACAGACCGGGCAGGGCCATAAAACTGTCCCGGCTCCAGGTCCCCAACCAGGGAAAACCCGCAATGATCTGGGTATCGCGCTTCCTTCTCAGAATGAATTGCTGAGCCGCATTGCGAAGGCAGTTTTCCGGACTGTCTTTCGGGGTTCTGCCACCCAGCTCCATGCTAAACTTCCGCTTCAGGCCACCGGTAGCAACCTCGTTCGTAGAAGCAGAGAAAACTACGGATTCCCCTTTCTTAATGGGCATCTCAAAATAACCCGGCACATAAAGGTCTTCCTTGAACTCGTATCCCCGCTTCTGTTCCTCCAGGTATTCCACATTGTAATACCAATCGGGTACGGGCACAAATTCGGCCGGGCCGGAACACTGCATGAAAAGTTCGGGATAACCTTCGTAAAGACAGGATGCTATGCCATTCTTTACCTCCCGGTAGCGGGTATTTGCATAAAGATTCGACTTACTCAGGCTATGATAGTTCCTGAAAGCAAGGAAGGGCTGTAAACGCAAAAGGGTTTCCGAATGTGCATCCACTAAAGTATAGCGGACCAGCACCTGCTCGGCCCTGGAAACCAGCACAATCTCTCTGGACAGGACCACCCCTCCTACCCGGTAAACAAGATAGGAGCCCAGAGTCGCATCGTAGTCCCGCACATACTTATGTCCCTTGGGCATGTAGTTGTCACCCTCATATTTATGAATGCCCAGGTTAAAGGCCTGGCCATGTTGGATGACTGTAGCATCAAGGGCAGACAAGAGGACGTGATGTTGACCGTCAAGTTCGTAGAGTGGGCAAACCAGCAGGCCATGGTATTTACGCGTATTGCATCCGACGATCGTCGTGGAGGCGTAAGATCCCGCCCGATTCGATCGCAGCAACTCCCGGGAAAGCGAATACTCCAGATTGACCAGCTCGGACTTCTCAAACTTCAGAAAACTCATCTACTTAAGTATTAGAATACAAAGATGGTAAAATACGGTATAAGAAGAGAAAGGCCAGAGGGAAATAATCTGATTTCATATTGGTGGCTTTTCGACTCAACATAAACCATTCTTGCTATTTTTGCAGGATCGATGAAAGCAAAAGCACGACATTACTATCTCCTGCTCTTCCTTTTCGGGCTGAGCGCCTGTCAGGGAGACCGGCAGCCTTTGGGGAACTCAGGTACGCAGGACAACCCCTGCAGGATTGAAGGCCGAATTGAAGGAGGAGGCCGGCTCGAAATCATTGTAGAAGAGATGACAGCCCGGGAATTGATCCCTGTCGACACCTGTTATTGCGATGAGAACGGAGCCTTTGAGGCCTCTTTTGATGTCGGCCGGGAATCCTTTTATGTACTCCGCTTCGGCGATGAGATGCTCACCTTGCTTATCAGCCCGGGTGAATCCCTGAAACTCAACACGAATCTGGCCCGACCCGGATACTTCAGGGTGGAAGGTTCTCCTGCTTCCTCGCTGTTGGCAGAGCTTTCTGCCAGGCATAAAGCAACCCTTGAAGAACTGGCCAAACTAAGCCGTCGAAGCCGCGACCTCAGAAACGAGGCCGGCTATCCTGAGCTGAAAAGGGAATTGGACAGGCAATTCGATTCCCTTACCAGGTCTTTTCACGACTACTCGAAGGGCTTTATCGAAAGCAACCTGCCCTCGCAGGCCACCCTTATTGCCCTTTATAACCTTTACGGCCCGGGCCTTCCGGTCTTCGACCCCGCCAGCGATCTGGAGCTCTACCAGCGGGTCGATTCGGTACTTTTGGAACACCATCCCGAAGTAGAGGCCGTTCAGCTCCTTCACAGCCAGCTTGCCGAGGCTCTGCAGATGCTGAAAACCTCCGCATCGGGGACGGGACCGAAAGCAGGCGAGATTGCCCCCGATTTCGTATCTTCGCAACCTGACGGCAGCGCCCTGGCCCTTTCGGATCTGAGAGGACGCTATGTGCTTCTGAGCTTTTGGGCCAGCTGGAGCGAGCCCAGCCGGATAGAAAATGCCAGGCTGGCCAGGCTGGGGAAACGCTTTGGCGGAAAAGCTTTCAGCATTGTCCAGCTGGCTTTGGATGATGACCGGGAGGACTGGCTTTCGGCCATTGAAGAAGACGCGGTCCCTGCCCTTCAGCTCAGCGACCTGCAGCGCTGGGCCTGCCCCGCTGTCGAACTCTATCGGCTGGAACGCATTCCGTCCAACCTGTTGATCGACCCTGAAGGCAGGATCGTGGCCAGCGACCTCTTTGGAAAGGAACTGGAAGAAAAACTGGAACAACTACTTAAGTAAGCGGCACAATGAACAGCAGAAACATCCTCATCGCCCTCATGGCGCTTAGCACCCTGGGCTGTCAGAAAAACAATATCAGCATCGAAGGCCGGATAGAGAACCAAAGTCAGCAAACCATTTACCTCGAAAAACTGGATGTGAACCGAACTCTCCTGGTCGACTCGGTAAAACTTAAGCCCAATGGAAGTTTTGCACTAAGAATACAGGCCGAACAAGCCGAACTCTACATCCTCCGGAACAGCCAGGGCAAGGTCCTGAACCTTCTCCTCTCACCAGGCGACCACATCAGCATCGAGACCGATTCGGCCTCCTTCGGCGATCGCTACACCGTAAGTGGAAGCCCCGAGTCTGAAAACATCCGCAAACTGGTTGAGCAACTAAACCGCACCCGCTTCGAGATGGACTCCCTCCGAAAAGCAGCAGAGCTCATCGAAGATGCAGGCAGCCCTGAAATGGACCTGATTCGTTCGGCTTATATTCAAACGATTATCAGGCAGAAACGCTTTTCTATTCGCTACATCATTGCTCACCAGGGCGAGCTTTCCAGCGTTTATGCCCTCTATCAGAAATACACAGATGGAAGCCCGGTAGTTTCCGGCCAGGAAGGCGACCTCCAGTATTTCAAAGCCGTAGCCGACTCCCTCGAGGTCACCCATCCCGATTCCCCCCTCACCCTCTCACTCAGAGCCGACATCACCCGGAGGGAACAGGAGGCATCACAGTTAGCCCATTTGAACGAACTCATGGAAATGGCCGAGGTAAAGGGACTTCTCGACCTCTCGATCCCCGACAGAGAAGGCGAGAACATTGCCCTCTCCTCCCTGAGTGGCAAGGTGGTCCTTGTGGTGTTCTGGGCCTCCGGAAACGATAACAGCATTCGGACCCTCCTGTCGCTGAAATCGATCTACAAAAGCTACAAATCCAGAGGCTTCGAAATCTATGCCGTATCGCTCGACAACAACAAACTAGACTGGATGAGTGCCATCGATTTCAACGAATTCCCCTGGCTCAATGTATGCGAACTATCCTACCCCGATTCTAAGGCCAGCGTCCTCTACAATGTCACCGCTCTTCCCTCTTCCTTTCTGATCAACAGGGAAGGCGACATTATGGCCCGCAACCTCTATGGCAAACAACTCCAAACCTGGCTCGATAACCTGCTATAGACCTCCAGATGCCAAAGCAGCAAAAGATCTACTTTGCCTCCGACATCCACCTGGGAATGTCCCCACCGGAGGACAGTCTAAAGCGGGAGCGCCTCTTCATCGAATGGCTAGAGGAGGTCAGGCAGGATGCAAGGGAAATCTGGCTGCTTGGGGATGTCTTCGATTACTGGTTCGAATACCGGAAAGTTGTGCCCCGCGGCTTTGTCCGCTTTCAGGCCAAACTGGCCGAGCTCCAGGAAGCGGGCATCGACATCCACCTTTTCACGGGCAACCATGATGTGTGGATGTTCGACTACCTGCCCTCCACCCTTGGTGTGCAGGTCCATCATGGTCTGCTTGAACAGGAATGGAACGGAAAACACTTCCTCCTGGGCCACGGAGACGGACTTTTGCGCCGGGAACGCAGCTACCGAATGCTGCAACGCATGTTCAGAAACCCCTTCCTCCAGTGGTGCTATGCACGCATCCATCCCAATGCCAGCATCGCTTTTGCGCAACGATGGTCACGCAACAGCCGGAATAAAAAGGGAGCCTTTTTACCCTATCTCGGCAAGGAAAAAGAGTACCAGGTACTCTTTGCCCGGGAGCAAATCAGCAGCTCACCCAAAATCAACTACTTTGTTTTCGGCCACCGCCACATCCCCTACGACATCCGGATTACAGACACGAGCAGAGTCATCTGCCTGGGCGACTGGATCCACAACTTTAGCTACGCAGTATTCGACGGCAAAGACCTGCAACTAAAACGCTACCTGCCCGATAGGGGCCATATTATTATCGAGGAATAATTCCGGCTGTACCTCTGTCAGCTGATCTTTCGTGGAAAGAAGCTGGATAAGACGAAAGAAGTTGGATAAGAGAAAAGAAGCCCTTCAAAGAAAAAAGAAGCCCTTCAAAGAAAAAAGGCCGCCCCCCGGAAGAGGCAGCCTTTTTGATCAACAATACATCGTGCTTAACTAAACAGCGACAGTGCAACGGTCAGACCCGACATCACGACAGATACCATGGTCATCAGTTTGATCAGAATGTTCAGTGAAGGTCCTGAGGTGTCCTTGAAGGGGTCTCCAACAGTGTCACCAACAACACCAGCCTTATGGGCTTCAGAACCCTTTCCACCGAAGTTGCCCTTTTCAATGTACTTCTTGGCATTGTCCCAGGCACCACCGGCATTGTTCAGCATCACGGCAAGGGTGAAGCCTGCGGTAAGGCCACCAACGAGGAGACCAACAACACCGGCTACGCCGAGCAGGACACCAACAGCAACCGGAACGATAATGGCCAGCAGCGAGGGCAGCAGCATTTCCTGCTGAGCACCTTTGGTGGAAATCTCCACACACTTGGCATATTCGGGTGTTCCGGTTCCCTCGAGGATGCCGGGAATCTCCCTGAACTGCCTGCGAACCTCTTCAACCATTGAACCAGCGGCACGGCCGACAGCTTTCATAGTCATGGCACAAAATACAAAGGCCATCATGGCACCAACAAAGATGCCGGAAAGCAACATGGGGTTAAAGATGGAAAGGTCGTAAGCTCCTACAAAGTCATGAATGGTAGCCTGGTTCAGCTGAATGACCTTAAGGCCATCGGCAGCAAGCGGTGCCTGATCGGTGTAGAACAGGACATCGCCAACCTGCTTGAAACCTTCAGCAGCACCATTGGCCAGTTTACCCAACCAGAGTCTGACCTCTTCCATATAGGCAGCCAGAAGTGCCATAGCAGTAAGCGCTGCAGAGCCAATAGCAAAACCTTTACCGGTTGCAGCCGTGGTGTTACCCAGCATGTCGAGAGCGTCGGTGCGCTCACGAACCTCGGGATCGAGCTCGGCCATTTCGGCGTTACCACCGGCATTGTCGGCAATAGGGCCAAAGGCATCGGTAGCCAGGGTGATCCCCAGTGTGGAGAGCATCCCTACAGCAGCAAAACCAATCCCATATACACCCACGGAGAACTCAGAAAATCCGCCGGAGAATCCAAAGGCAGCGATAATAGCAACCACAATGGTTACAACAGGAATCCAGGTAGAATACATCCCTACGGCAATCCCATCGATGATCGTGGTGGCAGGACCCTGCTGAGCCTGTGAGGCAATGCCCTTGGTATGCTTGTATTCGTCAGAAGTAAAGAGCTCGGTACCCTGTCCGATAATAACACCGGCAGCCAGACCGGCTACAACAGCACCGAAAATACCCCAGCTTACCCATCCGGCAGCGGCCATAAGAGCCATTGCAACAAGGATGAGGAAAGAAGAGCCCCCTGTACCGAGGAGCAAGGCATTGAGCAGGTTTTTCTGGGTAGCAGATTCTTTCGTGCGTACCATGAAAATCCCCAGGATGGAGAGCACAATACCGATGGCTGCTACGATCATCGGAGCAACAACGGCCATGCCCTGTGCCTTGGGATCACCAGCCAGGCCGGGCAGTGCAGCACCCAGGGCAGCAGTCGCAAGAATCGATCCACAATATGATTCATAAAGATCGGCACCCATACCGGCAACATCACCAACATTGTCACCAACGTTATCGGCAATGGTTGCAGGGTTACGGGGATCATCTTCGGGGATACCGGCCTCAACCTTCCCTACGAGGTCGGCACCAACATCAGCAGCCTTGGTGTAAATACCACCACCTACACGAGCGAAGAGGGCCTGGGTAGAAGCACCCATGCCGAAGGTCAGCATCACAGTCGTGATTTCAATAAGTTTTTGATGCTCGCTGGTTCCTTCATGAACGAGGGTCAGCCCCATCCATTGAAGGCCGGACTCCATGTGCTCGGGCGAAAAGATAAACTTGTTCAGTATCCAGAACCAACCTGTGATGTCGAGCAGACCAAAACCTACCACGACAAGCCCCATCACCGCACCGGAACGAAAAGCTACCTGCAGGCCTTTATTCAGCGACTGAGAAGCACCCTGTGCCGTACGCGCAGAAGCGAAGGTTGCGGTCTTCATTCCCAGGAATCCGCAGAGCCCGGAGAAGAAACCACCGGTAAGGAAGGCCACCGGTACAAAAGGATTCTGTACCCCCAGGTAGGCCAACACGATGAAAATAACCAACAACACTCCAAATACGACAGTTACAACTCGATACTGGCGTCTCAGATAAGCCATTGCCCCGTCACGCACGTGCTGGGCAATCTCAATCATCCGGGGTGTTCCCTCGGGATTCTTCATCATCGATTTGAAGAATACCCAGGCGAAAACCAGTGCCACTGCTGCAGCCAGCGGAAGCAACCAGAAAAAACCAAAAATATTACTCATAACTTTAAGTGTTTGTTATAAAATAAGCCCCAAATATAAGGAATATGGCTTTAGAATGGGGTAAAAAATTTATAAATAAAGAGGTTTGACATAAGCCCTCCGGAGGCCTATCTTTGCATAGAACCAAACCAGAAAACCATGAAGCTTTTTTACCGCATTGCCGGGCTTTCAGCCTTTGCATTTTTTACCTCACTGACGATTCATGCCCAGTGCGAACCCGATACGGCAAATTGTAAGGATACAGGCCAGCCGGGAGAATTCTGTCCAAAGGAGCTGACTGAACTTGTGGTCGATGTACCCTTCGACGAAACCATCACCGTGATCCCCCCCGACACCTTTCATTACAACGGAAAAGATCTGGTGATCATTCATGTCGTTGTCGATTCGGTGACCAATCTTCCCCCTGGTTTAAGCTATCAGACCAATGCCGAAGTATTCTATCCGGATACAGCCTATTGCATTCAGGTAAGCGGTACCCCCACGGATACCGGTGTGTACACGCTCAGAATCTACGTTTCCCCCACCATCAATTACCTGGGCACCCCCTTCCCTGTTGGCCAGGTTGTGGACAGCACGACTGTGTCCATTACGGTTCACGCTCCATCCGGGATCAACCCCTTTGCTATCAGCGATTTCAGGGTCCTTCCCAATGTCCCCAACCCTTTCAGGGATGTCACCAGACTCGGCTTCTTCAGCCCGTCCCCCGATCTGGTTAAATTGCAGGTCTTTAGCATTCTTGGGAAGCTGGTCTGTGAGGAAAAGCTGGAAGCACAGCATGGGGAAAACCATTTTCGTTTCAATGGCGGGGAACTGGAGCCCGGAGCCTACTTCTACCGCATCCGGAACCGGGAGGCTTACCACAGCGGGAAAATTCTGAAATCAGAATAAGAGGCGAAGCTGCAAGCTGAAGCTTCTTGGCGCACCCAGGTCACCGGGCCTGCCAAGGTACTCTTTGTTAAAAGCGTTCTTCAACAGGGCGGTCAGACGGATATGCCTGCCGACCTCCCAACCCAGGCGAAAATCGACCAGGACATAGCCCCCGGCCCTGGTTCTCCAGTAATCGGGGAAGCCCGGCTGAAGCAAATCCCCGATCAGGGGATCAATGAAGATTTCATCCACATTGATCATCCGGGAGTTGTACTGCAGGTTAAGGCCTGCAAAAACCTGCCCAAACTCCAGTTCGCCATCGGCCTTAAGCAGATGCCGCCTCCTGTACTTCAGGACATAGGCCAGGTCCTCGTCCCTGCCCAGTGAATCGAGCAGCAGGGGATCTACAGGGTCCATCCAGGTGTAAGCCCCGGTAAGGCTAAGCCCGACCGGCCCAATACGTCCGGTCATCATCGTGGAAAACTCCAGGCCACTGATACGGGCAGTACCAATGTTCAGTGCCTTGAAGCCAACATGATCAATGGTGGGGATGGCCACCGAATCGGGCGGATAAACCCCAAAGGTGTATTCGATCATGTGTTTATAGGCTGTGTGGAAGAGTGCCAGGTCGACCATGCCCTCCCAGCTTCCCAGAGCCAGCCCCTGCCGAAGGCCAAGTTCGGCGCTCCAGCCCCGTTCCGGTTCGAGTTCGGGATTCGGGAAGACCTTTAGTCCGCCGATATCGGCATCGGCAAACTTTTCCGCAACAGAAGGGAAACGGTAACCCTGGCCGATGGAGGCCCTCAGATAAGCAGCCTTGCTCAATCTCAGATTGAGCCCCGCACGAAGCACGGGAAGAGAGTAATAGAGGTTGTCGTTCAGGGTATTTATTTCCCACCGGATACCGCCGGAGGCCTTCAGGCGCGGAGTGATCCTGGCATCATACTGGGTGTAAAGCGCCGCATTCGATCCGCGGTGATTCAGGTAGAGGTTGGCCACCACCGTATTGCGCGAAAAGCTTAACCCGCTCGTCCAGTGCGACCCCCCGTTCAGCTTCTTCAGATAGCGGTACTCGCCGTACCAGAGCTTCGAATACGCGCTCCGGCTCTTATCGAACGTGGCATTACCAACGCTGTACAAACGGGTACGGAGGCTGTGACGGTTGCCATTTCGGCCCTGGTATTCGATGTAGGGATCGATGTTGTAACGATGTCCGATCAGGGACGAAATGACATCCGGACGCTGCCGGTAGGCTCCGGAATCGGCATTGAGCCAAAGCAGAAAATCGCCCTGATCGATGAACATGTAACTGGTCGAGAGCCCAATACTGAGGCCGGGCAGCTTTTGGAAGCGATGCCTCAAGGCCAGATTGCCCCTGATCCGATGTTCATAATCCCCCTCCCGGTACCCCTCGTCTTTATGGTAATTCATGCCCAGTGACAGATCACTGCGGCCAATCTTCCGCAAATGGGAGACACTTGCCCCCCTGTAGAAAGGCCGGCGATCCCGCCAGATAAGCTCCTTTCGTCGGGGGTCCATATAGATCCCTCCATAAGTTGTCAGCTCGGTGGATGGATCATTTCCCGGGAAGCGGGTTCGCAGATTAATGACCCCATTCAGGGCTGCAGAGCCATATAAAACCGATGAACCGCCTTTAATAACCTCCACCTGGTGAATGTTTTCCACCGGCATATAACTCCATTTAATATCGCCGGCATCGGCCGAGATCATGGGCAGGTCGTCGACCAGCATTAAGACCCGGCTTCCCACCCCGTATGCAAATCCACTCCCCCCCCGGATACTGGGCTGACCATCGAGGATGCTCACACCCGGGCTACGTTCCAGGATCTGATCAAGTGAAACGATATTCTGTTTGCTTAGCTGAGCGGGTTTAATCAGATCGATGGAGACGGATACATCAGCGATTTTCTGAGCATACTTGCCCGCACTCACCACCACCTCATCGAGCAATAGTCTTTCGGGCAGCATAGGCAAAAGAAGACTGTCATTCGAACCGGCTTGCAGTTCAAGCTCCCTGACAAGGGTCTGGTAACCCACATAGTATATCTCAAGCACATGCTTCCCCGGATCCAGCTGAAAGCTGAAACAGCCCTCATCATCGCTTATAACTCCGGCCCTGCGGTCGATACTTATACTGGCAGCCACAAGTGCCCTGCCACTCTCTGCATCCCATATCCTGCCGTTCAGCCTGGCAGAAGCCTGTCCGAACAATGCCACACTCCGAAGGATGATAGCCCAAAGGAGAAGGCGGCGCGAACAAACCCGTATAAGATGAGAATCTCCCAATTGATTATATTTGCTCCGGTTAAGATAAGATTTTTCGAATTTAACAAAGATGCTGCTTCATCAGGAATTTATCAAAAACGCCAAAAAACGGTCCGCTCAGACAGCGATCAAGGACAAGAGCACCAATACTGAGCTCAGCTGGAACCAGACCCTGATCGGAGCCTTAATCCTGACCAGGAAATACAGAAAATATGAGCCGGGCTATATCGGTATTATGGTGCCCACTTCGGCCGGATGTGCACTGGCTACTGCAGCAGCGCTGATGAGTGGACGGGTACCCGTCATGATCAACTACTCCACAGGGGCCGAGAACAACATCAATTACGCCAGAGAGAAATGCAAATTCCAAACCGTGATCACGTCCAAAGCCCTGCTTGAGAAGATAGGCTGCCCGGTGATGGAGGGCATGGTCCTGCTGGAGGACCTCATGAAAGGAGTGAAACCCGGTGAGAAGCTTGCAGCTGCCCTGCATGCGAAGCTGCCGCTGCCCCTGCTTCTGAAGAGCGTACATAGAGGACACGAAGACGACAAGGCGGCCATTCTGTTCACGAGCGGAAGTGAGAAAGACCCCAAGGTGGTTCCCCTCACCCACCGCAACCTGGCTTCGAACATTCGCGATTTCTACGTGCATCTCGGTATTAAAGAAGGCGATGTCTTATTGGCAATACTGGTTTTCTTTCACATCTTCGGGCTCACGGTGAATCTCTGGCTTTCCTTCGTCAAGGGTGTCACCATGCTTACTTATGCCAACCCAACCGAATTCCAAACCATCAGCAAAATAGCACGGGAAGAACGCCCGACCATGATGGTGGCTACACCAAGTTTCTATTGGGGTTATCTCCAAAAATCGGAAGATGGCGATTTCAGCAGCCTGCGGCTGATGGTGGCCGGGGCAGACAAATGCCCGGATGCACTACGGGAAGGATTCAGACAAAAGCATGGTACGGTACTGCTGGAGGGCTACGGCACCACAGAAACCTCCCCGGTAATCTCGTCCAACAACCTAATAGACAACAGGCCCGGATCCATTGGAAAACCAATCCCCAACGTAGAGATCCGCATTGAGAACGTGGAAACCGGGGAGCTGTGCAAGCCGGGGGAAACCGGAAAGATCGTCACCCGAAGCGAAAGTGTGATGAAGGGCTACCTCAATGCACCGGAACTCACTGCCGAGGTCCTGGTCGATGGTTGGTACGACACCGGTGACATGGGCTACCTCGACAAGGACGGCTATCTCTTCCATGCCGGCCGCTTCAAGCGCTTTGTAAAGGTGGGCGGAGAGATGATTTCCCTGGTCTGGGTCGAGAGCATCATGGAACAATACCTTCCCAATGGGGTGAACTGCTGCGTAGTAGAGATTCCGGACGAAGTAAAAGGTTCGACCATCGTGGCTGCGGTGAACAGCGAGATCAATAAAATCGCTCTGCTGCGAAAAATGAGCCGGGACTTGCCCAATATTGCCCTGCCACGCCAGTTCTTCATCATTGAAAAACTCCCCGTCATGGGCTCCGGGAAGATCGATTTCAGAACAGTTAGTAAAATGGTCGGCAAGATGGCCGCAGCATCGGGAGCCGGCTGATGGACAAACTTCAGCTATCAGCAGCCCTGCTTTTTGGCGGCCTGGCCTTTCCCCTTTACTACTTTTTATCGAAAGGGGGACGCATCGCCGCAATCTTTCAAAAAGCCGAAACCGGCAAACAGGGATCGCCGGCTCATCTCATTGTACAAAGACTGCTCGGTCTCCTGTTCCTGGGCATCCTTCCCGCCATCTTCATCCTCCTTACGAAAGGATCATTGCAATCCTACGGATTGCGTGCACCCGGATCCTGCTTCTGGTGGCTGCTCCCGCTGGCTGCAAGCATTGTAGTCCTGGGCTATTTTGCTGCCGGATCGGCTTCTAATAAGGCCATGTATCCGCAAATCCGAAAGCAAATATGGAACCCCGGCCTGCTGTTGGTAAGCGCATTAAGCTGGCTGTTCTTCCTGCTGGGCTATGAATTCCTGTTCAGGGGCTACCTCCTGTTTGCCTCGTACAATGTGCTCGGCACCTGGCCGGCCATCGCTTTGAATTGCAGCCTCTATGCCCTGGCTCACATGTACAAGGGCCCACGCGAGACCTTTGGCGCCATTCCCCTGGGCATCCTCCTTTGCTGGATCAGTCTGGAAAGCGGCAGCATCCTCTATGCCTTCCTCCTGCATGGGGTCATGGCCCTCTCGAACGAATGGTGGTCGATCAGCAGAAACCCTGAAATGAAAGTGAGATGGAAGAACAGAACCTAAAGAGAATCTTTGTCACCGGAGCAACCGGATTCATCGGTGCACAACTGCTGAAATCGCTCCAAAAAGAGGGCCATCAGATCCATGCCCTCTACCGTAACGAGGGGAAAACGGCGGCCATCAAGCTGCCTGGTGTAAAACTGTTTAAAGGAGACCTCCTCGACGAACAAGCCCTGATGAAGGCCATGAAGGGCTGCCACGAAGTCTACCATCTTGCTGCTGATGCCACCGTCTGGAACCGGGACAAAAACCACAGCCACCGCTACAATGTAGAAGGCACACTCCTGCTTGTCCGCTGTGCAGCTGCAAGTGGCATAAGGCGAATGGTAGTGAGCTCTACAGCAGGCATCCTGGGCCCCTCCACCGGCAGTGCTGTGCATGAAAAAAGCCCCCCTCCCTCCTCCTTCTTTACCGCATACGAAGCATCCAAGGCAGAAATGGAACGGCGCTTGTCGGAACAGCACGAAGACTGGCCGGAGCTTGTCATTGTCAACCCGACAAGGGTCTATGGCCCGGGGCTTCTCAGCGAATCGAACGGAGTAACCCGGATGATCAAACAATATGTCGAGGGATCGTGGCGGCTGATACCCGGCGATGGCAAAAGCCCGGGCAACTATGTCTTTGTGGAAGACGTGGTTGAAGGCATGAAGCTGGCCATGGCCAAAGGAGAAGCAGGGGAACGCTATGTGCTGGGTGGGGAAAACATCAGCTACAATGAACTCTTCCGGATTGTCGGGGAACTAAGCGGGGTGAAGAAAAGGCTCTTCCACCTCCCCCTCTGGCTGATGCTGGCAGCAGCCGGAGGCATGCTGGGCCTGGCCAAACTTTTTGGCATCAGGCCCCTTGTTGTGCCAGGCCTTGTTCGGAAATTCAGTCACAACTGGATCGTTTCCTCGGACAAAGCCCGGGAAAAGCTCGGCTACCATCCTCTGAAATTCAGGGAAGGCGTGGTGCTTACCCTGAATTGGCTGCGTTCGGAACAAAAGGCCTAAACCCTGGGCAGGACCCAGGGCTTCCGGTACAGTGGACTGAGATAGCGGTTGGCTTCCTCGTCGCCCCTGAAGCAGCTCTTATCGGCATCCCAATAAAGCCTGCGGCCTGTTTTGAAGGCCACATTGCCAAGGTGGCAGGTGCGGGCCACGCGTGCAGCAATCTCTACCGGGCAATTCAGTTTCGCTCCCGTTTTGATGGCATCGGCAAAATTCAGCATGTGATTGGCCAGGCCCTTGCCGTCTCCCCTGATCAGATCAACAGCCTGGAGTGTGGGACTGCCGCCCTTAGGCTCGGGAATCACCTCCCAGCCCCTGCGATCGACCACCAGAGTGCCCTCATTTCCAACAAAACCAACTCCATGGGAACGGCCATAGTAGCCCCCGTCAATGCCAATACCATGATCCCACAACAGCGTAAAATCATCGAATTCGTAGAGGGCCTGTTGGGTGTCGGGAGTCTCACAGGCATCGTTGGGATAGGCAAACTTTCCTCCCATCGACATCACCGATTTCGGGGCATATTCCTTCATCCCATAAAGGGCATAATCGACAATATGTACACCCCAGTCGGTCATCATCCCCCCTGCATAGTCCCAGAACCAGCGAAAAGTAAAGTGAAAGCGATTTCTGTTGAAGGGACGCGCGGGTGCCGGCCCGAGCCAGAAATCGTAGTCGACGCCTTCAGGTACGGGGCTGTTGGCGAGCACAGGCACCGAATTCATCCACCCCTGGTAGGACCAGGCCCTGACCGTCCGGATCTTACCAAGTTTTCCTGAATGGACATAGGAAATGGCATCCTGCCAATGCCTGTCGCTGCGCTGCCATTGTCCGACCTGGGCCACTATGCCATAGCGGGATACAGCCCTCTCCATGATAGCGCACTCCTCAATGGTATTGGCCAAAGGCTTTTCGCAGTAAATGTCCAGCCCCTCCTGTGCAGCATAGACAAAGGGAAGGGTATGCCAATGGTCGGGGGTGGCGATGATGACCACATCAAGCCCCTTGTGGGCGATCAGATCGCGGAAATCCCTGTAGCCCTTCGGCGCCTTTCCCTGGATCTTTTTCACATCGGCAATGCGTTCCTGCAGAACATTGTCATCCACATCGCAAAGTGCCGCACATTCTGTGTTTGGCATGGCCAGAAAGGCCTTCAGATCGGCCATGCCCATGCCCTTCACACCAATGGCACCGCAAACCAGTTTCTCGTTGGCCTCAAGAATACCTCCATACAGCCTGGGAAAGCCCGAAACAATGCCCATGGCTGCTGTTGCAGCAGATGAGCGACGAATAAAGTCTCTTCTGTTAATTGACATCTGTTTCGTTTTAAGGTGAGCCAAAAATCTTCTTTTTCCAAGTTAATACTTTTCAGGTAAAATCTGCAAATCGTACCTTTGGCCAGCAAGTGCAGCATGGTGAGATTCCGGGGAGATACAGAAAAAATGAGCGGCATTTTAATGGCCGGCGGACAATCGAGCCGAATGGGGCGGGACAAGGGCTTTATTTCCCTGGGCGGCCGCATGCTCTATCAGTTTCCGCTTCGGGTGTTGGAGGCTCTTTGCGACGAAATCCTGATCAGCTCCTGCAATGACTTCCCGCATGCGGAGGGGCATCGTGTGGTCTGCGACGAAATCAGCGGGATTGGTCCGATCGGTGGTCTCTACACCTGCCTGAAAAAGGCCAGACATCACCTCTGCCTGGTCATTTCCTACGACATGCCCCTGGTAAAACCGGCACTGTTTCGCCATCTGCTGCAACAAAGAAAAGATGAAGACATTGTGGTACCCGTCCATGAAGGGCACAGATTCGAACCACTCTGTGGCCTCTACCATAAGAATGCCCTGCAAGCGATGGAAGCGCAGATTAAGCAAGGCAGCTACGCCCTCCATCAGCTTTTCGCCGGTCCAAACTACCGGCTGGTTCCCGTTGGGCCTGAGCTGGCCTTTTACAGCCCCAATCTGTTCCTGAATATAAACGAGAAAAAGGACCTGGACCAGCTTTCAGCCCTGCCCGACTATGCCCCCTAAAGACCCCGATATATGGTTGAAGGCAGCGGTGGCCGGAGGGCTCTGGGCAAGCTTCGAAATCATTGTCGGAAGCCTGCTCCACAACCTCCACCTTCCCTTCAGCGGAACCTTGCTGGCCGGATTCTCAGTCATGTTTATGATCGCCTTCCTGCAGATCTGGAACAGCCGCGGGCTCATCTGGAGGGCAGGACTCATCTGCGCCCTTATGAAATCCCTCTCGCCCAGTGCCATCATCCTGGGGCCAATGACCGGCATTCTGATGGAGGCCCTCCTGATGGAGGCCGTCCTCTATCTCCTGGGAAGGCATCTTACGGCCTACCTGATAGCCGGCTCAGTCGCACTGCTTTCAGCCATCCTGCATAAACTGGCCAACCTCTTCATCCTCTACGGCAGCGATCTGCTCAACATCTATTCGAATCTCTTCTTTTTCATGAAGAAACAATTTCCCCGTCTGGAAGCCGATGCAGGAGACCTGATCCTGAGTGTGGCCCTCATCTACTCCGTGCTGGGCAGCCTCGCCGCACTGGCCGGATTCTTACTGGGGCGGAATGCCCTGCGAAAGGGACAACAAAGCATTGAGCTGCCAAAAGAAGTCAAAGCAGAAGAGGCCTCAGACTGGCAAAAAACCGCACCCGGACAGACCTTCCACCTCCCGCTGCTGGTGCTGCACGGCCTTATGATTCCACTCAGCCTGGTTATGATCAGGCGCTACGGCCTTGCCCTTGTCCCCCTGCTTCCCTTGCTGGTTTATGCAGGCTTTCTGTTCATCTACTATCCGCGTATTCTGCGTCGACTTGCCAAGCCCTTTTTCTGGATGCAGCTCCTGTTTATGACCCTGCTTGCCGGGTTTTTCTGGCAAGCCTCCCCGGACGATCCCTACCAGTCGGGCTTTGAGGTGGGACTGGAAATGTGCCTGCGGGCCATTCTGATCGTATCGGCCTTCTCCGCCTTTTCTGTAGAGATTCGAAATCCACGTATTTCAGGAGCCCTGAATAATGCCGCCCTCCACAAGGCCCATGAGGCCATTGGCATGGCCTTCGCTGCCCTCCCCCTCATGCTTGATCGATCGTCGAGGCTGACTGCCTTTCTGAAAAAGCCGCTGTCTTCACTTAGCGGGCTTCTGGCCGAAGCCGAAAGCTGGTTGGCCTATCACCGGGAGAAGAAAGACTGACTGTTTAGCATCGTTCTAAATAGTTAACTGTGCGGATGATATGCGGCATTGTTTTATATGTAGCTATCTACATATTTGTATTTTTACCAGGTATGACAGGTTATCACGATATTCAGGCATCATGACTAGCAGAAGAGATTTCATCCGCATATCGGGACTGGGGCTGGGCGGACTGGCCCTTGGTGCAAGCGGTCTGGGGCTCCATCGGCAACTCAGCGGAAATCCTCTTTCAGGAAAGGACATGAAACTCAGGCTCACAAGGACACCTACTGTTTGTGAGATTTGTTTCTGGAAGTGCGCCGGATGGGTTTACAAGAACGAAAACGGTGAAATCTGGAAGGTGGTAGGCAACGACGAGGACCAGCACTCCAATGGCCGCTTCTGTCCCCGCGGCACCGGCGGACCGGGCATGTATTACGATGAAGACAGACTCAAGACCCCCCTGATTCGGGTCGAAGAACGTGGAAAGCAAGTCTTTCGTCAGGCCAGCTGGGAGGAGGCCCTCGACCTTATCGCTGAAAAAATGAAAGCCCTGGCAGAAACCCACGGGCCCGAATGCCTCGCCCTGCTCACCCACGGTTCGGGCGGAAAATACTTTGGCAGACTGCTCAAGGCCTTTGGCTCGAACAACATTGCGGCTCCCTCTTATGCTCAATGTCGCGGACCACGGGAGGTGGCCTACCACACGACCTTCGGCGAAGGCGTAGGCAGTCCCGAACGCACCGATATCAGAGACACCAAATGCCTGGTACTGATCGGCTCCCATCTGGGCGAAAACATGCACAATGGTCAGGTACAGGAGATGTCCGACGCCATCGACAAGGGCGCCTCCATCATCACCGTCGATCCCCGCTTCAGCATCGCTGCAAGCAAGTCAAAATACTGGCTGCCCATTAAGCCGGCCACCGACCTGGCCCTTTTACTTTCCTGGATACACGTCATCATCAACGAGGAATGGTATGATAAGGCCTACGTAGAGAAATACACCTTCGGCTTCGAACAACTCAAAGCCCACGTCCGAAACTTCAGCCCCGAATGGGCCTATGGGATCACCACTATCAAACCCGAACTGATTCGCAAATCGGCAAAGGAAATGGCCGACGCGGCTCCATCGGTCATCATTCACCCGGGACGCCACGTAACCTGGTACGGCGACGACACCCAGCGCAGCCGTGCCATGGCCATCCTGAATGCCCTGCTCGGATCCTGGGGACGTCGCGGCGGCTTCTACAATCCGGAAAGAGTCGCTGTTCCGGATTGGCCACATCCGCCCTATCCCACTCCCAAAAAAACCTGGCGGGACGCTTTTCCGGGCCAGTACAATCTGGCATACGAAACCATCGCCTCGGGAATCTGCGAAGCCACCATCCCGGAGGTAAACCGCAGCTGCAACTTCAAGGGGTGGATTGTGAACGGTACCAATCTGCTCAAGACCATTCCAAATTCAAACAAAGTCCTGGAGGCCATTCAACACCTCGACCTCCTTGTCGTGGTCGATACCATGCCCATGGCCATCACCGGCTGGGCAGATGTCGTACTGCCCGAATGCACCTACCTCGAACGCTACGATACCATCCGGAATTCGCCACACCGTAAACCGGCCATTGCCCTGCGCATGCCGGCAGCAGAACCGAAGTACGATACCAAGCCGGCTTACTGGATGGCCAGGGAGCTGTCGAAGCGGCTGGGACTCGAAGACTACTTCAGCTGGAACAACATCGAGGAGATGCTCGACTGGCAATTAAGGCAGCTTGACACCTCGCTGGAAGAAATGCAGCGCATCGGGGTCAAGACCTATGAACGCTCGTGGGACGACCTCTATTTCAGCCCCGGTGAAGACCACGAGTTTTACACCAATACGGGCAAGATCGAACTCTACAGCACCGCCCTGGCCAATGAGGGCTTCGACCCCCTGCCTGTATACACAGCCCATGAAGAGCCGCCTGCAGGCTATTACCGCCTCAACTATGGCCGGGCTCCCATGCATACCTTCGGCCGCACAGCCAACAATGCCCTGCTCAAAGACCTGATGGAGGAAAATGCCATCTGGATCAACCCAAAGGTGGCCGGGGAATGGGGTATAAAAAACGGCCAGTACATCTGGCTCGAGAACCAGGACGGGATTCGCTCCTCTTTCCCCATCATGGCAAGGGTAACGGAACGCATCCGCTGGGACAGTGTTTACATGGTACATGGTTTCGGTCACACGAACAAACATCTCTCGCGCGCTTACGGAAAGGGGGCCGGTGATGCCGAACTCATCACCCGGGTCCATGTGGATCCCATCATGGGCGGAACCGGCATGCGGGGAAACTTTGTCACCTTTAGGTTCGAACCCAAGGAGGAGGAGGCTGCATCATGAGATACGCAATGGCCATAGATACAAAGAAGTGTGTGGGCTGCAGCGACTGCGTGGTGGCCTGCCAGACCGAAAACAATGTCCCCATCGGCTATTGCCGCGACTGGGTGGTGGAGGTCACCGATGGCAGCTATCCCCAGCTCGAGATCGAAATTCGTTCCGAGCGCTGTAACCAGTGTAAGAATTCGCCCTGTGTACGCTGCTGCCCCACAGGGGCCAGCCACTATGTCGACGGGGGCATCGTACTGGTAAGCCCAAACAAGTGCATTGGCTGCGGGGCCTGCATTCAGAGCTGTCCCTACGATGCGCGCTACTCGCACCCCGAAGGCTATGTCGACAAGTGCACCTTCTGCATACACCGGATTAAAAAAGGCCTTCAGCCCGCCTGTGTCTCGGCCTGCCCCACCAAATGCATGTACTTCGGAGACCTCGACGACCCAAACTCGCCGGTATCAGAGATCCTCAAGATAAGAAAGTACAAAACCCTGATCCCCGAAGCCGGAACCAAACCTCAACTCTATTTCCTGATCTAGAAAGCCATGAGAGAAGAAATCATTGTCAGCGGTCGCAATAACTACCTTATTGATCCCCACCTGCATATCTGGCACTGGCAGATTCCTCTGTACCTTTTTCTGGGTGGACTCGCAGCAGGCATCCTCCTCTTTGCCGGGCTCTATACCATCACCGGAAAGGAGAAACAATTCCCCACGGCAGTGAAGATCGCCCCCCACATTGTGCCCTGGATTCTCCTCCTCGGACTGGGAGCACTCTTTCTCGACCTGAAACACAGGCTTTGGTTCTGGCGGCTCTACACCACCATCCGGATCGAATCGCCCATGTCCTGGGGTGCGTGGATTCTGATGCTGGTTACCCCCCTGTCTTTTATCTGGTCGGCCATTCACATTCGGGAAGTCTTCCCCCGCTGGAAATGGCCCTATAAGATTCTGGAAGACCTGGAGGCCTTCTTTGTGAAATACAAGCTGATGCTGGCCTGGGTCATGAGCCTGTCTGCAATAATCCTGGGGGTCTATACCGGCATCCTGTTCTCGGCCTTCAATGCCCGTCCTCTGTGGAATACCTCCATACTGGGGCCCCTTTTCCTGGCCTCGGGACTGTCGGCCGGAGCTGCAGCCATCATGCTGCTGTCGAAGGACCATAAAGAACGAAACACCTTTGCCCGAATCGACATCGGCATCATCGTCGTTGAGCTCTTCCTCATCGTCCACATGTTTATGGGTTTCCTGGCCAGCACCCAGGTACAGATCAATGCGGCGGAGCTCTTTCTGGGCGGCCCCTGGACGGCCTCATTCTGGATCTTCGTGGTCTTCATGGGGATGGTTGTGCCTGTTATTCTGGAAGTACTGGAACTGTATAAATTCAAAATTCCCGTGCTTATTCCGGCTACCCTGGTGTTGTTCGGAAGTTTTATGCTGAGATTCATCCTCGCCTATGCAGGACAGGAAAGCAGATGGCTTTATTAGGACCAATAAAAAGAAAAAGAGATGAGTGAGACAGTTGTTAAAAAGACCAGGTACATCAATCCCTACCTGGGAGGGGTGTTGCTGGGGCTCGTGCTGATCGCGGCTAATTTTGTGGCCGGAAGGGGCCTCGGGGCCAGCGGGGCTGTAAAAAGTACTGTGGTAGCCACTGTAAATACCCTTACACCCGGCCATGCCGAAAACACGAAATTCTTCGTCGAATACAATGCCGGCCACCCCGGGGGGCCCATGAAATCATGGCTGGTTTTTCAAATGCTTGGGGTCATTGTGGGGGCCTTTTTATCGGGTGCCATTGCGGGACGGCTGAAAATCAAGGTTGAGCACCACCCGAACATTAGCTCGAAGCGCAGGCTCATCTTTGCCCTGGCCGGGGGCCTCCTCTTCGGCTTTGGCTCGCAACTGGGCCGGGGCTGTACAAGCGGATCGGCATTAAGCGGCATGGGTGTACTGTCGTTAAATGGCTTTATTTCAATGGCCTTCATCTTTGGAACGGCTTTCGCCCTCGCCTATTTTGTACGAAAAAACTGGATCTAATTGTTAAAGATATAGCGATCATGGGACCATTAATTGTCAATGAGATCATTAGCCCGAACACCAATTTCCTGTTTGCCTTCCTGATTGGAATCGGCTTTGGCTTTGTGCTTGAATCCAGCGGATTCTCCTCGAGCCGAAAACTGGCCGGCGTATTTTACGGCTACGATACAGTCGTACTGAAGGTCTTCTTTACTGCGGCCATCACGGCCATGGTCGGTCTGCTGTTCATGAGCCTTTTTGGCTGGATCGACCTCGACCTGGTTTACATTAATCCGACCTACCTGGGCTCGACCATCGTGGGCGGCATCATCATGGGTACCGGCTTCATCCTCGGCGGTTTTTGTCCGGGCACCAGCTTCTGTGGAGCGGCCATCGGAAAGATCGATGCCATGCTGTTTGCGGTCGGGATCTTCGTAGGCATCGTTCTTTTTGCAGAGGTCTATCCCCTGCTCGAGAACTTCTACAAGGGGTCCTTCAGGGGTACACCCACCCTGCCCGAAGTGCTGGGCGTAAAAGAAGGGGTGGTTGTCCTGGGCATCATCATTGTGGCCATGGGCATGTTTTGGGTCGCCGAGTGGGCCGAAAAGAAATTCCCCCAAAAAGAGTACTAAGCGTGAACCTCTGCTGAAACAGATTGTTTAATCATTGAAACCCAAACGCCATGAAAAAGATCAATCCAAGAGTACTGCTGGCCATCATCCTTGTGCCCCTTGGCCTCATTCTGGCCTTTGTTCCCGCCAATACAACCCATCCCTATAAGCTCGGCCCCGAAGAATTACTGGAATATGTGAACAGTGGCATGCAGTACTTCTCGCCCGATGAAGTAGCCCATATGCTTATCAGTAAGGACCTCTCACTGGTACTGATAGATGTTCGAAACGCCAACGAATACGAGAAATTCCACCTGCCCGGCGCAATCAACATTCCCCTCAGCGCCCTCCTTGAGCCCGAGTGGAAGGACTACCTCGACCAGGACCTCCGCTACAACGTGTTCTACTCGAACAGTACTGTAAACGCCAACCAGGCCTGGATGCTCACCAGGCAGTTGGGCTACGAAAACAACTACGTTTTGCAGGGCGGGCTGAACTATTGGGCCGAAACCATTATGAACCCGAAAGCGCCCGCGGCCACCAGCCCCGACGAAGAGATTGCCCGCTACAACTTCCGCCAGGGAGCCAGCCGGGCCCTCGGTGGCGGTGCAGCTGTAGAAACCAGCTCTCAACCCGCCCCGGCCCTGCCCAAAATTGCACCGCGACCAAAGAAAAAGCGGGTAGAGGGAGGCTGCTAAACCAGGCTGCCCCGTGATTGCTTTGCATCCAGTCCCCGATAATTCAGGGCCTCACTTATATGCAGGTTAAGAAGCTTCCTGCTGCCATCCAGATCAGCGATGGTTCGGGCCACTTTCAGAATTCGCTGATGGGCCCTGGCCGATAAGGCATAGCTCTCCATGGCCTTCTCCAGGGTCTGACGCCCCTGCCTGTCGGGCATGCAAAAGCGACGGATGGCTGCTGCATCCATCCGGGCATTCACAGGCCTGAATCCGGCACCCTGAAAACGGAGCTCCTGTATCCGGCGTGCCTCCACAACACGTTCAAGCATAGCTGCCGATGAAAGGGGTTCGGATTCAAGATCCAATGCCTTAAAGGCCACCGGGCGCACCTCAATATGCAAATCAATGCGATCGAGCAAGGGCCCCGAAATCCTTGCGCGATAACGCAGAATATCCCCGATACGGCATTCGCACGCCCGTTTTTCGTGGGTGTAATAGCCACATGGGCACGGATTCATCGAGGTCACCAGCATAAAATCGGCAGGGTATTCCAGGCTGTAATTGGCCCTGTTTATTCGAATCACCCCTTCCTCAAGGGGCTGGCGAAGGACTTCCAGTACCTGACGCCGGAATTCGGGCAGCTCGTCGAGAAACAAAACCCCGTTGTGGGCCAGGGAAATCTCCCCCGGCCTGGGCCGGGTTCCTCCGCCAATCAGGGCGATATTTGAAATCGTATGGTGGGGAGCCCTGAAGGGGCGTTTGCTCACCATGCGGTCCATCCGCCCGGTAAGGCCCGCCACAGAATGCACCCTGGTGGTCTGCAGGGCCTCGTCCTTACTCATCGGAGGCAGGATGGAAGGAAGCCGCATCGATAACATGGTTTTGCCTGCTCCGGGCGGACCAACAAGGCTGATGTTATGGCCACCGGCAGCGGCCACCAGCATGGCCCGTTTCGAAAACTCCTGACCCCGGACATCGCTGAAATCGGGCCCGGGTGCTTCAGGAAAAGCCGGATCCTTTTCCCCGGCAGAATCCGCCACAAGCTTTGGTCGCTCGCCCCGATCCAGAAAAGCCACAGCAGCAGCCAGTGAAGGAACTGCCACCACATCCAGGCCATCCACAAGCATGGCTTCTCCCCGGTTAGGCAGCGGTATCACCACCCCCCGAAAACCCCGCTCCCTGGCTTCAAGAGCCATGGGCAAGACTCCCCTGGCCGGAACCACGGTACCATCGAGAGAAAGCTCGCCCAAACAAAGGTAGTCGCCAAGCCGCTCACCGGAAAGCTGACCCGAAGCTGCCAGAATTCCTAAAGCCAGGGGAAGATCGAAATGCGAACCCTCCTTCCGCATATCTGCGGGGGCCAGATTGATCACGATGCGATAGTTTGGCCACTTAAACCCCGTATTCACAATGGCTGTCTCGATGCGCTGCTGGCTCTCTCTGACAGCATTATCGGCCAGCCCGACAATGAAAAAACGAATCCCCCGGGTCACATTTACTTCGATGCTGATCGTGGTGGCAGCAATGCCCTGGACCGCACAGGCGTAAGTCTTGATAAACATAATAAGCGATTTGGTCCATCGCTTTATGTACCGGGAAGGCAGCTGATCGTAGAAAGAAACAGAGAAAAAAGCCCAAGTGTTCAGGAAAGATGAAGCTGCTCCTCAATGAGCTGAACCAGGATGTGCAGCACCTTGATGTGCAACTCCTGGATGCGATCTGAATAGCGGCCTCCGCTGACGCGAATCTCCACATCCGACATAGAGGCCAGCTTCCCGCCGTCTTTCCCGGTAAGCGCCACCACCTTCATTCCCTTTTCCCGCGCGGCCGTGGCAGCATTCAGAATATTGGGCGAGTTCCCGCTGGTGCTGATGGCCAGCAAAAGATCGCCGGACATCCCCAGGCCCTCCACATAGCGGGAAAAAACGGTTTCAAAACCACAGTCGTTTGCAACACAGCTAAGGTGGGAGGGATCGGAAATGCTGAGCGCAGGCAGGGCCGGTCGCTTGTGCCGGAACACCCCGGAAAGCTCTTCGGCAAAATGCATGGCATCGGTCATCGACCCCCCGTTGCCACAGGATATAATCTTGCCTCCCTTTCTGATGGAAGCCAGCATCAGCTGCGCAGCCCCTTCGATGGCCTCGATTTTTGCCGCATCCGACATAAAATCATCGAGCACCCTGCGGGCCTCTTCCAGACTGGCATTGATGCTTGTTTTCATAGCCCCAAAAATAAAAAACAGTTTCCACATTCTCCTACTTTCCTTAACTTTAAGCCCTAAATTGTGAGAGATGGGAATTCCCAGGTTTATCAAGCTTCCCCGTAACAACCAGTTCCATTACGAACCGCGGTACTGGGACCCTGTAAAGGAAGCCCGTGAAGAACGGATCAGAGGCATAAAGCGGGAACTCGGCATAGAGGTTCCCGACAGCCCGAATCGTACGACCCTGAAAAGGGGAGCGTTCCGCCAGGCCCATACCCAGACCAGGGTAAAGGCATCTCGTGCTGCAAACCTTCGTTTGATTGTCATTCTTGCCGTGCTTTTCCTCATCGCCTATTTTCTGTTCTACGCCTAGATGTCGGATATTGTCCATGTATTAAGTGATGCCGTAGCCAACCAGATCGCTGCGGGTGAAGTGATTCAACGCCCTGCTTCAGTGGTAAAGGAATTGATGGAGAATGCCGTAGATTCAGGGGCAAGCGAGATTAAGGTCATCATCAAAGACGCAGGAAAAACCCTGATCCAGGTCGTGGACAACGGGAGGGGCATGTCCCCTGCCGATGCCCTGCTTTGCTTTCAAAGACATGCCACCTCAAAAATTTCCACTGCAGATGATCTCTTTGCCATCCGCACCAGGGGATTCCGGGGCGAAGCCATGGCCTCAATTGCAGCCGTGGCAGAAATCGGGCTGAAAACTCGGCCGGCCCCGGACGAGCTGGGAAGCCATGTTCGCATGGCGGGTTCAGTACTAATCTCCAATGAAAGGGTACAGGCCCCTGCCGGAACCAATGTCCAGGTCAGCAACCTCTTCTTCAACATCCCCGCACGGCGGAAGTTCCTGAAAAGCGATCAAACCGAATTCCGGCACATCATACACGAGTTCAACCAGATTGCCCTTACCTGCGAGGAGGTCTCCTTTACCCTGCTCCACAACGGCAAGGAGATCATGCAACTGCCCCGAACCAATGTCCGTCAGCGCATCAGCGGAATCTTCGGGAAATCGATTAACAACACCCTGTTGCCTCTCGAAACCGAAACCTCGCTGATTAAAATCAGCGGATTCATCGGGAAGGCCGAGCATGCCAGGAAGACCAGCGGGGAACAATACTTCTTCGTCAACAAACGCTACATCAGGCACGGCTATTTTCACAAGGCAGTCATGAAGGCCTACGAGCAAATCCTCGCGCCCGACCATCTGCCGGCTTATTTCATCTTTTTCGAACTCGATCCCGCAAGAATAGATGTCAACATCCATCCGACCAAAACGGAGGTCAAATTCGAAGACGCAAATGCCATCTGGCAGATTCTGCTGGCCACCGTAAAGGAGGCCATAGGCAGGCACAACCTTTCTCCGACCCTGGATTTCAGCAGGGAAGGCGTCATCGATATCCCCGTGCTGACCAGCGACACAGCCATCAGAATGCCTGAAATTGAAACCAGGCCCGGCTACAACCCCTTCGCTAATGAACCCGCCTATACGCGAACACAAGCGAAGACCTACCAACAAGACGAGCGAATAAAGGGTTGGGAGCAGTTGTTTGAACCCAGTCAGGAGAGCAGTGCCCCACACAGCCGCTATCTTCAGCTCAAAAACAGGTACATCCTCTCGCCCGTGAAATCGGGCCTGATGCTGATTGATCAGCGAAGGGCACACGAACGGATTCTTTACGATCGCATGATAGAAGCCCTGGATCAAAAGCAGGGCATCAGCCAGCAAAGCCTTTTCCCTGTAAGTATTCAGCTGAACCCGGCCGACTACCAGCTCTGCCTGGAGATGATCCCCGACCTTGCCGAGCTGGGCTTTGATGTCCGCGATTTCGGCAACAACCACATTGTTATTCACGGCATTCCGGGCGATGCCGGTGAAGAAGACAGCGTAAAGGTAATCGAAAGCCTGATTGAACAGTACAAGGTGCTGGAAGGTGACCTTAGGTCCGGACGATCGGAAAAACTTGCCCGGGCTGCGGCAAAAGCTTCCGCCATACCCTATGGCAGGGAAATGGACGACAGAGAGATACAGGCACTGGTCGATCAATTGTTCGCCTGCCCCGAACACAGGCACAGTCCCTCGGGCCAGACCATTCTTCACATTGTTCCGGTGGAAGAATTGGACAGCATCTTTAAAAACCAGTAACATGAGCAGATTCTTTACCACTTTCAGTAACAATACCCCCCCGGTTACCAAGAACCTGATCATCCTGAATGTGGGGATGTGGTTCATTCTCATCCTCGCCCTGCAGTTCTTTAACATCGATCTGAACCGAATCCTGGGCCTCTATTCCATGCAATCGCCCTTTTTCTATCCCTTTCAGATTGTCACACACATGTTCATGCACAGCAATCGCATCTTTCATGTCTTCATCAACATGTGGGTGCTGTGGATGTTTGGCCGGACCCTGGAAGGGGTATGGGGCAGCAAACGCTTCCTCATCTACTACCTGGCAACCGGACTGGGAGCCGCCTTCTTCCATCTCCTGGTCAATCAACTGATGCATGGCGCAGACATTGCCGCACTGAAAGCCATGGCGGGTGGCCCGATCAGCACAGAGCTTCTACAGCAGATCCTGTCGAATCCCCAGAACGACTTTTACGAAGGAGCCCTGAGTCTGCTGATCCCGACAGTGGGAGCCTCCGGGGCAGTCTATGGGCTGCTGCTGGCCTTCGGTATGCTTTTCCCCAACACCCCCCTGATGATCTTCCCCATACCCATTCCGATTAAGGCCAAATGGATGGTAATCGGAACGGGAGTCATTTCCATCTACCTGGGCCTGGCCGACCGCGGAGGCAATATTGCACACTTTGCCCACCTGGGTGGTATGATTTTTGGTTTTATACTCATCAAATACTGGAACAAGTTCACAAAGAACTTCTTCTAATGATCTGTTTTTATGGGTATTACAGACGATATAAAAAATTCTTTCCGGCAGGGCAGCACGCTTACCCGGCTCATTTACCTGAACCTGGGACTGTTTTTGGCAGTACAGATTGTCAGGATGGTATTGTTCATGTCGAACAGTAACGGGCTTTTTGAAAGTTTTATCCGGCTGCTTGCCGTCCCGGCCGACAAGGCCTTGCTCATCCGAAGACCCTGGACACTTATTACTTACATGTTCCTGCATGTCGACTTCATCCACATCCTCTTCAACCTGCTCTGGTTGTATTGGTTTGGGAGAGTGTTTATGCAGGAAATGGGGCAAAAAAAGCTGCTCAGCACCTACCTGATTGGCGGAATATCGGGCGGACTGCTTTATGGGCTTTTTTACAACAACTTTGCGGTCTTCAGCAATGTCCTTCCGGTATCATACGCTATGGGCGCCTCGGCCTCGGTCATGGCCATCGTGATTGCAACGGCTACCTACCGGCCAAACATGGAATTGCATTTGGTGCTGATCGGACGGGTAAAGATCATCTACATTGCGCTGGCCATGTTCATCCTGACCACCCTGGTCGATTTTTCGGTCAATACGGGTGGAAAAATTGCCCATATCGGGGGAGCCCTTGCCGGCTTTATAATCGCCTACTATTCCAGAAAGGGACGGGATATCACGAAAGGGTTCGATCGAATCATGGACCAGATTGCCACCTGGGTCAAACCCCGCCCACGGGACATGAAGGTGAGCTATAAACGCCCTGCCGACGACATCGAATACAATAAAGTCAAGGCCGAAGAGCAGCAAGAAATCGATCGCATCCTGGATAAAATATCAAAAGCCGGCTACGACAGCCTGAGTGCAAGAGAAAAAGAGATTTTGTTTAAAATGAGCAATAAAAAATAGACCGTGGTTAAAATACTTGATCGCTTTGTTTTCTTTTTAAACATCCTGGCCTGCCTGGCATTGTTGCTCGCCTATCTCTCCCCTTTCATCAACCCTGCCAGAGTCTTCTTCCCTGCCCTGTTTGGGCTCGCCTACCCCCTCATCCTGCTTTCACATCTCATCTTCATAAGCTACTGGCTCTTTCGCCTGAAAAAGCAGATCTTTCTCTCGCTGGTCCTGATCCTGCTTGGATGGAACCATCTGGCCGGCCTGAGCCCCCTGCATACGAAGCAATCGAAACAGGAAGCCGCCTGTTCAGGTGAGACACAACTAAGTGCCATGAGCTATAACGTGCGAGGCTTTGGTATTTTTATGGACAATGACTCGTCAAGGCGGAACCTGATTGCAGAAGAGGTGCACAGGCAGAGGCCCGACATCCTCTGCCTGCAGGAGTATTTCTCAAAAAACCACAAAGGGATTCGCCATATCGATCATGTACAAACCATAGGCATGCCTTACTCTGCGGTATTCTCCTCGGGTTCCAGATCGAAACACGACGGCGCCGGGGTTGCCACCTTCAGCCGTTACCCCATCGTAAAAACCACCCGCATCCCCTTCAATACTTATGGGAATGCAGCCATGTACAATGACATCAAAATCGGGCAGGATACCATCAGGGTCTTCAACCTCCATCTTCAATCGATCCGTTTCAGGCAGGAAAACATGGCCTTTATGGATACCCTGCGGCTAAAGTACAGCAATAAGCAGATTGAAGAAATACGAAGCATAGGCTTACGCCTTAAAATCGCCTTTGTGAACCGGGCCGAACAGGCAGACATGATTGCCAACTACATCAGGGAAGCACCCTACCCGGTTTTGGTCATGGGCGACTTCAATGACACCCCCCAATCCTATGCCTACAGGCGGGTTAAAAAGGGGCTTCGCGATTCATTCAGACGCTCGGGCCGTGGCTTCGGAAACACCTATGCCGGGAAGAGCCTGCCCTCGCTGAGGATCGACCACATCCTGTTTGGAAGGGGCTTCGAAAGCCTGCAATGCCACAGGATAAAAACCGACCTCTCGGATCACTATCCGGTGATTGCAAGCTTCTGCCGAACAGGCAGGCCGCTCAAAACCGAACCCTGAGCCGAATCCGGCCTGCAGGACTGTATCTAAGCAACCAGAGGCCCGGGTATCTTAGAGAAATGCTGTTTTATAGGCCATTAGGACCTGCTGCCTTGTCCCCGCTTTTTGCTATCTTTGTAAGGGAACGACTAAAACCCTGATTATGAAAGCCCCTGTTTTCCTGACCATGATGCTCCTGGCGACTTCCTGCAGCCTCTTTCAGAAGCCGTCCATGTCCCAGAAAGAAATCGATACCCTTGTCGCAGAAAATCAGGCCCTCAGAAAGCAACTTGAAGCTGCAAATGAACTGGAGGACCAGCTGGCCCTCAGCCGTATGCAACTGGATGAAGCCATGCTGAAACTCTCGGCCTGTGAAGAAGCCGGTTCAACAGGCATCCACATCATCGTAGGCGCCTTCAAGATTCCGGAAAACGCCAATGCCTTTGCCAATGAGGTGAAAGCCCGGGGAATGGATGGAAGAATTCTTTCAGGCCCTTACCAATTTAAGCTGGTTACGGCCGGTTCATTTGAATCGGTTCAAAGTGCTTTCTCTTCCCTTATGGAAATCCGCGAGAACAGCATCGATAAGGCCTGGATCTACATTGAGTAGGCTCAGGAACCACTCATGATAAACAGCGGCTGAAACTCAAAGCTTTTAAAGTGGGGACGAAGTCGCTGCGTATTGTAGTGCTTCTTCACTTCTACAAGCTTCTTCGTGCTGGTTACCACGTCGATTGGAGCATTGTCGTAGCGCCCGTTCCTTAACACAACCAATCGTCCGTGAATGCCTTTCAGTATAAGGTCCAGGGCGAGATTGCCGTAGGCCATGGGCACAATGGAATCGATGGCGTCGGGATCTCCTCCCCTGACCAGATAGCCCAGGTGCTGGCTGATCACATTGATGCGCTTCCCCTGGTTGAACTGAGCCGATTCTTCTTTAATCATGGCCGAGACAGCAGCTCCGATTCCGCCCAGCTTGGCATGACCATAGGCATCCCGTTCATCTTCCCGGGTCATCATCTCGTCCATCCCCTTAAAGGTAGCTCCCTCGGAGACCAAAACGACTGAATAATTGCTGGGATTCTGGATGCGGTCTTCCATGAGCAGGTCGGTCAGATGGGAAACATCGAACTGGTGCTCGGGAATTACACAGCGATTCGCAGCACCTGCCATGGTGGGAATCATGGCTGTAAACCCGGCATAACGGCCAAAAACCTCCATTACCAGGATCCGTTCATGCGAACCGGCAGAAGTACGCAGGGTGTTTGTCATGTTAATGGTCCGGGTCACACAGGTACTGAAACCAATGCAATAATCGGTTCCCGGAACATCATTGTCCATGGTTTTGGGAATGGCGATGACCTTGAAACCCTCCTTGTAAAGCCTGACACCATAAGAAAGCGTATCGTCACCCCCAATGGGTATAAGGTAGTCGATGCCCAGATAAGCCAGGTTCTGGAGCACCTCCGGAGTAAGGTCGTTGACATCCTTGTTGTAGCTGTTTTGCAGGTGCCTGGGCACATCCGTCTTTTTGACCTTGCTGGGGTTCACCCTTGAGGTGTGCAAAAAGGTACCACCGGTCCGACCGGCTTTGTTCACGATCTGTTCACTCAACATGACATAGTGCTCGCTGTTGTCAGCTTTTCTATCTCTGATGAGCTCACAAATGCCCGACCAGCCCTTGCGGAGGCCTATCACCTGGTAACCTTCACGCAAGGCGCGAATGGTGACGGCACGGATGGCCGGGTTCAGACCCGGCACATCTCCGCCACCGGTTAGTATCCCTATCGTTCCTTTTTTCTTGTTTACCTGAGCCATGTTTTTTCCTTTAAAAATAACCCATTCAGGGCGAAAAATCAACGGCTCCGGATCACGAGGGCTTACTCAGGCCAATTCAGGATCTTAAAGAAGTCGTAGTCCTCGGGATTCTTCACATACTTCCTGGCAGCCCTGTAGTCCTCTTTGGTAATGTAATGCAGATTGTTACGGAAGATTACCTGGGTCGATTCGGAGTTGATGTTGACCAAACGGGGCTTCACTTTGCCCTGCTCGTCTTCCACATCCTTCAGGTAGAGGGGGGCAATGCTGCCACCACGATCGATGGTGGTCATGCAGCCTGTCTCTCCTCTTTGAAACAGCATATATACACCCAGGCCCAGCCTGGTGGCATAGGACAGGTCGTAAGCAATGGGGCGGCAGCAACGCAGCTCGTAACCAATCTCCTCGGGACGGCTCTTAACCTTGATGCGCAGATCCTTCAGGTGTTGCTGGGTTAACATATTAAATATGTGTGACTTACTTACGTTTCCCAGTTCGGGATGCCCGTGCTCATCGTAGGTGAAGTTGACACCCGTATCGATGATTTCTTCATCGCTCATGAAATGGAATACACCCTCTGAGATCATGGCTACACCGTAGTCGATGCCCAGAATTCTGCGCTTAACCATGGAAGAAACCACCATGCGGGTGATCTTGTCGAAGGTGATCTTGGTCTTGTTGAACATCTCCGGAATAACAATCATCGGATAGTGACAGGCGGTACCAATCCCGAAGGCCAGGTGGCCGGCTTCACGGCCCATGGCGCTGACGACGAACCAGTTTCCGCTGGTACGTGCATCCTCATAAATGGTGGTAGAAAGCCTCACACCTTCTTCCTTTGCCGAATGGTAGCCAAAGGTGGGCGTACCCTCGGGAAGGGGAAGGTCATTGTCAATGGTCTTGGGAACATGGATGTTTTTCACATCCAGCTTTTCCTTCTTCAGATACTTGGCCAGACGGTTGGCCGTGGATGCCGTATCGTCACCCCCAATGGTGACCAGCAACTTTACCCTGTTTTTTTTGAAAAAATCGGGCTTAAATTCATCGTCCTTGGGCTTGTGACGACTCATCTTAAGCGCAGAACCGCCGCGGCTGTAGATCTGGTCGGCATAATCAAAATCGAGGTATTCAAAAGCAGGTTCGTCCGAAAACAAACTCTTGTAGCCCCCGTTAATTCCGAGTACATTGTATCCGTTATTGATAAAAATCTTGGTGACAGCACTGATCACGGTGTTAATTCCTGGTGCAGGCCCGCCGGCACATAATATAGCAACTGCGTCTTTCATGGTTACAGATTGGATTTAATGTGTACGATTAACTTTATGTGTGTAAAAATGAGCCGCAAAAATAGGTAAAATTGACATGATTTCCTCGCAATTAATGGGCTAAATTACTCTATATTATTTCTTACTTTTGGAGCAGAAAACAGGACATGAAAAGGCCGGTAAGAAAACGACATACCCTGCAGGAAAGGGGGCCCCTAAGGTGGCTTCGCGAGGCCTTTGTTTTCCTGCTCATTCTCCCTGTTAAGATCTACCAGTGGGTCATCTCACCCATCCTTCCTCAAAGCTGCCGCTATCACCCAAGCTGCTCCCACTATGCGATTGAAGCCCTCCGGGTCCACGGGCCCGTCATCGGGCTCCTGATGGGAACCAGGCGCATTTTGAGTTGCAACCCCTGGGGAGGGCATGGCCATGATCCGGTTCCACCACGGGGTACCCCCTTTCGAGAACTGTTCAAAGCGAAGAAACATGCATAAAGCCCTCCTTTTCCTGGTGCTTAGCCTCTTTGTTTTTCAGTGCAATTCAACACTGCCCTCAGGCGACAAGCCCGTTGTTACCGTATCTGTACTGCCTCAGCTCTATTTCCTGGAAGAGTTGGCCGGCGATTTGGTAGAAGTCAATGTCATGGTTCCTCCCGGTGCGAGTCCGGCCAGCTACGAACCCGATCTGAAGCAAATGGCACTATTGGAGCAATCCGCTCTCTATCTGAACATTGGCAGCCTGGGATTCGAACAGGCCTGGTTGCAGAAGATTCGGGATCTCTATCCCGAACTGAGGATGGTGAGCCTGGCAGAAAGCATCGACCAGATTCCGCAGCAGGCAGATGACCATGCCCGGCAGGATCCCGGGCAGCACAACAGGGAAAACCCGGCGCATGACCATGACCGGCATGCCCATGAACATGGCTCCCTGGACCCCCACATCTGGATGTCGGCCCGTAATGGCCGCATCATTGCCAGAGATGTTGCCTCAGCCCTAAATGAATTACTCCCCGAACAGCACGCCCTGATTGGACAAAGACTGCGTAAGCTCGACAGCAGCCTGCAGCAACTCGATCTCGAAATTGAGAACAGGCTTGCCAGTCTGGAACAACGCAGCTTTATGATCTATCATCCTGCACTCGGCTATTTTGCAAGGGATTACCAGCTGAAGCAGCATGCCCTGGAATCGGAAGGCCGGGCCCCCTCTGTAGCCCACATGCAGGACATGGTAAACCTGGGCAGAAAGGAAGGAATCAGGACAGTTTTCATCCAGTCGCAATTCGACAGGGCCAATGCCGAAACCCTTGCCAGAAGCCTGAATGCCAAGGTAGTACAAATAGACCCCCTGGCCACGGACTGGCCTTCCCAACTGAAATTGCTAAGTACGAATCTCATCAAAGCAGCGGAATGAAAGAAGCCCTGATCAGTCTCAGCCATGTGAGTGTCGGCTACCAGGGCCATGAAGCCCTGAAAGACGTCTCCCTGTCGGTCTACGAAAAAGATTTTATCGGCATCATCGGCCCCAATGGTGGTGGGAAAACAAGCCTGCTGAAGCTCATCCTGGGTCTGGTAAGTCCAAGCCAGGGAAGCATTTCCTACAGGGTTGCCAAACGGGACATCGGCTACCTCCCCCAGGGCCGCCAAATCGACCAGAAGTTTCCGATCAGTGTGGAAGACGTGGTCGCATCGGGCCTGCAAAAAGGGCTCTCGGTCCGGGGCAAGCCCACGAACAGCGAAAAGCAGGAAATTAACAAGGTGCTCGAAATGAGCGGGATGCTAAGAATGCGAAAAAGGGCTATTGGGATGCTCTCCGGCGGTGAGCTTCAGCGCACACTTCTGGCCAGGGCCATCGTTTCCTCGCCCCGGGTGCTCATCCTTGACGAGCCCAATACCCATGTCGACAACCAGTTCGAAATGGAACTCTACCGTATTCTGCGGGAACTAAACCAGCACATGACCATCCTGCTCGTCTCTCACGACATCGGAATAATTTCACCCTATATCAAGTCCATCGCCTGTGTGAACAGGACGCTGCACTACCATCCCGGAAACGAGATCAGTGAAGCGCAATTGAAGGTCTATAATTGTCCCATCGAAATCATCACCCATGGCACAGTGCCTCATCGGGTCATGAAATCCCATACACATTAAGCATGGCCACACTATTCTCCTATGCGTTTTTTCAACATGCGCTCGGGGCTGCGCTGTTCATGTCCATTGCTTGCGGACTCACAGGCAGCTACATCGTATCCCGACGCATGGTTTTCATTGGCGGGGGCATTTCTCATGCCTCCTTTGGCGGGGTCGGACTTGGATATCTGCTCGGGCTTCCCCCCCTGGCGGGCGCAGCCATTTTTGCAGTCCTTGCGGCACTGGGAAGTGAGAATCTGACCCGAAAGCAGATCATGCGAAACGATTCGGTCATTGCCATTATGTGGTCGCTGGGCATGGCCATGGGCATCATTTTCATCTCGCTGGCACCTGGCTATGCCCCCAACCTGATGAGCTATCTCTTCGGCAGCATTCTAACGGTCGGGCGCACCGAGCTTCTGCTCATGGGACTGCTTGCACTGCTTACTCTCATCTTTTTTCTGGTCTTCTACCGGCCCATTCTCTACCTTTCCTTCGATGAAGAATTTGCCCGTACCAGAGGTATCCCGGTCATGTTGCTGAATTACCTGCTGATTGTGCTGGTCGCACTCAGCCTGGTGCTCAGCATACGTATTGCGGGCATCATTCTCGTGCTCTCTCTGCTTACCATCCCGCAAAACATTGCCAACCTCTTCACCCAGAATCTGGGACGTATCATGGTGGCCTCCATCGTGCTGGGCCTGATTGGTTCGCTGGCAGGACTGCTGGTTTCGTACAGCCTGAATATCCCCTCCGGGGCTACCACCATCTTTTGTCTCGTCCTGATGTACCTGCTGGCCCGAATCCTTAAAGTTCGTATTTTTGGGAAATGAAGGAAAAGGAGATCATAGAACAGGCCTGGGAAAACCGGGAACTTTTAAAAAAGGGGGAGACCCGAAAGGCGATTGAAGCGGTCATCGAAAAACTGGATGGCGGTTTCCTGCGGATAGCGGAGAAACAGGGCCAGTCCTGGCAGGTAAATGAATGGCTCAAAAAAGCGGTCATTCTTTACTTCCCGATCCGCGAAATGGAAAGCATTGAAGCAGGCCCCTTCGAATTCCACGACAAGATTCCCCTGAAAAAGGGCTATAAAGAAAAAGGCATCCGCGTCGTTCCCCATGCCCTTGCCCGCTATGGAGCCTATATTTCTAAAGGGGTCATCATGATGCCCTCCTATGTGAACATCGGTGCATACGTCGACGAAGGAAGTATGGTCGATACCTGGGCCACCGTGGGATCCTGTGCCCAGATCGGCCGAAATGTCCATCTGAGTGGCGGCGTAGGGATTGGAGGCGTGCTTGAACCGGTTCAGGCAGCCCCGGTCATTATTGAAGACAACTGCTTCATCGGCTCCCGCAGCATCGTTGTAGAAGGCGTAAGGGTGGAGGAAGAGGCCGTCCTTGGCGCCAATGTTGTCATCACAAAATCGACCCGTATTATCGACGTAACCGGCCCCGAAGCTATAGAGCTAAAAGGCGTGGTTCCGAAACGCTCGGTTGTGATTCCCGGTTCCTGTACCAAAACCTTTCCGGCTGGCGACTTCCAGGTGTCCTGCGCCCTGATTATTGGGAAAAGAAAGGCTTCGACAAACCTGAAGACCTCCCTGAATGATGCTTTAAGAGAATACAATATAGCTGTCTGATGAGAATAGGATTTGATGCAAAACGAGCCTATAACAACATTAGCGGACTGGGAAACTACAGCCGCTATGTGATCTCCTGTATCAGCAGGTTCTACCCCGAAAACGACATCCTGCTCTACACGCCGCGCATTGCCGACCCCGATCTCTTTGTCGAACCCGCAGGAAGCCAGGTTATTCTTCCTTCCGGCCTTCTGAGCCGGATGTTCCGTTCACAGTGGCGGAGTTTCAAACTTCCCGAACTGCTCAAAGCGGTTGGTGTGAATATCTTTCACGGACTGAGCAACGAATTGCCCTTTGGCATACACCAGAGCGGTGTACCATCGCTGGTCACCATCCACGACCTCATCTTCCTGGAAAGGCCCGAGCTCTACAAACCCGTCGATCGCCGGATCTACTCCAAAAAGGTGGCCTATGCCTGCAAGCATGCGACCAGGATCATTGCCGTCAGCGACCAGACCAAACGCGATATTATGCGTCACCTGGGTGTGGAAGAGGAGCGTATTCGGGTGGTTTATCAGGGCTGTCACCGGCAGTTCTACAACCGGGCCAGTGAGGAAAGCAGGATGGCGGTGCGTGACCGCTTCTCCCTGCCCTCCGACTACCTGCTCTATGTCGGAACAATTGAGGAACGCAAGAACCTGCTTATGATTGTTCGTGCACTTCACGAGGGAAAGATCGACATTCCCCTGGTTGTGGTAGGACGAAAAACACCCTATTTCCAGCAGGTCGATGCCTACATCCGGAAAAACCAGATCAGGAACATTCACTTCCTCGACCACGTGCATGTCTCCGACCTTCCGGCCATCTATCAGGAATCCCGGGGCTTCATCTACCCTTCTTCTTACGAAGGCTTTGGCATACCCGTCCTGGAAGCCCTCAATTCCCGGGTACCGGTCATCACCTCTGCCGGCGGATGCCTGGAAGAAACGGCAGGTAAAGGCGGCCTCTTTATCGATCCCCTGAACACCGAAGAGATGGCCCATGCCATCAGGCGCATACTTGAAGACAAAGAACTGCGCAACCACATGATTATGGAAGGTGGCAGCCACGCCATGAAGTTCAGGGAAGAACAAACCATCCCAAGCCTCTACCAGGTCTACCTCGAGTGCCTCCACGATGCTTAAGGAAGTCGAAATATGCAAACACTATATTCTGGAAGGCGGAAGCATTCTCTATCCGAGCGATACCATCTGGGGCATAGGCTGCGACGCAACAAATGCCCAGGCTGTTTCCAGGGTTTTTGAGATCAAGCGCCGCCCCGATTACAAAAGCATGCTCATCCTTGTTTCGGACCAGGACATGCTGGCACGATACCTTGAGAAGGTACCCGGGGAAGCGCGCGAAGTTCTTGATCGGGCCAATCGCCCCACCACCATCATCTACCCCCATGCACGCGGCCTGGCAAAGGGCCTGATTGCGCCGGATGGCTCTGTTGGCATTCGCGTCTGCAGCGACCCCTTCTGCCATGCCCTCATTCAGGCCACAGACAGGCCTGTGGTCTCGAGCTCGGCCAACTATGCCGGAGAGCCCTCCCCGAGCAGTTTTGCGGCCATTGACCCCGCCTTACACAAGGAAGTTGACTATGTCTGTAAGTGGCGGCGCGAAGAAACCACAACCGCACAAGCCTCCAGCATCCTGAAACTCGAACCGGATGGCGGCATTACCGTCATCCGGCCCTAAACCCTTTCATCGGAATTGAAGCAAATACGGTAACTGTTCCGGAGACGAATGTCGATCGGGAATGTCACAGAGATGTGAGCCCTTCGGGTAAAGAAAAGGTAATCCGCTGCTGCTTGTGATCGACCGATGAAATGAAGGCTTCCACCGCTGGCACCATGAGCTCCCGGCCATGGAAATCGATGAGCCAGACCGGATTCATATCGGCATGCAGGTAATCGCCGATGGTCCCCAGATCGCCCTGAACAAGGTCTGTGGCCAGATAACCGATGAAGCGTGCAGGATCGTCCGGCCCGCCATCGTTTTGCCGCTGTTTTCCCTCTTCAAGAAAGACGCGGCAACCACAAATCTTCCTCGCTTCCTCCAGGGAGCTAACAAACTCAAGACGGGCGATGGCCTGCCCGTCGCTGCCGAGTTCAAATTCCTCTAAAAAAAAGGGAACCCGCTGCCGGTCGATCTCGACAAACAGCGGGTCTTTATTTTTAATGTACCCGGCCTGGGCGGCATCGAGAATCAGGACAACTTCGCCCCGAACCCCGAAGGGCCTGGAAATCTTCCCAGCCTCAATGCCTTTGGCCAACGACATGGAGAATCTAGTCTTCCTTCTTCTCCTCTTCCTTGGCAGAAGCTTCTTCCTTTGCAGATGCTTCGGCTTTGGCAGGAGCCTCAGCAGCCGGAGCTTCCTCTGTGGCAGGAGCCTCAGCAGCAGGGGCTTCCTCTTTGGCAGGAGCCTCAGCAGCAGGGGCTTCTTCCTCTGTGGCAGGGGCTTCGGCAGCGGCAGCGGCAGCTTCGGCTTCTACAAGCTCGGACCTGCGCTTGGCAATCTCCTGTGCACGAGCCTCTTTAATCTTTGTTTCTTCCTCCATACGAGCCTTCTCAACACTCGCTTTGTCGGATTTAATCTGGTCTTTCTTGGCCTGAATCTTCTGTTCCTTCTCGGTAATCCATGCCTGGAAGCGTTTTTCAGCTTCGGCCTCGTCAAAGGCACCTTTCTTCACACCTTCGAGCAGGTGTTTCTTGTACATCACCCCCTTGTAGGAGAGGATAGCCCTAACAGTATCGGTAGGTTGAGCGCCATTCTGCAGCCATTCTAATGCTTTGTTGAAGTCCAGAACAATGGAAGCAGGATTGGTATTGGGATTGTACTGTCCCAAGGATTCAATGAATTTACCATCACGTGGCGCCCTGCTATCAGCTACTACAATAGAGTAGATCGCTTTAAATTTACGACCCTGTCTTTGCAATCTGATCTTGGTTGGCATACTCTTTTCTGATAATTAATAAATAATAACCTACTTTTTAGCGACCGCAAAGGTAGGAAGATTCACATAAAAAGCAAATAATCATCACTTTTTAAAGGCCTGAAAGCCGTAAGCCAATAAATTGTTTCAGCAGAACCGGGCGCGTTAAGAATCCTGTCAGGAATTTATCAACACGATCGTACCGGACCCGAAAATAGCCTACCTTTATGAACCATGTATCTCATCTTTGACACCGAAACAACAGGGCTTCCAAAAAGAGATAATGCCCCTGTAAGTGAAGTAGATAATTGGCCAAGAGTTGTACAGATCGCCTGGCAGTTACACGACGCCGAAGGGCAGCTTCTCACCCACCGGAACCTGCTCATTAAACCCGATGGATTTGAGATCCCCTATTCGGCCGAAAAGGTTCATGGCATATCCACCGAGCGAGCCCTGAGCGATGGACTTCCGCTGGCAGAGGCCCTGGCCATCTTGAATGAATCCCTGCAGCAAACCCGCTACCTGGTCGGCCACAATGTCAAATTCGACATCAATGCCCTGGGTGCAGAGTTTATTCGCAGCCAGACCCCGGGCCGTTTCCTGGAGCTGGAGACAATCTGCACAATGGATTCCAGCACCGATCACCTGAAAATACCGGGAGGCAGAGGTGGCCGGTTCAAGCCTCCACGGCTGATGGAACTTTACGAGTTCCTCTTCGACACCCAATTTACCGAAGCCCACAATGCTGCGGCCGATGTAGAGGCCACAGCCCGATGCTTCTTCGAGCTGCTCCGAACCAGGGTGATCGATGCTAACGCGGCCGGCCTGAACAGCGAACAGTTCGACCGCTTCATCGCCAGACATCCCAAACAGATAGGCCCCTACGGCCTGGAACACCTGTCCAACTTTGAAACAGCGAAGGCCGAAGAAAAGC
>PDRI01000027.1 GCA_002748055.1 Bacteroidota bacterium | reverse complement strand
TCTGTCATCAATGAAAATATCCTCTTTCTGCAAGAAAACAGGAAGCTGGGCGGAACCAACGAGATCCTGAGTGTTGCCAGGCTGAAAGAGGCTGCCATTTATTACAACGAAAGGCTCACCGAACTGAAGATCAGAGGCCTCGAAAGCCAGAAAAAGAAGAATGATCTGGAAGCAGAATTGAGACAGCTCCAAAAACAAATCTCGGGGCAGCAGACCAAAAAGAAATTCCCGGCCGGAGAGATTCTGCTAAAGCTTGAAGCCAAAGCAAACACCCAAATCAAGGTAGAACTCTCCTACCTGGTGGGCAATGCAGGCTGGCATCCGGGCTATGATATCCGGGCCAAAAGCATCACGGATCCACTTGAGCTCGTGTACAAGGCGAAGGTGCATCAGGACACCAAGGTACCCTGGGAAAATGTCCGGTTGCGCTTCTCCTCGAATAACCCCAGGTTAAGTTCCCAGGCCCCAAAGCTAAAAACCTACTACCTCTACAATGGCTCGATTCCCCCGAACTACGAGAATTGGGTCTCCAGCGTTTCCGGAAGGGTTATGGACCCGCAGGGCAATCCCCTCTCCGGCGCGACAGTTGCAGTGGCCAATACCAGTATAGCCACGGTGAGTGATATGGATGGAAATTATTCCATTACCCTGCCGCCCGATGGCGGAAACCTGAGCTTTTCCTTTCTGGGATTTCGTGAACAAACAGTCCCGGCCAGGAATGCCGTCCAGAATATCTACCTGGAAGAAGAAATGCAGGAATTGGATGAGCTGACGATTACTGGTTTTGATGTGGCAAAAGAAACAGCGGCTCCCATGAAAAAGCGGGCCATGGCAGTCCAGGACAAAGGCATAGCGCAGGAGATTAAGGTCATGGCCGGAACAAAGCTGTCCCCTCCCACCCAAACAGCTTCCAACCAGACCACCGTGGAGTTCGACATTGCCATGCCCTATAGTATTCCCTCCGATAACAAGAGCTACGCCGTTGAAATGGTGAGCTATGAGGTGCCGGCTGAATATGAATACTACTGCGTTCCACGCATCGATAAAGATGCCTTCCTCCTGGCCTATGTCACCGGTTGGGAAAAACTCAACCTGCTCGGGGGCGAGGCCAGCATCTATTTCGAGGACACCTATATTGGCAAATCCATCCTCGATGTCAGAAACATCAGTGACACCCTCACCCTTTCCCTGGGCCGCGACAGAAGCATTGCTGTAAGCCGGGAAAAGAACCGGGAGATGAGCGACTGGAAAACCATTGGAGCCCGTAAGGTGGACTCGCGCGCCTGGACCCTTTCGGTAAAAAACAACAAGCCCCAGGCCATCAAAATGGTCCTGCTCGACCAGGTACCTGTACCTACCCTGGAAGAGATCGAGCTCAATATCGAGAAGCTTTCCCGTGCCAAATGGAACAAGGAAAGCGGAGAAATCCGCTGGAAGCTTGAACTTGCACCCGGTGCACAGGAAGAACGGGAATTGGTATACAGACTTCGCTACCCAAAACACATGCAATTGATCATCGAATAAATTCCTGAGAATGAAAATCGTAAACCTCAGCCTGATCATCCTGATCGGAATCGGTTTGTCGGCCTGCCGGCAGACAGCTGATAGCAGTCCTGAAAACAAGCGGCAAATCAATTTCTGTGAGGGCTGGAAGTTTATCCTCGACGATTCGGCAGACTTTGCAAATCCGGAATTCGACGACAAGCATTGGTTAAATGTTGATCTGCCCCACGACTGGAGTGTAAGCGACCCCGCTTTGCAGGACAGCCTGCATGCAGGGCCCTTTGTGAAAGGACTGGACCGGGGTGAGGATGTCGCCTGGCTGGCCGGAGGAACAGCTTGGTATCGGAAGCGCTTTCGTCTCGCAGCAGAAGACACAGACAAGCTGGTTTATCTCCATTTCGATGGTGTCCAGACCGAGGCCGGGATCTGGATCAACGGTGAGCTTGCTGCCCATCATCTGAACGGTTACACCCCCTTCGACATCGACATCACCCCCTATCTCAAAGCAAAGGGTGAAGAAAACCTGATCGCGCTGAAGGTCCTTCAACGCGGCGAGCATTCGCGCTGGTTTACCGGTGCAGGCATCTATCGGGAGGTCAGCATGTCAATTGTTGATCCCCTGCACTTTGTTCCCCACGGACTGGCCATCACGACACCCTCAGTGAATGAAAATGAAGCCCTGGTGCAGCTGGATGTGGAGGTTCAGAATTTGCCGGGAAGCCCGTGTGAGGTTTTGCTTCGGGCCGAGATCACCGGCCCCGACAGCACAGTCCAGGGCTTTGAAAGCGAAGAGGCAATTGGTCTGCCAAGCGAGCTCTCCACGCTTGCACTCAAAGGGAAGATTAGTCGGCCCGATCGCTGGTCGCCCGATCACCCTGCGCTCTACCAGCTTAGATTAAGCCTGCTCCACGAGGGCAAAGAGGTGGATGTCCTGGTAAAGGACTTCGGCATCCGCAGCATAGCATACTCAGCCCAGAAGGGTTTTCTGCTCAACGATGAGCCTGTCCTGCTCAAGGGGACATGCATGCACCACGACAACGGGCTCCTTGGATCCATGGCCTTTCCCGATGCTGAGTTCAGGCGGGTACGCATCATGAAAGAGAACGGCTACAATGCCATCCGATGCAGCCATAATCCCCCCTCTGCGGCCTTCCTCAAGGCCTGCGACAAGCTGGGCATGCTGGTCATTGATGAGGCCTTCGACGCCTGGCAGAAGGCCAAACGGAAAAACGACTACCACCTCTATTTCGACAGTTGTTGGAGAAAGGATCTGCGGGCCATGATCCGGCGCGACCGGAACCACCCCTCGGTAATCATGTGGAGCTTCGGAAATGAGGTGCAGGAACGTGCCGATCCCGAAGGACTTGAGATCGCAAAGAAACTGATCGAAAGCATTCATAGTCTCGATCCTTCGCGTCCCGCCACCCAGGCCATCTGTAGTTTCTGGGACAATCCGGGATTGACCTGGAAGGATGCACAGCCGGCACTTGATTTGCTCGATGTGGCCGGCTACAATTACCAGTGGCAGCAGTATGAATCGGATCATGCTGAGCATCCCGAACGCATTATGTATAGCTCTGAATCATTTCCCATGGCGGCCTTCGAGAATTGGAACATGGTGAAAAAATGTCCCTATGTAATCGGCGATTTTGTGTGGACCGGGATGGATTACCTGGGAGAATCGGGTGTTGGGCGCAACATTTATGCTTTCGGGCCAGGCGAAAGACTCTATGGGCTTGCACCCTGGCCCTGGTACCTGAGCTGGTGCGGCGATATCGATATTACAGGGGAGAAAAAGCCCCAATCCTGGTTCAGAGACATCGTTTGGGATGAAAGCCAGATTGAAATGCTCGTACATGAGCCCGTGCCGAAAAACCAGGAGGAAAGCCTCTCCCTCTGGGGATGGCCGGGGGAAAGAAAATCCTGGACCTGGAGTGGCCATGAAGGAGAGATCCTGAAGGTGAAAGTTTACAGCTCCTGTGAGGAGGTGGTCCTGAGCCTCAACGGCGATACCATCGGCCGCAAAGCTGTCGGCCGCGACAAGCAGCTAACAGCAGAATTCGAGCTGACCTATACACCGGGCTTGCTCATTGCCTATGGTCTTAATCATGGAAAGGTCTCCTGCAGCGATACCCTGGTCACCACGGGCCCGCCGAAGCGTCTGAGCCTGAAACCCGAACAAAAAGTAATCAGGGCCGACCGCCAGTCCCTCATCTATTGCCGGGTCGAGGCCCTGGATGCCCGGGGACGAAGAATCCCCGATTCAAAACGGCCTTTTGAAGTCCAGGTCAGCGGTCCGGCCGAACTCCTGGCAGCAGGTAACGCCTCCCCCCTGCTTGAGGGCTCTTTACAGGATCAATCCGCAAGCCTGTTCAGGGGGGCTGCACTCCTGATCCTTCGCTCGACAGGCGAAGCCGGAAGCATAAACATAGCCGTCAGCTCGGCCGGACTGGCCGAAGGCGCAAACGCAACTGTGACTGCAAACTAAAGGCCGACCCGGGATGTTCTGCTCCCCCGGCCTCGTGTATCAAAGCTCCGCAAGGCAAGGGCTGTGGTTCCCTCCGGAAGCTCAACAGGCGCTGTGTACAAGGGAGAAGAAGGCCCTGGCTGGGAACCATCGGTGGTGTAGCGAATCTCAAGACCGGGAAAAGCTATATTGGCATGTAGTTTCCCGTCTTTAATCAGGGCTCCCGGAGGTGGCAAACGATAGTTATAGCCCCCGAACAGCCCATCCAGTCTCGGCATCTCACGCCCACCGAGGGCCCGGGCGAATCCGGCCCAATCCCGCTCGAAGGATGCACTCCGGTTCTTCTCATCCGCAAGACCTCCCCAGGCAGCTTCACCATGCCAGGCACGCTCGGCAAAACCAAGCAACTTGGGCAGATAGTAGTACTCGGCCATCTTGCCTCCCTTGACCGTTTCGCTCCAGAGTTGGGCCTGCAGGCCAGCAATGTTGTCTCTGGATTCCTCCTTCAGAAGTTCCCTTCCTTTTTCATTCAAACACATGTGATAAGGAGCCAGTTCAAAGGCCCGTTTGGTGTTTACAAAACCTCCCCAGTAGAGACCCGGCTCGGCCGGATGATGGCTGTAGGCCAAATCGAAGTAAAAATTTTTCACATTACAGAGAATAACCGGGTAACCGGCATTGGCCAGGCGGTTCCCCAGGTCGCTGAACCTGCCGATACTGTTCCAGATATAGGGGAGGACACCCTTGCCTGCAAAGGCCGGATTGGGCACCCATTTACCAGTCTCGTCCTTCATCATGGCAATCTCTTCCCAACCACCCATATTCAGGCCTTTTGAACGGATGATTTCATGTATCCTTCCCTCGAAGTAAGGTTGCAGGTTCTCGTAGCCTTCGATCTCCGGATGAGCTGCCAGAAATTCGGCACAGCTTGGTGAGGCAGTCCAAACCCCATGCGGCACTTCATCTCCGCCCGTATGAATGGTGCGAAGATGAACACCGGCCTCGGCATGCAGGGCCATGAGGGTTTCCAGCACAGTCGAAAACAAATTATAAGGACCATCGAGGCTTACACATACGACATTGTCATTAAAGTTCTGGGCCGAATTATAAACCGAAGCATCCTCGGTGTCGATCAGCCGGTAGCGCCAGGCTTCTTCTTCCTTTCCCTCTTCCATCAGCCTCCGAAAGCGATGTTCCATGGCCTTGATGGCTGCACGGGCATGACCGGGGAAATTGATCTCCGGAATAATCTCCACATGGCGATCGGCAGCAAAACTCAAAAGTTCCTTGTATTCTTCGGCCGTGATATAGCCATTCCCGTGATTGGCATCCCGACGGGCCAGGGGGCCCGATCCATAGGCAGGGATCAGGTAATTGGCCTCATCGGCGCTATGGCCGCGATAAGCCCCCACGTCGGTGAGTTCGGGCAGGGAAGGAATCTCAATGCGCCAACCCTCATCATCGGTCAGGTGAAGATGCAGGGTATTGAGTTTATAGAAGGCCATCACCTGGATGAGCCTCTTGATATCCTGTACGGGAATGAAATTCCGGGCAATGTCGAGGTGCATGCCCCGGTATGGAAAAGCAGGCGCATCATTGATCTGCACCAGCGGAAGGTCCAGGGAAGAAACAGAAGCTTTCCAGGCCTCAACCGGAATCAGCGAAAGCATCGTTTGTATCCCATAGAACACTCCGGCCGCACCTTCACCAATGATTTTGATGCCCTCCGTTTCGTCGATCAGCAGCTGATAGCCTTCACCACCCTTCTTTAGTTTACCTCCGGTCTGAAGACTGATCACCCCGGGGCCGGTCTCACTGCCCTCCTGAAGGGGAAAGGCCTTCCCAAAAATCGACTTCAGGATATCGGCCAGATAAACCGCTTCCTGAAACAAGCTCGATTCATGATAGATCGACAGACCTTCGTCGAGAAGCAGGCTCCCATCCTTAAAATGGCTTTCCACAACCTGGGGAACGATCCTGATGTCCTCCCCGGGCAGGGGGCCCGACCATCCCTCGTTCTGCCCGAAAACCCAGGCCGCATCGGGAAGGGGCATGCCACTGCCACTGGGAAAGATCTTTTCCAGCTCCGGAAAGGGCAGGATGCGATAGTCGGAAATCGGCATAACCTTTTCCTGGTCCTGCTCTGTACAAACCAGGTAGGGCCCCATCGGAGCCTGAGATTCCTTCAGGAGAGACAAGGGTGTTAGGTATTCGAGCCGAACACGTTCACCCGGCGGAAGTGAAAAGCCTGCACGGGGCGAGATCCTCAGTAAATCACCATTCACATGGACAATTTCGAGGGCCACCGATTCAGACCCCTCCACAATGCCGTGGCCCATCTGGCTCAGGTAGATAGCCCATCCGCTCTCACCCAGGGTTTCGTCCCCTTTGTTGCTTAGCTCAAAGGCCGCACTGTATTGCCTGTTGCCGGGATCATTCCCCAGGAAACTCCATTCAAGTGTGAGGGGAGCAAATGGATCGCTACCCGTTTTTTTTGTCGAATTACATGACATAATCAATGCGACAGCCATAAAGTATAAAACCGCTTTTTTCATAGTGCCTCTGACTTTCTTTTAGTAGATTAGCCGACTCCAAAACTACGAAAAGCATCCGACTATGACACAATCAAAGCGCCTGATCTCCTTAGATGCCCTGCGTGGCTTTACAATCGCTGCCATGGTGGTGGTAAATGATCCCGGATCGTGGCAACATGTTTACTGGCCACTGCTGCATGCCAAGTGGAACGGATGCACCCTCACCGACCTGGTTTTTCCCTTCTTCCTCTTCATGGTCGGCGTATCCATTGCCCTGGCTTACACCAAAAGACTGGAGGCAGGTGTGGAAAAGAAAAAACTCTATCAAAAAATCATTCTTCGTTCCTTCAACATCTACATCCTGGGCATCTTTCTGTATCTCTTTCCCTCATTCGATTTTCAGCACATCCGCTGGGTAGGTGTACTTCCCCGTATTGCCTTTGTCTTTCTGGCCTGTGCCCTCCTGTTCCTGAATACAAACTGGAAACAGCAAATCAAAATCGGAGCTGTCATCCTTGTGCTTTACTGGATCGTTGTCGCCTATCTGCCGGTGCCCGGACTTGGCAAACCCGATCTTTCGGTTCCGGATAAAAACTGGGCCAACTACCTCGACCAGCTTCTGGTTCCTGGTGTCCTCTATCGCAAAACCTGGGATCCGGAAGGCTTCCTTTCCACCTTCCCTGCCATCGTCAGCGGCATCATAGGCATGCTCGTCGGCACCCTCTACCTGAAAATCAGGGATGAATACAAGCGGCTGACCTGGCTCTATCTTGCCGGCTTTTCCATGTTCCTGGCCGGTGGCCTCTGGAACTGGTTTTTCCCGATCAACAAGCACATCTGGACCAGCTCCTACGTTCTCTACACTTCCGGCCTGGGAACCCTGAGCCTGGCCACCTGCATCCTGCTGGTCGATATGTTGGGCTATAAACGCTGGACCTTCCTTGGCAGGGTTTACGGGGCAAATGCCATTACCTCCTATGTGCTTGCCGGAATGCTTACCCTGGTTTTCTACCGAATGAAAATCGGAGAATATTCAATGAATCAGTGGTTTATGAACGGATTGAGCGCAGTGGGTTTCGATCCCCGCCTGGCTTCATTGTGCTATGCCCTGCTCTACATGCTGCTCATATTTATTCCGGCCCTCATCCTCTATCGTAAAAAAATCTTTATCCGGATTTAATTGCTTCCTGTTGGGGTAACTTTTTCGGCGCGTATCCGTATACCTTCTTCTATGCCATTCAGGGAAGCGGAAAAGGAGTCTAAGAAGTCGTCTCATGAGTGTATATGAACCCGTCAACGAAGCCATTGAGGCCCATTCACAGGTTTGTTCCTGCATTGAAATTGTGGGCTTCGACGACTGTATCGAAAAAGGAGAAACAGCAAAGATCCAGGTCTTTTTCGAGCGTGTAGCACAGGAAATCTACAATGCCCGGAAAAAGAACTACAGCTGGGGTTTCCGGGTTATCGAACCCGAATTCCTGAACCTTTCCGAGCATATGATTCTGATTTCCAAGCTCTACAAGGAGGAAAACCTCTACGATCTGAACAGTGTGGTCTTCAAGCTCTTTACCGAATTCAATAACATCATTCTTTCCACTGCCCTGAACATGCACATTCCGATTAAGGGCATTATACGCATGGGTGAAACCTACCGGGGCAGTTTAAAATCGCGCAAGCCTGCCCTGATCAGTAAAAAAGAACCGCTGATCCTAAGCGATCTGCTCAAGGTTTTTACCGTTGATGAAATCTTTCCGAATGGCTTTTACGAAGACCTGATTCCTGCCTTCGAGATGCCCTTCCACTTTGGTGCCAGCCTGAGCAGATCGGTCCGAGAGATGAGCGAAATCGATTCGGTCGGCATCTTCATGCCTGCCGAATACAACAAGGAACAGACAGCCGATGTCACCATCCTCTGCAACATGATGGCCGAAAGCCAACTCAGGGGAGAAGCCTGCCTGGCCTGCAACTGGAAGCAATGGATGCGGGAACATGAAGGCTACTCCATCGAAGACATCCTGGCTTTCGCAGAAGAAGAGGCCAAAACAGGGAATCCGCACAGCTTACTTTGGCAAGGCCTGCTTACTTACTCCACCAGCCTCTAATTGGGGCTACATTAGAATTATTCTAAATAAGGAGCCGGGCGCAGGCCCACTTGATATTACAAGTGAATTTTATCAATTTTATCTGCTGCTGATTATGCGACGAAAAAGACCTCCATTTCAGAAATTCCTCTTCCTTTCGGGCATGGTACTCATGGCTGTGCTTATTTATTTGAGTAACATTGCTGTACACAAGACTTCCACGGATGAATTCTGTGCCTCCTGCCACATCCATCCGCATGCTACCACCAAGTGGAAACGCTCCACGCATTACGACAATGAATTTGGCATCCGGGTTCATTGTGTGGACTGTCACCTTCCCCCACATGGAGAAGGTTACCTGGTGGAAAAGGCCAAAACCGGTATGCGCGATCTCTGGGGTAAACTCTTCAAGGACCCGGAAAGTTTCAACTGGGAAGTCAAGTCACAGGTCGAGCATGCAAAGCATCATGTCTTTGAGACTTCCTGTTTGCATTGCCACGTCAACCTCTTTCCCCTTGGCCTGAGCAAAGAAGGCAATGAAGCCCATCTCTACTACGAACAGCAGAAGGGTGAGCTGCACTGCATAAACTGCCATATTTCGGTGGGCCACTACGACCCGGATCGACTGCATGAAAAAAATGTTGATTTTGGAAAAGCAGAAGTCACAGCAGCAGAGCGCTATACCAAACCCGGCATCATGGACGGGCACAAAAGCTTCTGGGAGTACATCCCCGGATCAAGTGTAAGCTTCGAAATGCTGGCCATCCCCGGTGGAAGTTTCAAAATGGGAAGCCCGGCCGAAGAAGCGTTCAGAGCAGCCGATGAAGGCCCTGTACGGGAGGTCGAGATAAGCCCCTTCTTCATGTCCAGGACCGAGGTTAGCTGGGATGCCTACCTGGCCTTCTTTAAACAAACCGGTGCCCAGGGGAAAACCGCCGATGCTTACCTGAACGCCGACAACCAGGATGTAGATGCCATCTCGGGCCCCACTCCACCCTGGGGGGCACCGGATCAGGGATGGGGCAAGGGTGAGATGCCCGCCATTACCATGACCCACTACGCTGCCGAGGTCTATTGCCAATGGCTCAGCAAGATTACCGGGAAAAACTATCGCCTTCCCACTGAAGCTGAATGGGAATACGCAGCCCGGGCAGGCAGCAGCACCCCCTACTTTTTCGAAGGCGATCCCAAAGACTATGTACGCAGTGGAATCCGAAATAAACTCTTTGGTGCAGACACCACCACCATCAACAGCTACGTCACCTACATCGAGAACAGCCAGGCCAGGCCTCGCGTTCCATCGAGCGTAAATGAAAATCCCTATGGTTTGCTCAACATGCTGGGTAATGTAGCTGAATTTTGCAGCGACTATTACGCAGAAGATGCCTATGAAAACTATCCGGATGGTCTGGTAAGGAACCCCACCGGACCCGCCGATGGGAAAGAATATGTGGTCCGGGGAGGATCGTATCGCGACGATGCGGGGCTGGTCCGCTGTGCAGCCCGTTCTGCCACGCACAGTGCAGCCTGGCTAAAAACCGATCCCCAGATCCCCAAAAGCATCTGGTGGTATTCAGACTGCAGCCATGTTGGTTTCAGGGTGGTTTGCGACTATCCCGGAGATGCGCAAAAGCCCGAACAAAAAGATTAACACCTTTTTAATTAATAGACCTAAAGCAATACCAAAATGAAAGCTTCAAATCCTACCAGTCGCCGCCGTTTTCTTGGAAATACGGCCATGGGCGCCATTGGCGTCATTGGCGCAAGCCAGTTAATCAAATCATGTGCCGGGGAAGAAGGCACTGCAACTGTTGTTGAACCCGAATTTCTGAGCGCTGCTCCGGACGGGGAACCTATTAAGGCCGGTGTGGTCGGTTGCGGCGGGCGTGGCTCCGGTGCCGCAATTAATTTCCTGGATGCGGGCCCAAACCTGAGTGTCGTTGCTATTGGTGACGTTTTTCAGGACAGGGTAGATGGCATCCGAAAAAAGCTTAAGGAAAGCAAAAATGTTGAACTCGACGATGCCAATTGCTTTGTTGGATTTGATGCCTACAAGCGGGTCATTGAATCGGACGTCGATCTCGTCATTCTTGCCACCCCCCCCTATTTCCGTCCGGAACACTTCCAGGCCTGCGTGGAAGCCCGTAAGCATGTCTTTATGGAGAAGCCGGTAGCGGTTGACCCGGTCGGCGCCCGGGCCGTTATGGCTGCCTCGAAACAGGCAGAAGCAGCCGGCCTTTGCGTGGTAACCGGCACCCAGCGCCGACACTCCTGGAATTACAACAACCTGAAGGCCCGCGTAGATGCTGGTATGATTGGTAAGATTACCTCGACCAACGTGTACTGGAACCAATCCAAGCTCTGGCATCGCAATTGGCAAAGCGGCTGGACCGAAATGGAATTCATGATTCGCGACTGGGTAAACTGGATCTGGCTGTCGGGTGACCACATTGTGGAGCAGCATGTCCACAACATCGATGTGAGTAACTGGTTTGTTGGCCAGGTACCGGTTTCGGCCGTTGGGATGGGTTCTCGCCTTCGCCGCCCCACCGGCGATTGCTATGACAATTTCAGTGTGGACTACATCTATCCCGGTGAGGTTCACATGGAATCGATGTGCCGCCAGATCAATGACTGTGCCAACAATGTAAGCGAGTTCCTGCGGGGAACCAAGGGCTATATGAGCACAGCGAACAATGAATATGCTATTTACGACGCCAATGGTACCGTACTCTACAACTACGAATCGCCGAAGAATGAGGCTGGCGATAGTACCGAAATCAGCCCTTACGTACAGGAGCACATCGACCTGGTAACGGCCATACGCACCGGTAAGCAAATCGTTGAAGCCGAGGAAACCGCCAGGTCGGTCATGACGGCCATCATGGGGCGTCAGGCTGCCTATACCGGCAAGCAGGTTAGCTGGGAAGAGATGATGAGCTCCGATCTGCAGCTGGGTCCCAAAGGCGAACTGAAAATGGGCCCGGTGGATCTCGAAAGCGTCGTACCCGTTGCCGGATCGGCCCCGGAGGAGTAAAGAAAAGACATCCTTCGAGAAAGGAACCAGGCACAAAAAAACCGGAACGCTGACCAGCGTCCCGGTTTTTTCGTGCATTTACGTTTCCCCCAAAAACAGGACAAGAAAAGAGCTGCTAAAAACTGTCTTCCCCGACATAGGCGCGGATCACCGCAAGTTCACCTTCCTTGCCCGGCTTCGAGTTGCCATGTTCCATGCCTACGATGCCATTGAAGCCCTTTTCGTAGATATGTTTGAACACATTCTTGTAATTGATTTCGCCGGTTGTAGGCTCATTTCGGCCAGGGTTATCCCCCAACTGGAAGTAGGCGATCTCGTCCCAGGCCAGATCGATGTTCGGTATGAGGTTGCCCTCCTGAATTTGCTGATGATAGAGGTCGTCCAGAATCTTGCAGGAGGGACTGCCAACCGATTGACAAATCTGATAGGCCTGGGGAATCTCCTTCAGGAAGAGACCCGGATGATTGTAGAAGTTGAGAGGCTCCAGTACCATCACCAGGCCATGAGGTTCAAGAATTTCACTGGCTCGGCGCAGGGCCTCTACAACATGGGCTGTCTGGTAGGAGGGGTCCTGCCTCAGATCGACAAAGCCCGGAACCACGGTCATCCATTTCGCATTCACCCTTTTGGCTACCTCGACCGATTCCTTGATTTCCTTTAAAAACGCCTGCAGCATTTCTCTGTTCCCACTGGCCAGATTGGGTTCGGTCCAGTAAATGGTATGGGCTACAAACACCCCCATTTCCAGCCCCAGATTGGCCATCTTTGAAGCAATCTTCTCCTGGGTGACTATATCCCGGCCCTTCATGCCATTGTCTTCCAGGGCCCGAAATCCGACATCGGCGATAAACTGCAACTGATCGAGCAGGCTGTCACCGGCACTATGCTTAAACATCCCAAAATGCGGAGCATACTTGAGCTTAAAATCGTGTTTTTCCAGGGGGTCGGATTTTGGAGAGGGAGCGGCGGAGGCCTGTTGAATAAGGGAGTTTCCCGCAATGGCAGCCGAGGCCACTGCACTTTTCTTCATAAAGGATCTTCTGTTCATTTTCTCAGGTTTATGGTTGGATGCAATTCGGTTTATCGTGGCTATCGGTTTAAGTAAAGCAGGCCGGGGCGCGTGTAGGTGATAAATGTACCGATTATTTAAGAGAAACCGGCGAGCTGGTGAAGGAACCATCGTTTCCCCCTGTAATTTGCCATTTTAGAACGGACTATATCCGCAGCCGGATTAATTGTACTCCAGCCCTTACAGTGGGGATGTACTTCCAGGGCGATGCCAACAATCACCAACATTTCGAAGGCGACATGGACGAACTGCTGATCTATACCAGGGTGCTCAATGCCTGTAAACGGGTGCCATTGTTTACCGAGGTAGTTACTCAGCAAGAGAAAAGAAAGCAGGAATACAAATCGTCTGCGCATGGCGGGGGCTTTTCAATGTAAAAGTAAGCTATTCCCCTAAACAGCAAAAGATGAACACGATCAGGAAACCATCAGGTAGTTGCACCCCTCCCTGTAGCCCCTCTCAGCCAGGAAGGACCGGATCCGGTCCCGGTTGTCCATCTGCCGGATATAGCTGAGTACAAAAAGCCGGCCGGCCGTTGGCAGCTGACTGTAATGCATCAGGGAGGCCTCCAGTTGCCGGGTCTCCTTGGTGTCGATATAGCCGGCTATACGAACCCCCTCCTTTTCAAGCATCCGTGCCCGCCGCCGGGAGATCCGGCTGGCCCCCCAGACCCAGGTATCATCGGGATGGGGGTTGTATTGCCTCAGCCAATGGGCCAGATAGCGGCTCTTAATCCGGTAAAATGCCTGATCACTGTATCGTTCATTGGTGCGGGTCAACCGACCTGCAGAGTCGTGCCAGTCGAGGACCACTTCCGGGACCTTGCCGATCCGGACCCCGGCATCGAGCCAACGCAGCCACATTTCATAGTCTTCCGGAAAATCCCCATGCCTGTAGAGGCCATGGCTTTCCATAAGCTCGCGCCGCCACATGGCAGTGGGATTGATGATGGGAGCCTCGATGAAACGGCGATTGTAAATGTCCTCATAGCTCAACAGGCTGTTGCTCCAGTCGACAAAACGACTGAACCCGGCTGTGGTTTTGGGATTCCCCACATGCCTGGCCCTTCCTGCAACAGCTCCATAATCGGGATGATGATCGAGAAAAGCGGCCTGCAGGCTCAGCCTTGAGGGATGGGCACGATCATCCGCATCCATGCGTGCCAGATAAGCCCCTTGTGCCTCCTCACAAGCGCGGTTCGAGGCGAACATCACCCCCTGGCGTTCTTCCCGGCAGAAGCGGAAACGCCGATCAGCTTCACACCAGGCCCTGGCCACATCTGCCCCCTTGTCGGTGGAATTGTTGTCGACCAGAATGCATTCAAAATTGGGATAGTCCTGAAGCGCAATGCTCGAAATGGCACGCTCCAGGGTTGCTTCAGCATTGTAGAAGGGCAACACAACGGATATGCGTTTGGGTGTAGGCATCCGGATCTTAGGAGGGTAAAGATAAACAAGGTAAATAAAGCAGTTCTCATTCAGTTTTGCTAAATTGTGTCGTACAGACCCTCGCGGATGAATTTCAGTAAGACCACCTCATATGCCCTAAGCACCCTGCACTTTCTTGCAGAACACCCCACAGCCCGCTACTCGGCGAAGAAGCTGCATGAGAAGCTCGACATCCCCTGGCCCTACCTCCGGCAGCTGCTGACCGACCTTTCGAAACAAGGTTTCATCAATTCCGCGCAGGGCCGGCACGGAGGTTTTCAGTTATGTAAACCGGCCGACACGATTAAGCTGGGCGAGATCGTAGATGCAGTAGAGGGGCTCGGGATTTTTGATGCCTGCATCATGGGCTTCCGCAACTGCCCCTTCGATCATCAATGTGCCATGCACGAAACCTGGGATGAATCCCGAAAACGGGTCCTGAACATCCTTCACAAAACCCCTCTGAGCAGGCTCCGTGTAAAGAACCTGCCCCACTGATTATACTTCCCAATTGCCCCCGCGCCGATCTTTCTTCAATTTGCTTCTTCGCTTTTTGGCCTTCAGCCTCTTCTCTGTACTGCTCCTTCCGGGCCGGGTCGCCTGCCTCTTCTTTACAGGTTTCAAAGCCTCTTCGATCAAGTCCAAAAAGCGTCGGTTAAGCTTTGCCTTGTTTCGGAACTGGGAGGGAGAGGCCCCGGAATTCAGCTGCAGGGCTCCGGTGGTGGTGAGTCTTGAACCCAGCCTGGCCCTGATCAGCTGCTTTCGAGCTTCTGTCAAACAGCCTGAACGGGCAGGAAACCACAAAAGGCTTACCCGCGATTCGGTTTTGTTTACATGCTGACCGCCGGGGCCGGAAGAGCGACTCATCCGGTACTGTACTTCCCCGATCAGGGCTGCAGCCAGTGCCTTCCTTTCCATCACTTAAACAATTCGAGTACTTCGGCCTCGGATAACTCCTTCAGCGGATTCCCGGCACGTATAAAGCTGTCGGCCAGTTTCTTTTTTCTGCTTTGCAGCCGCTGTATTTTTTCTTCAATCGTATCGGACGAAATAAAGCGATAGACAAAGACCTTGTTCTCCTGTCCGATCCGATGCGCCCTGTTCAGGGCCTGCATCTCTGCCGCCGGGTTCCACCAGGGATCCAGGATAAAAACATAGCCCGCTGCAGTCAGGTTCAACCCCGTTCCCCCTGCCTTCAAAGAGATCAGAAAAAGCCGGCAGCGCTCATTTTCCTGAAAATCCCGGACAGCCTCGTCCCGTTGCCTCCGGGTCTGGCTGCCCGTGAGCCAGGCATAGTGCAGTCCCCGCTCTTCAAAGACCTTTCGAAAAAGCTCCAGGTGCCTGACAAAAGAGGAAAAGATCAGGACCTTATGCCCCTCTGCCACCACATTCTCGACATTGCGAAGGACTTCCGTAAACTTACCCGAATCGAGGCCTTCCTCCTCGTCCTCCAGCAGGGCCGGATGATTGGCAATCTGCCTGAGCCGGGTGAGGGCCTGCAAAAGCATGATGGAAGACTGATCCATGCCCACTTCCCCGATGTTTTCCAGGATGGCGTTTCGGGCCCGCGACTTTTCTTCATCGTACAAACGACGCTGGGCATCGCTCATGTCGCAAAAACAAACCTGCTCATGCAGGGCCGGGAGCTCCTTTGCAACCTCCATCTTGGTCCGGCGAAGCACAAAGGGCCTGATCAGCTGCTTGAGCTTTTCCTCGCGGGCCTCGTCCTGCCACTTTTCGATGGGGTGCACAAAGCTGTTCCTGAAGAAAGACAGGCTGCCAAGCAAGCCCGGATTCACAAAATTGATCTGCGACCAGAGATCTGTGAGGGAGTTTTCGATGGGTGTACCTGTAAGCACAAGGCGATGCGCGGCATTCAGCTCCGAAATGGCCTGGTAAAGTTTCGAAGAGGGATTTTTAATCATCTGGCTCTCATCCAGGATCACATAGTAAAAGGGAAAATCGGCCATTTTTTCTATGTCCTGCCTCACCGTGTGATAGGTGGAGATCACCACATCGTAGTAGGGAAAGTTGCTCAGCATTTTATTCCGCTGGCCCCCCAGATGCATGCACAGGCGCAGATCCGGAGCGAAGCGGCTGCACTCTCTGTACCAGTTGTGTGTGAGGGAAGCAGGCACCACAATCAGGGAACAGGGCTTAGACTTCATTTCGATTTGGGCGCTCCCGGCCCCGCCCGCTTCGGTTTCAGCGGAAAAAAGGGACAACTGCCCGGTGCCGGGCCCTTGAGGCCTGGCTGGTCGTGGGGGCTTCCCGGATGAGGCTGGCCTGGCTGGTCGTGGGGGCTTCACGGATGGAGCTGGCTTTGCTGATGGAGAAGTCCCTGAAGCATGAGCCGCCACATCCTCTTTGGCCTTGCCCGGGCTTTCAGAGAAGCCTTCTTGCTTTGCCCTGAGCAAAACGGCAATGGCCTGCAGGGTCTTGCCAAGCCCCATGTCATCGGCCAGACAGCCGCCAAAACCATGGTTCTGCAAAAAACACATCCACTTATAGCCCTCGTACTGGTAGTCGCGAAGCCTGGCTCTGAGCTGATCCGGTAAGGGCTGGGCTGGAATGGATCCCAGCTGCTTCAGTTTCTCCAGCTTCTCCATGGTTTCGCTGTGAAATTCACGCACCGCCCCTTCGACCAGGGAAAAGTGCTGCTTGTGAATCCACATCCGACCCTCTTTAATCCGGCCAAATTCAAACAGGGAACGGTAGCGGCTAAACCATTCCCGGGGCAAAATGGCCAGCTCTCCATTCGGAAGCGGATAACAGCGCTTCCCCTGCAGGATATGGTCCTTCAGGGCCAGAAAGGGCAGCTCATGTTCCCCAAAACTGACCTTCCCGTAGATATCGAACCAGTCTTCCCTGTCCCTGGATTCGATTTCCAGGTTCACGGGCCCGATGAAATAAGGCTGCTGGAGACGCTGCCTGAGCTGAAAACCGGCATCCCTGAGTTCTGTTCCCAGCTGGTTCATAAAGTTGATGGCATCAAAGAGGGGCTCAGCCCCCGCAGTTTTCAAATGGTAGTTGCGTTCATCGCGGCTGCCCAGGCCACACTCCCGAAGCACCCTCTTCATCTCCTCTTCCCACTCCCAATCGCGCTGATACTGGAAGAAAAGCGGTCGCCCCCCCTCATTCCGATAGTCCACAAAACGCGCAATCGAACTGTCGGGCAAAATTACATGCTCCCTGTACTGAAACTCCAGGATCCACACGGGCCTGTTATGCATGCCCTGTTCCATGGTCAGACGCGCCTTTTTACGGGACTCCACCTCTCTGCGTTCAAAACCCTCAACCCCGGCAGGATAATCGCGCAGGGTGTTGCGGACAAAACTGCCAAAGTACTTCTGCTCGACATGAGGGGGAATCAAAACCTCGTCGCGGGTCAGGAAAGGCTTTAGTTTTCGGGCATCGATATCCCGGACAAAGTAGAGCGAGCGGCCAAGCAAAATGGCCAGTGGCATACTGGAAACAACCTCCAGAGCTGTGTCTTTGATTTCAAGCCTGCTTTCCTTATGGGTGAGCTTCAGGGCATAGCTCAGTCGGGCATCGTAGCGGAAATAAAAATACGGAAGGACTGCCTGCCGCTCAAGGCTGATAAAGTCTTCCGGGAAGATACTGGAACCGTTTTTTTCCTTGACAAAAACATCGATTTTACAGTCACGGGCAATCTCCAGGGCCCGGTAGAGGTATTTCTCGATGTAGGGACGGATATGGTCCCTGATTCTGGCTTCATCCACCTTGTCGTGGAACTGCTTAACCGTCTTTTCCCTGGAGAAAAGCTGCTTCAGTTTCCGGTCGTTGTAGGCATCAAGGAGCTGGACCACTTCACGCTGCATAGGACTAAGCCGCTGGTAGGCAGCTGTCTTCTCGTCGTTTTGGATGTACTCCCCCGGGCTGAAGAAAGCACGATCAGCGGGCTTTTCCAAAAACTGTGCCTGCAGGATATTGCCCCAGCGTCGATGGGGCATAAAGCCCAGGGCAAACTTCATCATCTTCATTCCAAAAACTTCTCCCGTTTATCCCCGATCTTTACCTCTTGTGTTTCGCCATCGCTGAAGACGGTAACCATCACGAACTTGCCCCGTTTATAACGCTCAATCTCATCTTCCTTGTTATCGCCGGCATTGCTCAGCACACTAACCACAGCCTCTTTCACCAGGCCTTTAGGTATGCGGAGAAGGTAGAGATAGCTGCCATCCAGCCCCTGCTCTCCCTCAATGAGCAACTGTCCGGCAGTCGATTCAACCACCGTAAGCGGAATAACAATTCGCCCGTCGACCAGGGACATCGGGAAGCTGTTTCTGAGCGTGCCAAATCTGACGTGGCTCAGGTCCTTCCCGTCGAGGTAGCGGGAGGCCGCCTGCAGGGGTTCAAAGTTGATCAGGGCCCCACTGTCGATGCGGTAATTAAAGAGGGCTGTTGAGCTTCCCATATCCAGGTTCAGATCGGGGGTCAGAAAGAATTCGGCCAGGCCGTCGGCGCTGATCACGCCCCGGAAATTATCCCTCAGCTGGTAATCGCCCTCCTCTGAAGTCATCTCAATATCCAAATCATTAACATCCATCTCACTGATGCTGAGGGCAGCACTCAGGTTGTAAGAAGTAGGACTGGAAACATTGAACTGGCCGTTGAACGCAATCTTTCCCCCACTGCCTCCGCTGGTGGTCAGGCTGTCGAGATAAAAGATCTTTTCGGGGGTCGAACGCACGCGTCCGTTAATCCCGCTTACATCGAATACACTCACCCGAAGCTCACGAATATCCAGGTCAAACTCAAACTCGGGATAGTCGATGCTGGACAGTTCAACAAGGCCTTCGGCCTCTTCGACGAGCATGGTGGTATCGGATTCCGGGCCTTCAGGCAGGCTGGCGGAATAAGCAGCTTCAGCCCTGTTGTCTTCTTCCGGGAAAAGACCGGGTAAGCGGTAGTCCTTTAATTGATCGACATCCAGCAGATCGGACTTCAGCTCCAGTCGCCCATGCAGCTCCTTCATCGTTGAATCCCTGAAGGAATAGATCTCGGCATTGGCCATCAGGTTGCTCTCCCCGATATGGCCACTCAGATCGTCGATGAACAGATCATCTCCTTCGAGGCGGAGATCGAAGCGGAAATCGCGAATATCATTTGGATAGTAGTGCAATCCGGCATCCAAATCGCTGAGCCGGAGTTGCAGCGAAAGATCGCTGCTATCGTCGCGGATGACCGACAGAGGCAGCACTAAAGAGCCTTCCAGATTGAGATCCTGCACTTGCTCGGCCTCAAAAGCCGGGGGCAGGAGGAAGCTGTCGTTTAGTGTAAGTAAGTCTTTGGGCCTGAGCAAGCCCGCATTGAGCGCATAGTCCAGGGCAATCTTTTTGCAGCTGTCGCCTTCCGGTTCTGAGCCTCCCTCCTTCATGGAAAGCAAGGTGCTGTCGTCCTCAAGCAGGGCCCGGTAATTCAGAAGCCTCCCCCTGAAGTGCAGATCGCTCTGACCGAGCAGGGCCTGCAAAGCAGACACATTTAGGGTATCCTGCCCCAACTCCAGGTCCATTGAAAGACTGGCTGCTTCAGGCAGGATGGGCACATACACGCCCATGCTGTCGAGCTGCAGATGCAGGGGCGGAATCTCTCCCTTATCCATCAAAAGCTTTAGCCCCCCGGGGGCTACAGTCAGCGAAGCCCTCAAATAGAGATCCGAAATCTCGTCACCCAGGGTTTCGGTTAGCGCCGAATCGCCCGTCAAGGCGAAAGGATGCAAGGTATCGGCCAGAAACAACAGGCCTATATCGAGGGGCTGCCTCCCACCCAGGAGGTTCTGCAAAAGATGCACCATTTTCAGCTCGGCAGACAAGCGGTCGCCATTGTAAGCCAGCTCAAAATTCTTCAGCCCTGTGCTGTCCCCTTCCATGAAAATGCGGCCATTCACCATGCTGATTTGCTCTTTTCCGTACCTGCAGCCCACATCACTGAGCACCGCTTTCAGATTGGCCCCCTCACGCAGACTGAAATTCTTCAGGCTGTCCATCCGTCCTTCTACCCGCCCATCCACGCGAACATGGCCCTGAAGCATGGACAAGTTCTCGACCTCGAAAACCTGGTCCAGACCATCCAGCTGAAGATCACCGGTTAGTTCTAGTTTTAGTTCCGGTTCAATTGCGTTTTCAGCTGTAAAACTGGTTACTATAATTCCTTCAGGTGACCTTGCAGTAAGCCCTTTGACCTCCAGGTGGGCATCACTCAAATCGCCTTTCTCACCCGAATGCAGGGCCATTCTGAAATTGATGTCGTTAATCTCGCGCTCGATTGCGCGGACCATGAATCCCAGGTTCTCGGCCCTGGCATCCATCTTTAGGGCAGGGAGGCGGGCATCCCCAAGCGCACCTTCAAGGCTGCCTTCCAGAGAAATACGGCCGCCATCTGTTTGCTCAATCTCGTCCATATCGAGAATGCCCCGGAAAATGAAATTCAAAACATCCAGCCCCTCATTGCTCGCCCTAAAATCAATATCGAGGTAGGGTACATCCATAAAGTCGCATGTGCCGGATACCTCCATCGCAAGGCCGGAGAACCTCATTGAACTTGGGTCCATGGTGGCTTTTTTCTCAAGCATATCCACTGAAAGCTCCGTATCGATCTGAACATTTCTTTTCTTTTCCGACTTGTATGTTAAATACTTAAATTCATCCAGATCAACATTAAGTTTAAGCCTCATGAGCACGCTGTCAGCAATAGAATGAAAGGCCGACTCAAGGCTGTTTATGTGCAAGCCGATATCGTCACCGGCACATTGGTCCTTCCAGCTTAGGTGAATGTTCTCCAGACTGAGGCGATCCAGGTTTAGCCCGTATTCGGGCAATACCAGCCCGCCTTCATCCGCTGCAAGACTGTCTTCCTCAGCAGCCCTAAAAGAGATTCCCAGTGCGCGTTCCAGATTGAGCACACTGTCGGGATACATTTTGGCCCGTACATGGCCATTTTTCAGGCTCACTTCCGTCAGTTCGTAATCGCCCTTTATCAGGGCCAGCACATCCAGGGAAACATAAAGCTCCCCAAGTGCCAGGATGGACTCATCCTTCAGGGTATCTGTTTCACCGGCCTTCTCAAAATAGTGCACATCCCTCAACTGTAGTGAAACATCCGGAAAGTTCAGAAAGGGGACCAGGAGCATCTGTTCGATGAGCACTTCGCCAGGCTGTTCCTCATTCAGCCGTGAAACCACCTTCTCGAGGATCAGGCCCCTGGCCAGATAGAAGGCAAAGGTAGTGAGCAAGATCAGCGAAAACACTACCAGAAGAACCCAGCCCGTCAGCTTTAATCCCTTTTTCAAGATCGCTCCCTTCATTGAAGTGTTGTTTTCACCTGTGAAATTAATAATAATAAGGCTGTAAGATTGTATATCCTCCCATCTTGTCTTATTTTTATGGCAAACAAAATGGCGTTCGGATGAAAAAGACAAGAATAATTGCCGGATCCCTTGGACTACTCATGGCCTGCAGCCTGCCAGCCTGTGATATGTTGCAGGAATGTGGCCAGTGCGAGTTGGTGACCGTAAAAGCCGATGGAGAGGAAACCAGAGGAACGCCCCTGCCCTTCTGTGGAGACGATCTGAAAGAAAAAGAGGAAGAGGCTCCCACCACTGTAGGGGGGGTCACCACCTACTGGGATTGCTACTAATTTCCAAGGGCTTCTCTCCTTTCCCTGCATCTTTGAACGGAGCGTTGAGAATAATTTGGTATTCCGGGATCTGCCGCTTAAATTGGCCTTTGTTTTTTATGGCCCCTGCGGCCATTACCCGCATGGGTCAAAATAGCAGATGACGCATGACAATCTCCGGTTATATTGCCCTGGCAGTATTGCTGTTTATGATCATCGCCCTGATGAGGGAGATGATGCGGCCCGGACTCATTCTGTTCTCTGCATTGGTCATCTTTATGATCGCCGACATCCTTTCGGCGGAAGAAGCCCTCGCGGGTTTCTCCAATAAAGGGATGATTACCGTAGCCCTTCTCTTCCTCGTGAGTGAGGGTGTGAAGGAAACCGGAGTTCTAAATAAAATGGCTGCGGTCATCATGCCCAAGAAACGCCGCCCCATCCCCCGCCTGTTGATGCAGATCATGATCCCGGTATCGGCCATATCTGCCTTTCTGAACAATACCCCCATGGTCATCATCTTTGCCCCGGTGCTGAAGAAATGGGCCGATAAGCTGAGTTTACCTTCCCAGAAATTCCTTATCCCGCTTTCCTATGCCACCATATTCGGGGGGGCCTGTACCCTGATAGGCACCTCCACAAATCTGCTGGTTCACGGAATGATGCTGGACAGGGGCATGGAAGGCCTTGGAATGTTCGAACTGGCCAAGGTCGGACTCTTTCTGGCCTTTTTCGGCTTCATCTACATCAACCTCTTCTCGAACCGGCTTCTGCCCGGTGAAAAGATTCCCCGCTTCAGCTTTCCCAACGACACCCGGGAATACTATTTCGACATCCATCTCCCCGGAAACAGCAACCTTGTTGGAAAGGAAATCGAAAAGCGACACCTGCCCGGACTCAAGGAATTTGCCGTGCGCACGGTTATCCGCGATGGCAAACACATTCGCATCTCCAATTCACCCTTTGTGCTGGAAGCCGATGATAAATTGATCATCGCAGGGCGTTCCGAAGATGTGGACTTTCTGACCCAACACCCGAACATCCGCCTGAATGCCCTGGACAATGCCGATCCCGAGTTCCTGAAAAAATCACTGAAACAGGTAGAGGTGGTCATCGCCCCGCGCTTTCCCGGTATACAACAAACCCTGGGCGAATTCGATTTCTTCGGTCACTACAATGCCATTGTCATGGCTGTCCATCGAAACGGGGAACGGATCACCACCAATCTCAACAACCTCAGATTGAAAGCCGGTGACAGCCTCATGCTGCTGACCACCGAGGACTTCACCCGCTACTGGGGCGAATCCCGGGTTTTTTACATGGCTACTGAAAAGGGAGAGCTTAACGATGCCAAGGACCGCTACCGCCGCTGGATCGCATCCGGACTGGTGGGCCTGATGATTGTCGGTGCCACCGCCGGACGCTACCTGCCTTTCCACGGCAGGAACGAATACGACATGTTCTTCTTTGCAGCCATCACTGTTGTGCTCATGGCTACCATGAAGATCTTTACCCCTAAGAAATACACGAAACCCATCAACTGGGACGTCCTGATTACCATTGCGGCAGCCATCGGGGTGAGCCGCGCTCTGCAGAACTCCGGTGCGGCCGACTTCATTGCCCGAACCACCATCAACATCTCCAAGGGCTTTGGCCCCCTCGGCGTGATGGCGGCAATCTTCATCATCACGAATGCCTTTACGGAGATTATCACGAACAATGCTGCTGCGGCCATCACCTTCCCGATTGCCCTGGCAGCGGCCTCCCAGCTGGGGGTCGATCCAAAACCCTTTTTCATTACCATTTGTGTGGCCGCCTCAGCCTCCTTCTCGACCCCCATTGGCTACCAGACCAACCTGATCGTGCAAAGCATCGGGAACTACAAATTTGGCGACTACTGGAAGATTGGACTGCCGCTGAATACAATGGCACTGATTATTTCCCTGATTGTGATCCCCATCTTTTGGCCCTTCTAGGCGACATTTGGCAAACTAAGTCCGGACGACAAAAGAAGTAACAGGCTATCCGCGACCGTCCGGCGCAGTTCCGGGATTTATTCCCCGGTCTTCAACTCATAGACCCTTACCCAATCCACCTCCATGGCGGAAGGCAGGCCGGATTCACTCGCATCCTTCTTCAGGTTGGCCGAGAAGTTGATGTACATCTCTTCCTGCGGAACTGAGGCGGTCTGGGTCTTGAAAACCTTGTCGTTGATCTTCCATACCAGCTTGTTTGGAGACCATTCAAGACTAAAAATGAAATAATTGTCGGCATACTTTCCCCCACTGGTTTTGGAGATGGATTTTGAGGGGGCTTCGGCCTTGCCAAAGAAATAATTCGAATAGAGTTTCCCCTCCTCGAAGCGGGCAATGTCGATGTGCGGCAGCATGGAGGAAGACAGCAGCCAGAAGGACTGGGCAATGCCGTTGCCCGACATCTTGATCTTGGCCTTGAAGATGCCGTATTTCTGCTTAAAGCTCCGGGCTGTACTCAGAAAGCCGGTTGTGAAATCGAAGTCCTCCTTGACAAAGCCCTGATTCCCACGCCAGACGAGGCCCTCAGCGGACTCTTTCTTCGTTACAATCCTGAGCTTGCCATCGTAAAACTCAATGTTTGCACCATCGCTGATGAAACTCTTGTCATCCTCAAGTACAAAAGAGGCATCCATGCTCTCGTCGCCCCAGTAATAGCGAGTAATCCATTTGGATTTGTCGAGGGCGGGGCCCGAAAACTGATCCTCGAAGGTGAGCTTCCAGCGTTCAATTTCCCTGAAGGGATACTTTTTCCTGGTCTTGAAATACCATAGAATCTTTTCGGATTTCTTCAGGGTCTGGTATTCTGTTTCCTTCCGGTATTCTTCGGTGCTTTCATAGCGTTCCTTTGGCTTCATGGTCAGGAACTGCTTTTCCTTGAGAAATTCCTCTGAATGGATATAGGCTTCAAGCTTTTTCAAGGCTTCTGAAGGTTCACCTTTGGCTTTTGAAAGCTTGTTATACTGCGTCTCTTTGCGATGGGCCTCCGAAGCCTTGTACCTGGCCTTCAGAATCTTCTTCTTACGCAAGGCAAAATCACTGGAAGTGACTTCTTTTTCCAGCTCAACATAGTGCGCCAATTCGTCCGAAATTTCGAATTCTTTAAACGCTTTATAGTCTGCCCTGAGTTTGTCATCTGCAGATTCCACCTTTTCGGTTGAGGGGATGCCCCCCAGTAAAAATCTTAAGCTGGCCATATCAATCTTACGTGTTTATCTGAACCGGTTGCCGGGTGAAAAATATTAGCACTAAAGATAAGAAAAAAAGCATAGCTGCCGAGCCCCTACCTTCGACCACGGACCTTGCGACGACCAATCGGATAATAGACCGCATCGACACCGATAATAAATTGAGGGTATTTGGAGAAAACATAGCGACCCAGGACATTGAAATCCCAGTGCGAAGACATGCGCAATTCCAGGCCCGCTCCTATATTCGCACCGGCAGCATGGTCGCTGGCATCGCCCAGCGGCGGTTCCCTGAAAGTGATAAGCGGTTCGTAGGTGGAATTCAGGTAGGTGAAATTCCCTCCGGCAAAGGCAATGGTCCGGAGGGTACGCTGCTCGAAAATGGCATATTGCAGGTTAAGGTCACCCTGAAACATATAATTGGTCAGGATGGAATAACCGGTCTCGAGCCGATAGCGATGGTAAGCGCTTAGCGATGGAACAATGCTAAGCACTCCCCGCTTGTCGAGTTTAATCCAGGTCTTTAAGGAAAGCCCCGGATTTCCTGTCTCGCCTGAATTAAAGGAGGCCCCGGATGCAAAATTCAGGCCGAGGGCCACGCGGTTCACCTGCCCTGTCAAAGGCAAATGCAACAGGAGAATGAACACAACTATGAGCTGTCTGATCTTCAAAGCTTCTACATTTTTTAAGGGATTCGACCCCTTGTCAGATTTACCGTTATACGCAAAACCCGGCCCTCTGGTTTCATGACTTTGAGAACAACGCAAAAAAAGGGCTGAAAAGGGCTTTGTTTTTTTATTCATTTACCGCACTTGGCTTCAAAAAAATGCTAAATTTGTGCTACTTGAATTCAAACTGAAAAAGCAATTAATACCTTTCCAATGGCAAAAATGACAGGAGAAATCATTCAGGTAATCGGTCCTGTAATTGATGTGAGTTTTGAAGAAGCGGGAAAAGATCTCCCTAATATTCACGAAGCACTTGAAGTTCAAAGACCCGATGGCAGCCCCCTCATTATTGAGTGCCAGCAGCACATCGGCGAGCATACTGTAAGAACCATCGCCATGGACTCCACCGACGGCCTGCAGCGCGGGCTTAAGGTTGAGGCCACGGGAGAAGCGATTAAAATGCCCAAGGGTGACAATGTTAAAGGACGCCTGCTGAATGTGGTTGGCGAGGCCATTGATGGCATCGGAAAGGTTGACAAAGCCGATGGCTATCAGGTTCACAATGAACCGCCTTCATTTGCGGAACTCTCCACCGAAAGTGAGGTACTGTTCACCGGTATCAAGGTGATCGACCTGCTGGAACCCTACGCCCGGGGTGGGAAGATTGGTCTCTTCGGCGGTGCCGGTGTTGGTAAGACGGTTATCATCATGGAGCTGATCAACAACATCGTAAAGAAATACGAAGGTACTTCCGTGTTCGCAGGAGTAGGGGAACGTACCCGTGAGGGGAACGACCTGCTCAGGGAAATGATCGAATCGGGGGTAATCAAATATGGCGAGGCCTTTGAAAAAAGCATGGCAGAAGGCTCCTGGGACCTGAATAAGGTGGACAAGGAAGAGCTGGAAAAGTCGCAGGCCACACTGGTATTCGGCCAGATGAATGAGCCACCCGGAGCACGTGCAACGGTTGCCCTTTCGGGACTTACCGTTGCCGAATCGTTCCGTGACGGCGATGAGGAAAGCGGAGGGAAAGACATCCTCTTCCTCGTTGACAATATTTTCCGTTTCACCCAGGCCGGTTCTGAGGTAAGTGCCCTTCTGGGGCGTATGCCTTCGGCCGTAGGTTACCAGCCAACCCTGGCTACCGAGATGGGCCAGATGCAGGAGCGTATTACTTCCACCAAACGGGGCTCCATTACCTCCATCCAGGCCATCTACGTGCCGGCTGACGACCTTACCGATCCGGCTCCGGCAACAACCTTTGCCCACCTGGATGCCAGGACGGTATTGAGCAGAAAAATTGCTTCGCTGGGTATCTATCCCGCGGTTGATCCACTGGACTCGAGTTCGCAGATTCTCAAACCCGAGGTGGTGGGCGACGAGCATTACAATACCGCGCAGCGGGTGAAGGTTCTGCTTCAGCGTTACAACGAGCTCCAGGACATCATCGCCATCCTTGGTATGGATGAACTCTCTGAAGAAGATAAGCTCGTGGTACACAGGGCAAGGCGGGTTGCACGCTTCCTTTCACAACCCTTCCACGTAGCCGAACAATTCACCGGTATCCCGGGTGTACTTGTTTCAATTGAGGATGCCATCAAGGGCTTCAACATGATCATGGATGGTGAAGTGGACCAGTATCCGGAAGCTGCCTTCAACCTGGTTGGTACGATTGAAGAAGCCATTGAGAAGGGTGAGAAAATGCTCGCCGAATCTAAAGCTTAAGAACAATGCTGCTGGAAATCATCGCACCAGATCAAAAACTCTTTTCGGGAGACGTGGACCTGGTTCAGGTCCCCGGCTCCAGAGGTTCGTTTGAGATCCTGAGGAACCATGCTCCCATTATCTCCACGCTGGAGAACGGACGCATCAAGATTGTGGACCAAAAGGGTGCCACAAGCTATTTCGATGTGGATGGCGGGGTCATTGAAGCCAAAAACAATAAAATAATCGTACTTGCAGAGACGGCTAAGAAATAGTGGGTCGGGGAGCATTACAAGACGGATTTTATTTACGGCAAGTCTGGTTTTACTGGTCCTCGGATCAAGCTCCTTCAATGTAGTCAGGAAGAGGACGGTCACCTTTGAGTCGAAAGATGGCCTGCCGGTTACTGCTGATGAGTATATCATCGCAGCCAGCCTGCCCTACATCGTTTTATTCCACGAACAGGAATCGAGCCGTGGCGAGTTTGAAAACATTGCCCGCCGGCTCTGTAAGATGGACTACAATTGCCTTGCAGTCGACCTTCGGAACGGGGGGAGCAAGAGTTTTGTCTCGAACGAAACAGCCAAACGCTGCCGGGCCCTCAACTGTGCCGTTTCGTCCGAACAGATTGAAGGCGACATGGAGGCTGCTGTTCAGTATGCCTACCGTCAGTCGAAATTGCCTGTCATTCTCTTTGGATGCAGCGCAAACGGATCCCTCAGCCTGAAGTTGGCGCATGAAAATGACCTCGTAAGGGCGGTTGTCGCGCTGAGTCCGGGCGAATACTTCAAGCCTACCATCAGCATAAAGGACACCATCAGCGGACTAAAAAAACCAGTCTTTATAAGCTCGAGCCGCTCGGAATTCAGCTATGTAAAGGAACTTGCCTCGGGTGTGAACGAGCAATACATGACGCTCTATGAACCCGAGATGGGTGAAGGTGGACGAGGAGCCCTGGCCTTTTCGGATGAAACCAGAAACAGCTCTGAATACTGGCTGGCCCTCCTGCTCTTTTTCAAGGACCTGATTTAATGGTTAAGTTTCTGATTGTCCGCTTTTCCTCGATTGGGGATATTGTGCTGACGACCCCGGTGTTGCGCCATCTGAAGAGGGCGGTGCCCGATGCCGAGATTCACTATCTGGTAAAAAAAGCCTATGTTCCGGTACTGGAGGCCAATCCCTACATAGACCAGCTTCATGCCTTTGAAGGGGATCTTAAGAAAACCGCTGAGGAACTCAAAAGCACCGGTATCGATTATGTGATCGACCTTCATCACAACCTGCGATCGGCCCGGATCAAAAACAGGATCAGGCGGATGGACTTCAGTGTTGACAAGCTGAACCTGAAAAAATGGCTCCTTGTACGGCTGAAGATCAACCGCATGCCCGAGCTCCACATGGTCGATCGCAATCTGGCCACCATCCGGCATTTTATCAGCAAAAGCGATGAGGAAGGCCTGGACTATTTCGTGCCGGAAAAGGACCAGGTCGATCCTGAAACACTGCCTGAAAGCTTTCGCAAGGGCTACATCGGCCTGGTGATTGGCGCTCAGCACGCCACCAAAAGGCTTCCCACCAAACAATTGATAAGGCTGTGCGGGATGCTTAAGTTCCCGGTAATACTTCTCGGGGGAACCGAAGACAGGCCGGTGGGTGAGGCCATTCTCAGCTCCCTGGCAAGGCACAGAAAGAGCGGCGATACTGAAGTCCCGGTCCTAAACAGCTGTGGCCAATACAACATTAACCAATCGGCCTCACTGACTGCCCAATGCAAGCTGCTCATCAGCCATGATACGGGATTGATGCACATCGGTGCTGCATTTGGAAAACCCATTCTCTCGATCTGGGGGAATACAGTTCCGGCCTTTGGCATGTATCCCTACCGCGCTCATCCCGACTCGGAAATCTTTGAGCTGGAAGGGCTCCCTTGCCGCCCCTGCTCGAAAATCGGCTACGATCGCTGTCCAAAGAAACACTTCCGCTGCATGATGGACCAGGATTTGGAATTGATTGCAAAGCGGGCCAATGAACTAATGGCCGATCGGGGTTTGTAAGGGCTACTGGGCTACAAAGGTATAGGTGAGCAGGGCCCGGTGCTGGGAAGGGGCCTGCATATCGATCCGAAAGCGGGACGAACGGGCAGCCTCCAGTGCAGCTTTTGCAAAACAAACCCGGTCCATGCCCTCGATGGGCTCCCGAACCCTGGCATCCGAGACCGTGCCATCCTGCCTGACCCTGACCTCCACCTGCACCCGGCCCGAACCCTGGCAACGATAAACCGGAATGCTCAACTGCTTCCGCCCCCTTTGTTTGGGCATCTCCAGAAACTCATAGGTGATGGTTGTAGGGCCGCTGAACTCGCTCTGCTCCTCCTTTTCGGCACGTTCTTCAGGCACATAGTCGGCCAAGGCCAGAATGGCCTGCAATTCCTCGATTTTCTCGCGGTCGGCCTCGTTTCTCGCCTCCTCGATCTGTTTCAGCAGATCATCTACATAAGCGTCGGTAGAGATATCGGAAGAAAAGGCATTCTCTGCATTCACATTGACTGCCCGGTTACTGGATATTTCGCGCTCGGCGATGACCTGCTCAAGCCATTCGGCAGGCACATCCGCTTCCTCTTCTTCCAGGATCTCCTCGATGGTCTTCTCCTCGAACTCGAGCAAAACGCCCAGTTCGTGGCCCTCCTTCAGGCCCTCTACCTTTGTAAACACCATCACAATGGCAATGACCATGTGAATAATGAGGGTATAGAGGATGGCCAAACGGTTCTCTTTCAGAAAGCCCCTGAATCCTTTGCGGCGATATGTGAACAACTCATCCACGAAAAACAAAAATACAATAGTATCTGCGAAACGCTGAATCCCGGCCCTTATTATATGGAAAAAACAACTTTAAAGCTGTAGCAGCAGCCATCCACACCAGACAGAAAGCTATATATCAACGGTATAAAGAAATTCGACCCGGACATCCTCCGTGGCAGGCAGGTAAATAAACCGGCTGCCCAGGCTCACCGGGAAGGGAATCCGGAACAGATTGAAGTCGAAACGCAGGTCGATGCCCACACTCCGGAAGTCGAGGTCCTCAAAGTGCGGGCCAGGTGTCGTAAGCACGAGGTCTTTGGCCCTTACCCAATCGTGCCACAAAGCGCCCCTGATGCGCTTTAGATAGAGCAAACCTCCCAGGGCCAGATCGGGATAGCAAAGGGGGAGGACATAGTCGAGAGAATAGCCCTGAAGCTCCCGGGCGAAAACACCATAGACCCCCCGGGGAAGGGAAACCATATTGGTAAAGGCTGGTCGCGCCGGGTCGGGTAGCTCTTGTTTCTGCATGTTCAGTCCCAGTCTGAAACCATGATGGGCAAAAAAACCGGGAAGATAGGCCGAAGCCCTGGCGTAGAACACAGAACCATATACCTGAGAGCCAGGAGCATGGTAAAGGCCACCCAGACCGGCAAAACCAAGCCGGGGCTGAATATCGCGATATCCCTTTCGAAGAAAGGACGTCAGGTAAAGATGCAGGTTCAGGTAGTGGGCTCCAATCTGGTACGACGAGGCTGCATGATTGTATTGAACATCGCGTCGGTAAGTATATTTAAGGCCGGGCTGGATCAGCGTCAGGTATTTTCCGGTATTCAGGCGCAAGGGGATGTGCAGTTCAGTCCTGAGCCGAAAATCTGGGGGAAGCGAGAGGCTCGAATCTCCTTCGGCCATAAGCAGAACCTCGGGGGGACCACCATAGTCGGCATAGAAGTTCAGTACGGGATAGCGACCGCTGAATTGCAGCCCCGAATGAAAGAGGTGGTACCCGCCTTCGTAAGAATAGGCAAGTTGACTCACCACAGTACTCAGGTGGTTCTGAGACAGAAGGCTTACACCAGGTTTCACTGGAAGATCCTCGGGTGAGAAACTGAGGGAAGGATTCAGGTAATCAACATAAGCAGGCAGCCATGAATGCAAATGAAACAAATGCCCGATCTTGTGATAAGGCTTTGGCTCCCATGACAGGGATGCGGCCTTATCCCCTGAAAGGGAATCGGCACTTTCCCGGCACCGGATTCCGGCATTTATGCGGGACTGGGATGCGGATTTTCCCGGGGGCAAGGGGGCATCCGACAGAGGGGAAGCCGGTGCATGGTAAACGATGGCTTCCTCTGCCGCACTCATCGCATAGTCGCGCGCTCTGCTATGATCTCTGACCTGTTCAAGGGGCAGGCACAGGGCCTGATCGGGCGACATGGTGGAAATCCGGTAGCCCGATGCCCCATATTGTGCAAAGGCCAGCAGGGAGCCGTCGGGACTCAAGCCAGGTTGAAAGGCCCCAAAGCGGGACGAGCTCACCTGAAAGACCGAATCCCCGGCCATATCGTAACAGAAGATGTTGTCGATGCCCGTGAAGGTGGCCGAAAAATAAACCCGCTGCCCCTGAACCACGGGATGCGACAGATCGTCGAAACCCGCATCGAACAATCTTTTCCAACTGCGGGATCCGGGATCACAGACCAGCATCCCTTTTCCCCCTCTTTCATTGCCGATGACCACCAGAGCGGAATCGCCCTCCATCCAGGCAGGATGCTGAAGCAGTCCGCCCCCCGGAGAAGGGATGCGGGCTTCGACCCGCCCCTCAAGGTCCATCAAAACCAGGAAAAATTCCTGACGAGGCGACTGCTCGATGCAGGCTATGCGGCTGCCATCGCCCGACAACGCGGGCGCATAATAGCGTGTATGTTTCCCCAGGTTTCGGACCCGGCCATCGGCCAAATCAAGGATGCGAACGACCGAATAATTCCGGTTACTCCAGCGCAGGTCCGGGACGAATTCGTCCCAGACAAGATGGCTACCCGAAAAGCTAAAGCCCCCCGTGTTCAGTAAACCGGGACGATAGATTACGCTTTCTTCCCCTTTTCGGCCCAGGTAAACAAAGGCGGGAATCTGATCCAGCCCTGTCTTCAGTGCCACAATTAAATCGTCGGAAACCGGGTGGGGAAAGCGGTAACTGGTATAGCTTCCCGATGGCAGGGGAGGCCAGTTGTCGCAGGGTGTCGGTTCAAGCAGGGCATCCTCCCGGGCCCAGTAGCGGCTCCAGGATTCCAGGGCTTCCCTGTAAAAACCCGGAACAGAGCGCTGCCCGTATTTACGCATGGTATAGCGCCCGGGAAGCAGCAGCCAGGGCTTGCGGGCCGCATTTTGCTGATAATCGATCCACAAAGCATCGCCGTAGGTCCGACGCCCATGGCGAACCATCAGATATCCGAGCTGGTAGTGATTGGGAATATGATCCCTGTAAGAACCCAAAACAGCCTTCGAAAAAGAATAGGCACCCTTCCCTTCCAGCACCTGGGCTTTTAGCTCCATCTGAAAAGAGGGCTGCCTGCCCCGTCCCGAAACCGACAACCTGGTCTCGCTGTCGACTGCATCCCCTTCCAGGTACCAGTAGGGCAGAAAAACAGCCATGGCACCAGCAGCCTGTTGTCCGGCCACCACCGAAAGGCCACGGGTAAAACCCTGATTGAGCTTATCGATCTGCACAGCATGCCGGCCTTCATGAATGGCAAGCTGGGTGAGCCAGTTCTGGAAATGACCATTGGGATCGGGATTGGTGAAAATCTCCAGACGCTTGGGGGCCCAGACAAAGACTCCGTTCGAGAAACTCGATTCATTGTGCAGAATCACATGCATGTGACTGGGCTCATGGTCGAGCGCCGCTCCCAGATACGGACGATAGTATTCGATCCGTTCGGCAAAAGCATGGGCCAGGGAGTCGATCTCCCGGGGATAAATAAAGGTGAAATGACTGGTCCGTACCTGTGACCAATGGAGCCGGCCCGCATCCTGGCCATAGCTGTAGAACTGGCCCCGGAGCTGGGCCGAAAGCAACAGAAGCAGGATGCACAGCACCCTGCTTCTGTTGCCGCTCAGGAATATCTTGCGTCTAGCTCTCGGCAAATTTTACTTGATAACCATTGGCCCTGAGGTAGACATACGCCCTTTTCCTCACATCGCCAAAGAGTATAATATCATACATCTTGGAACTTCCGCAGGTGTGACAAACACCCTGAAGCTCTTCCTCGATCTTAAGCAGATCGATGCGACGGCCGACAAAGCCCGTGATATAGGTAATGGTTGCCCCATCGAGTTTCCGTTTATCGAGCCCCACAATCAGGGTCTGTTTCGAGGGAGACAGGGTATTGGGTTCACTTACATTCAGGTATTCATTCTCAAATTCGGGGTAATCGGTGTAGAGCGTAGGATCCAAATCATTCATTCCTTTCGAGGTCATGACATCAGGATATAGGTGAACCACAAATATAAAGTTCTGGGGCATATACACAAAATTTTCAAAAAGATAGTTTTTTGGGGAACGGGGCCAAAAAAGTCACTAAATTCGCGGACATCGGAGTTGCATTTACATTGAACAGCATGTCATTCAGAAAATTAAACATCCTCGGGGGCTGGATCAGTTTCATCCTGGCCCTGGTCGTTTACCTGCTCACCCTCGAACCAACCGTGAGTCTTTGGGACTGTGGCGAGTTCATCGCCAGCTCCTATAAACTGCAGGTTGGCCACCCCCCGGGCGCCCCCCTTTTCCTGATACTTGGCCGTGTATTCTCGCTCTTTGCGCCCGGACCGGAGCATGTAGCCCGGATGATCAATGCTGTCTCCGCAGTAGCAAGCGCCGGTACCATCATGTTTCTATTCTGGACCATAAGCCATTTCCTGAATAAGATTTTCCGGGCCGATCGCACAGAAAATGAGGCTGAAGCAGGAAAACCTGCCGGAGGAAGCCTTCTGGTAGTGCTGGGCGGTGCCCTGGTCGGAGCCATGGCCTATACCTTCTCGGACACCTTCTGGTTTTCGGCAGTGGAGGGAGAGGTCTATGCCACTTCTTCGCTCTTTACTGCCGTGGTATTCTGGGCCATCCTCAAGTGGGAAAACGTTGCCGATGAACCCGGAGCAAATCGCTGGCTCGTGCTGATAGCATACCTTGTGGGCCTTTCCATTGGTGTTCACCTGCTCAACCTGCTGGCCATTCCCGCCATCGTGCTGGTCTATTATTTCCGCAAATACAAACCCAGCCGAAAGGGCTTGCTTACTGCGCTTGCCCTGTCCTTCGCCATCCTGCTCTTCGTGATGTATGGCATTATTCCGGGTATCGTAAAGGTGGCCACCGGCTTTGAGCTGTTCTTTACCAACCTGCTCGGGCTCCATTACAATACCGGGGTAGTCGTCTATGTAGCACTGCTGCTGGGAGCCCTGGTTTTCGGTATCTACCGAACGCAGTTTGTAAACAAGCATGTCGTCTGGAACACCATCCTGGTCTGCACCACCGTCATCATCATCGGCTATTCTTCGTATGCGATGATCGTGATCCGTTCCCTGGCAGCTCCGCCAATGAACGAAAACAGGCCCGAAAATGTCTTTGCCCTCCTCTCCTACCTCAACCGAGAACAATATGGCGACAGGCCCCTCATCCTGGGTCACCAGTACAATGCCAAACCCATCGATATCAAATACACCGACCCGGTTTATGTCCTCGACAAGAAGGCAAATAAGTACGAGGTCGCCATGCGGAAGCCCGAATATGTGATGGACCGGGGCAAGAGCCTCCTCCCACGCATGTACAGCATGGATCCTAACCATATCAAGGTATACGAGGACTTCGGAACCATCAAAGACCGGGAGAATCCAAGCTTTCTGGATAACATCGAATTTCTGCTGCGCTACCAGATCGGCCACATGTACTTCCGCTATTTCATGTGGAACTTTGCCGGTCGGCAAAACGATATCCAGGGACATGGCGAGGTCCTGAAAGGAAACTGGATCAGTGGGATTGGCCCAATCGACGGGCTTAGGCTGGGTTCGCAGAAAAACCTGCCCCCACGAATCGCAAACCATCCTGCACGCAACAGCTATTTCTTTCTCCCGCTCCTGCTAGGACTTCTGGGACTCTTCTACCATGCCGACCGGAATGCCCGGGATTTCTGGGTGGTGATGAGCCTCTTCGTCCTCACCGGACTGGCCATTGTGCTCTACCTGAACCAGACTCCCCTGCAGCCTCGCGAACGGGACTATGCCTACGCAGGCTCCTTCTATGCCTTCAGCATCTGGATCGGCATCGGGGTGGCCGGGCTCTACCAACTGATGCGCAGCAAGCTGCCTTCAGGGCTCTCGGCCCTGCTTGCAGTGCTGATCAGCTTCCTGGCGGTGCCCTCGCTGATGGCTGTTCAGAACTGGGACGACCACGACCGGTCGGGCCGCTATACTGCCCGGGATATTGCACGGAACTATCTGGAATCCTGCGAGAAGAATGCCGTGCTGTTTACAGTAGGTGACAACGACACCTTCCCCCTTTGGTATGTGCAGGATGTGGAGGGTGTGCGCGAAGATGTACGCATTGTAAACATGATGCTCTTTAATATGGACTGGTACATCGACCAGATGCGCTGGCAGAATTACAGTTCGCCGCCCCTGAAGTTTTCCCTGCCCGAAGAAAGCTACAGCCAGAAGGAGATGGGCTCGCGCATCTTCGTTAGAAAGAGCAAGAACAAAGCCACGGCCGACTATGTGATGCGCTTCATCAAATCGGACGACCCCCGCACCAAGCTTTCTCAGCAATCGGGCAAGAAGATGAACTATGTCCCGACCCACAAAATCATTCTGCCGGTGGACTCGGCAAGGCTTGTCGGGAACGGAAGCATCAGGCCCGAGGACGCCGGGCGCATGCAAAAGGAAATTGAACTAAAACTCCCGGCCGACAACTACCTGCTGAAAAATGCCCTGGCTCAGCTGGATGTCATCAGCTCGGAAAAATGGAACCGACCCATTTACTACACTGCCGGCGGCTTCGACGGCTCCCTGGGCCTGGAAGCCTATTACCGGACCGAAGGCCTGGCCTTTAAACTGGTTCCCATACACAGGCCTTATTCCAGCATTTTGGACATGGGCGACATTGATACCGATGTCCTCTACGACCGCCTCATGAACAAGTTTACCTGGGGACGAATGAACGAAAAGGATGTTCAGCTCGACTATTACACCATCCGCACCTTGGGGGTGATTCGTTTCCGCAGCCTCTATACCCGGCTGGCCATGAAGCTTCTGGAGGAAGGGCAGAAGGACAAAGCCATAGAGGTGCTCGATCGCTGTATGGAACTGGCCCCCGACCGTGTCCTGCCATTCGACCAGTACTTCACGGGCATTACCTTACCGGAGAAGAACAACCAGGTCCGGCACTATCCGGGCATACCGGAGCTCTATCTCATGTGCGGCGAAACGGAGAAGGCCAGCGAGCTGATTAAGGCACACTATCACAACCTGGTACTTGAACACAACTACTATACTTCGCTCAAGCCCCGTCTGCAAAGCAGCATAAAGCGCGAGCTCGCCGAAACAATCTACCAGATCGAAGAGATCAGGTCGATGTTGTTGCGTTTTGGACAGGAAGAGCTGATGCTGGAACTGGGCATTGCATCACAGGAAGGCCGGCATCAGTAGTCGCGGCCCATCAGATAGGCCGCAAATTGATAGAGCTCCTGCTTGCACTCCTCCGGCCGGCCCAGATGCTTCAGATTCTCGATGGCTTTGTTGTAGTAGTCTTTGATCCGCTCCCCGGCAAGGGCCCTGATGCCCAGCTCATCATAGATGCGGGTTACTTCAGCCACCTTTTCGTGGCGATCGAAGCGGGTCGATTTCAACCAAAACTCCAGTCTTTCGCGTTGTTGGGCATCAGCCCTCTCAAGGGCATTGATCATCAGGAAGGTTTTCTTATTGTCGACGATGTCGGTCCCCCGCTTCTTGCCGGTCTTTTGCTCGTCGCCATAGGTGTCCAGCAGATCGTCCTGCAGCTGAAAAGCAAGGCCCAGGTTGCGCCCGTAATCGTAAAGCTCATTGGCCTCGACCTGGGAAGCTCCTCCCAGTATAGCACCTATTTTGAGACTGGCCGCAATGAGAACAGCAGTCTTTAATTCGATCATTTCCATGTATTCTTCTTCGCTGACCGTGAGCTCCGATTCAAAATTCATGTCGAGCTGCTGCCCCTCGCAAACCTGCATGGCCGTGTGGGTAAAGACATCGTGAACGCTACTCAGGACCACACCGGGTGCCTTGTTGATCAGGCGACTAGCCAGGATGGACATGACGTCGCCCGAAAGCAGAGCCACATTTTCCCCGTACTTAATATGCACAGCAGGATGGCCCCGGCGCATGTCAGAACGATCCATGATATCGTCGTGCAGGAGGGTAAAATTGTGGAAGATTTCAATGGCCATAGCCGGCATCAGGGCGGATTCCACCCCACCCGAATAGAGCTCACAGGCAAGCAGCATCAATGCCGGTCTGATGCGCTTCCCCCCCAGGGAAAGGACATAGCGAACCGGATCGTACAATCCTGCCGGCTCATCCGGAATGCTAAGGGTCTCTATATGCTTCTCAATTAATTGCTGTGCTTCGGCTAGCGTATACATCTAAGTGCTTATAAGATCGTGAAAAAACAGGGCAATTTAGTGAATTTGAATTAGTATGGCACGCCGATTGCCCAATATGTTTTAAAATAGATTCACTACCTTTGTCCGACTAAAAAGTGCCCTTGTATATGCACAGATTTAACACTTTCTCCTTACTGCTCCTGGCAAGCCTGATTCTGTTCCCAAACAGCCTTGGTGCCCAGGGCCATCGCATCGAAATTCAGCTTAAAGGGCTCTCGAACGACACCCTGGTCCTCGGCGAATATTTTACCACACGCATGGTTCCCAAGGACACCATTGTGGTGGATAAAAACGGACGGGGCGTTTTTGAGGGAAACGAAACCTTCCAGGGCGGGCTCTATCTCATCTATTTCAGCCCGGCCTATTTCTTCGACTTCCTGCTGGGCAACGACCAGGAACTAAAGGTATTTGCCGACACCTCGGACTTTGCAAACAGCCTCCGTTTCGAAGGCTCGACAGATAACCGGGTTTTCGCAGAGTATAAAGCCTTTCTGCAGGCAAAGCGCAACGAAATCAAGGCTGAACAGAGCCATTTGTCCTCGGCCAAAAATGAAGCGGACTCAAGCCTCGTCCTGGAAGAGCAAAAGCGCATTAACCGGGAGATGGAAAGCTACATGGACAGGATTGAACGGGAGTACCCGGACGACTTCGTAAGTACCTTCATCGGTGCCACGCGTGAATCTTTTCCGCCGGAGGACCTGCTTAAGGGTGATAAACAACACGACGACTCCCTGCGCTATTTCTATTACAGAGCGCACTACTTCGACCGCTTCGACCCCTTTGATATCCGCCTCCTTCATACCCCCATTTATGAGGGCAAGATCAAGGCCTACCTGAACCGGGTGGTTGTGCAGCACCCCGATTCGCTGGTGGTGGCCGTCGATGCCCTGCTCAGCGGAGCAAAAAAAGACGAAGACATGTACCGCTACATGCTGATCACCCTTTTCAACCACTTTGCCGAGAGCAAGTTCATGGGAATGGATGTGGTTTATTTCCACATTGCCGAACACTATTACATCCCGGATGCCAGCTGGAGCAGCGAGGAATTCATCACCAAGCTGAAAGACAACCTGGAAAAAAACAAACCAAACCTGATCGGACAAATCGCTCCGAACATTGCCCTTCGGGAGCTTCCCGAGGAGCATTTTCACATGGCCATGCAGGACAGCACCATCAAGAAGGATCCACATATAGGCCAGGATTTTCTGCTGCATGATGTGCATGCACCCTATACCATCCTTTATTTTTGGGAAGGCGATTGCGGCCATTGCAAGAAAGCCACCCCGGAGCTTTACGAATCCTTCTCCAGGCTCAGGGAAAAGGGCGTGAAAGTCATCAGCGTTCATGTCATCAACACCATTGAGGGCAAGGAACTGTGGGTCGATTTCGTGAATGAACACGGACTTTACGATTGGGTGAATTGCTGGAGCCCATACAGCAACGAGTTTCGCCGCCTCTACAATCTTCAGAGCTATCCCCAGCTTTATGTACTGGACAAGGATAAGGAGATTGTGGCCAAACGAATCAGCCCGAAACAGGCCGAAGAGATCATCACCAAGCTCATGAATCAGCAATCTTAAATAGCTATCTATGGATTTCAAGCCCATCAAACTTGTCCTCGAAGACGGCTCCGTCTTTAACGGTAAATCTTTCGGTGCAGAAGAAAGCATTGCTGGCGAAGTGGTGTTTAACACCGCAATGACCGGCTATCCCGAAAGCCTGACCGACCCCTCTTACAAAGGACAAATCCTGGTACTTACCTACCCCATCATTGGCAACTATGGTGTACCCAGAGAAGATGCGGAGAATGAACTGTTCAAGTTTTTCGAATCGGATCAACTCCACATCTCGGCGCTTGTGATCTCGGACTACTCCACCGAGTACTCCCACTGGAACGCTGAACGCAGCCTGGGCGACTGGCTCAAACAGCACAAGATTCCCGGCATCTTTGATGTGGACACACGACTGATTACCAAACTCCTGCGGGAAAAGGGCTCCATGCTGGGAAAGATTGTTTTCGACCACCGGGAACCAGCCGACTACGATCCCAACCTCGAGAACCTCGTGGCCAGCGTAAGCATTGGTGAACGCAAGGTTTACGGGAAGGGAAAGCACCGTGTTCTGCTCATCGACTGTGGGGTGAAGTACAACATTATCCGCTACCTCCTGGAGCGCGATACTACGGTGATCAGGGTCCCCTGGGACCACGACATCAGCCAGGAGGAATACGACGGCCTCTTTATCTCGAACGGCCCCGGCGACCCCAAACAGTGCCGGGCCACCATCGACAACCTCGCCAGGGCCTTTACCGAGGACACTCCCATCTTCGGAATTTGCCTCGGAAACCAGCTCATGGCCCTCGCCGCCGGTGCCGATTCCTACAAGCTCAAATACGGACACCGCAGCCACAACCAACCTGTTCTGGAGGTTGGCACCAACAAAGCCTATATCACCTCCCAAAACCATGGCTACGCCATCAACAACAACACCCTTCCGGCAGGATGGGAACCCCTCTTTGTGAACCTCAACGACAACACCAACGAGGGCATGCGGCATAAGGATAAGCCCTTCTTCTCGACCCAGTTCCACCCCGAGGCCTCGGGCGGCCCCACCGATACCGCCTACCTCTTCGACGAATTCATCGGGAAAATCGAGGCTGCCAAGAAAGAAAAATAATGTG